>JBKPKU010000102.1:0-35415 GCA_046731295.1 Actinomycetota bacterium
CGGCACGACGGGCAGCAGCGCCTCGAGCCCCTCGCGAACGCCCCTCGGGCTCCCGGGAAGGTTCACGATGAGCGTCGAGCCCCGCGAGCCCGCGATGCCGCGCGACAGGGCGGCCATCGGCGTCTGCCGCAACCCGTCCACGCGCATGAGCTCGCCTAGGCCCGGCGCCTCGCGTTCGATCACCTGGCGGGTCGCCTCCGGCGTCACGTCGCGGGGCCCGAACCCCGTGCCCCCCGTCGTGACGACCAGGCCGAACCCGCGCCGGTCGGCCAGGTCGCGCAGGATCGCCTCGATCGCGGGACGTTCGTCGGGGACGACCTCGCGCGCCCCGACGTCGAACCCGGCGCCACGGAGCAGCTCCTCGGCGACGTCGCCGGTGGAGTCCTCGCGGGTTCCCCGGGAGACGCCATCGGAGACGGTCACGACGGCGGCACGCATCCCGCTCATCGGGCTCATCCTGCCAGACGAACGCGCGACGCGCCCCGGCATTGCGAGCGGTACGGTGCGGTCCGCAGACCACGAGAGGACGGGAGGTCGATGGACGCCTGGATCGATGAGCTGGCCGAGGCGCTCGGCGAGGACCCGCTGACGGAGGAGGAGACCGACCGCCTGCTCCGCTCGTCCAGGGAGGTAGCCCACCGCGTCGAACGTAAGACGACGCCGCTCGCGGCCTTCCTGCTCGGCTTCGCGGCCGGGCGCCGCATGGCGGGCGGGCGGTCCCGCGACCAGGCGCTGTCGACCGTGCTCGAGACGCTGGAGTCGCTCCTGCCCCCGCCGCCTACGGACGCGCCTGAGGCCTAGCGGGGGTTCCGGGGAGGCAAACCTCCCCTCCGCAGTAGGCTGGAGGTGCCGATGGACGCCTGGCAGCCACCCACGACGCCCGCCCCCTCCGAGGGCCCGCTGGTCGACACGTTCGGCCGGGTCGCGGACGACCTTCGGATCTCGGTCACAGACCGGTGCAACTTCCGGTGCACCTACTGCATGCCGGCCGAGGGCCTGGCGTGGCTGCCCAAGCACGAGATCCTCACGTTCGAGGAACTGACCCGGCTCCTGCGGCTGTTCGTGGAGCGCCTGGGGATCCGTTCGGTCAAGGTGACCGGAGGCGAGCCCACCGTCCGCGCCGACCTGCCCGAGCTCGTCCGGATGTTCCGCGAGGCGGCGCCCGGGACCGACCTGTCGATGACCACCAACGGCGTCCTGCTCGATCGCCTGGCCGAGCCGCTCGCACGGGCTGGGCTCGACCGAGTCACGGTCTCGCTCGACTCGCTGCTGCGGCACCGGTTCGAGGAGATGACGCGGCGCGACGCGCTCGACCGGGTGCTCGCCGGCATCGCCGCGGCCGAGGAAGCGGGCCTGGTCCCGATGAAGATCAACTGCGTCGTGATCGGCGGCACCAACGACGACGAAGTCGTCGACCTGGCGGCGTGGGCCAGGGAACACGACCGCGTCGTCCGGTTCATCGAGTACATGCCGCTGGACGCGCAGCACGCCTGGGAACGCGCCAAGGTCGTCTCGTCCGCGCGGATCCTGGACGCGATCGACGCGGTCTTCCCGCTCGTCCCCGAGCGCCCCGACGCCGAGCCGGCCACCAGCTACCGGTTCGCCGACGGCACGCCGGGCGGGATCGGCGCGATCTCAAGCGTCACCGAGCCCTTCTGCGACACGTGCAACCGGCTTCGCATCACCGCCGAGGGCGAGGTGCGCGCCTGCCTGTTCGCGCTCGAGGAGACCGACCTGCGCGGCCCGCTGCGGGCGGGGGCGTCGGACGACGAGCTCGAGGCGCTGGTGCGCGAGAACGTCTGGCGGAAGTGGTCGGGCCACCGGATCAACCACCCGGACTTTCGGCAGCCCGAGCGCTCGATGTCCGCGATCGGCGGCTGACCGAACCTCAGCCACGGGTGCGCGCGCGGCGGACCCATCGCCTGAGCGTGTCGCCGGCGAAGAACCAGCCGACGACGACCGTCACGATGCCCATGACCGCGAACAGCACGATCGCGAACCCGCGCGTCACCTCGAGGAACCCGGCCACCGCGTGGGTGCCGGGGATCGATTCCGTGTCGCCGATGTTCACGAGGGCCGTCACGATCCCCCAGACGCACAGCACCGCCAGCACCAGGAACCCGAGCCCCAGGACGAACGAGAACCCCTCGAGCCAGTCGTGCGCCGCCGTGGCCTCGCTCAGCCGTCGCCGGAACGTCCGGTAGGTCATCCGTCTACAGCCCCGCCAGCCGAGCGAGGCCCGCGATCTTGCACAGGACGAACTTCCGGCCGTCTCGCTCGACGTAGCCGCGGCGCTGGAAGTCGGACAGGATGCGCGTGACGTTCTCCCGGCTTCCCCCGCACAGGCTCGCCAGGTCCGCGTGCGTCACGATCGAGGGCACGACCGCTCCGTCGTCCGGCAGGTCGTCAAGCGAGGGGCTCACGAGCTGCAGCAGCCGCTTGGCCACGCGGCCCTTCAGGTCGAGGTAGAGAAGGTCCTCGACGAACGCCTCGTGCGAGAGCACCTGACGGGCGAGCGCCCGGAGCATCGCCTGGGCGGCCGGCGGCTCCTCGGTCAGGAACTCCATGAAGTCGGCCGCGCCGGCGCGCCAGACCTCGGTCTCCTCGAGCGCGAGCGCCGCGGCCGATCTCGGCTGGTCGCCGAGCACCCCGAGCTCGCCGAAGAACTGCGGGGTATCCAGCGTGGTGTGGAGCTGGCGGTGGCCGCTCGACGTCAGCGAGCTGATCTCGATGCGCCCACGAACGAGGAAGTGGATGTCCGGGGCCTCGTCGCCCTGATGGAACAGGTAGGTCCCGCGGCGGAAACGTCTGATGACGCCCTTGTCGGCCAGACGCGAGATCGTCTCGGCCGACGCTCCCTCGAAGAGCGGGGTCTGCGACATGGCCTCGAGGACGTCCCCGCCTACCTCCGCCGTGGCCACGTACGCAAGCGTAGTCAACCGTTCCCCCCTCGTGGGATGTCCATCGGAGAAACCAACGGGCCGGGTCGCCATTGGCGACCCGGCCCGTTCCAAAGGATTGGATCCTTACTTCTTGACCCGCTTCATTCTCTTCTGCCTCTTCAGCCGCTTCACGCGCGAGACGCGAGTGGCAGCCTCGGTCTTCCCGGACTCCTTCTTGGCCTTGTCGGCCGGCGCCTTCGGGGAGATCTTCTTCTCCGCCACGATGGTCACCTCCCCCCCAATCCGCTCTTGCCCTATCAGGGCACGACTCATGACGGAATCCTGCCCCTTCCCGTCACCGGATGCGTGTGTCGCGCGTCACGGTGAACCGCGTGATGTCCGTCACACGAGCGGATGTGACGGCCGTCACATGGAGTCGAGCTCGGGCAGCTCCAGCGGGTCGGGACGCGGCGTGCATGCGCCGCAGTACAACGCGTCCTCGACGACGAGCACGTGGGGGACGTCCTTGGCGCGGAACAGCTCGAGGATGAACGGCTGGGTCTCGACGTGGTCCTCGCAAATCCCCCGGCCGCAGAACCGGCAGATCCCCACGGCGCTCCGCTTGCAGTGCCAGCAGTCCATCGATCAGTGGGCCAGCTCTTCGGTGACCGAATGCGAAACCAACGTGCCGCGCCTGAATGCGTCTCCCACCAGCGCGTCGAAACCGTCGCGGTCGATCCGGAACGCCCGGACGGGCGTCCTGGATACCACCGTCGCGGTTCTCGGCACGTCCATCAGCAATGCCACCTCTCCGAAATAGGAACCCGACCCGATCGTGTTGACCAACGCCCCGTCGTGGACGATGTCGACCTGGCCGGACGATATCGCATAGAACGCGTCGCCGATGTCGCCCTGACGCATGACCTCCTGCCCGGGTGCGAAGGCCACCCACTCCCCCCGGTCCAGGACCTCCGACAGCTGCTGGGTCCCCATGTTGCTGAAGCACTTCAGACGTCGGAGCTCGGCGAGCTGCTGCAGGGTCGGCTCGAGATCCGGCAGGTCGATGCGGTCGGCGAGCAGCCGATCGAAGCTGCTCTTGTCGACCTCGAACAGCTCGACCCGATCCGCGGCCCGGACGGTCGCCGCCCGTGAGGCGTTCGACACCAGACCGAGCTCGCCGAACGACTCGCCGCGGCCGAGCGCCCTCAGCGTGCGCTCCCCGCCGGTGTCGGCGTCCTCCTCCACGACCTCGAGCACGCCCTTGCGCACGACGTAGAAAGCGTTGGGCCGGTCGCCCTGACGGAACACTGCCTGCCCGGGGCCGAGCGCGCGGAGGCGAACCCGCCCGGCGAGCTCGTTGAGCGCGTCCACGGGGATGTCCTCGAACATCGGCAGGGCGTCGATCAGCTCGGACGCCTCCACACGCCATCCGGTCTCCAGGCGGAACTTGATCCGGCGCCAGACGGTCAGTACCTCTCGTCCGATCGCGCGGATGAGTTTGATGAGCCCTCGGAGCAGCGGTCCGGCGATGAACGCCGCCAGGACGATCAGGAGCAGGCGGGTCACCGCGCCTTCACTCCACAGCCTGGACACGAGATCGCCGAACACCGTCTGCCAGTAGAACCACGCGGTCCACAACGAGAAGATCGTGAACAACACGCCCAGCACGCCGTACAGGAGCAGGCCGACGTCCCGCTTGTTAAACCGGTCGCGCGTCACGATCTTGTGGACGAAGTCGTGGCGCATGAAGGCGAGCGAGCGTTCGCGCAGGTCCGGCACCTCGATCAGGTCGGCCAGGATGTAGTAGCCGTCCAGCTCCAGCAGCGGGATCAGGTTCATGATCACGACCAGGTAGTTCAGGACCGCGAACTTGTACATGGTCTCCGCCAGGATCCATCCCGGGAACTCCCAGGCCAGGAAGGCGGCGATCCCCGCCAGGACCAGCTGCGCGAACGGGCCCGCGAACGACTCCAGGATCTGCTGCTTGCGCTCCATCATCAGCCCGTCCGAGCTCTCGACGAAAAACGCCGGCGATCCGAAGTAGATCTGGAACCCGGCGCTGCGGATACGCCGGCCGTTGTGCACGACCACCAGCGCGTGGCCGAGCTCGTGACAGAACACCATCACGTAATCCAGGACGAGCAGGACGATGAAGCCGATCGCGATCGACTGTCCGGCGATCGCGAACTGATTTGCCCGGATCAGATCGACGAAGAAGCCGAACCCGACGATCGCGATCGCGATGAGCACGATCACCGCGGCCCAGTTGAAGACGTACTTCAGGCCGTGGCGGTACAGCCAGGACACGAGACGGTGCGCGCCCTCCCACTCGATCGTCAGCGTCTTGCCGAACTGCCGGACCTTGCGCCGGCGCTCGGACACCGGATCGAGGGCGCGCTTGACCATCTCGGGGACGTCGACGTAACGCTGTTCGAGGAAGTTGCCCTCGTACAGCGATCGAACGATGTCGATCACGGCGGAGAGTTCGAGCTCGCCCGAGTCCTCGAAGCGCTCGACCACGATCTCCTTGACCGTGCGCGTGCCGTCCATCATGCGCAGCAGGTCGAGGTCTGAGACCTGGAGCCGGTAATGGATGAGGTCGCGGGGGTTCGCGACCATCGCGTACCCCTGGCCCCACCGCTGCTCGAAGACGCGGATCTCGATGTCGTCGCGGAGCTTGGGACGGAACTCCGAGGGGTCCGTGAGCTCGGCCAGTCGCTCCCACGTGTCCGGGCCGGCCGTCCCGTTCGAACGGGCGCGCTCGTCGATCAGGCCGTACAGGCCGGAGGTCCTCACGACGCTCCGCTCTTGGCGGCCTTGTCCTCGTCCAGCCTGCGCTGGACCGCTCCGTAGACGGAGAACGCCGGCTGCGGCCGCCGCTTGTTCGCGAACAGGTTGCCGATGAATCCCCCGGCGAAGAGCGCTACCGCGACGAATGCCATCAGCGTGCCCCAGCCGAACCCGCTCGTGGTCTCCGGCTCGGCCAGCGACTTGGTGGCCTGCGCGGTCTCCCCCGTGTCGCTGATGACGTGCATGTCGAACCGCGCCCCGCCCGGGATCGTCTTGACCACGTCGGCGTTGATCTGCAGCGAGAGGTTCCCGCCGCCGGTGGTCAGGATCACGTCGGCCCCGCTCACCCGCAGGTACTCGCCCGTGCCGACCGACCCCGTCCCGGTGATGACGGACTGGCCCGCGATCGTGAGCTTGTTGTCCTCGATGTCGTAGACAGGCTCCTCGAGCGTCTGGCTGCCCGAACGGACCACGACGTCGATCAGGTGCAGCCCCTGCCAGCCGCCGGGCATCGTGGCGTCGACACGGATCGACAGGGTCGAGCCCCTTGCCAGCGACCCAGAGATCTCCCCGCTCACGCTCGGGCCCTTTGACGGGCTGGGCGAGGCCGACTGCGCATTCGCCGGCGGCGAGCTCGCCGACAACGCGACGAGGAGCGCCGCGAGCGCCCCCAACCCGATCGCGCCCCGACGGATCACGGGCGCATCTTCGACCCGACAGCACGAATCCGCAACGTGACGGAGGTCACCGCCGGCCGGTGCGTGTCGTCACCGTGGGCTGCGGGCCTCGGCGCGTAGCGTTCGAGGCGTCTTCCGAAGGAGGTGCGCAGATGCTGAGCGGAGAGATGGCCAGGCACCAGATCGCCGACCGTCACCGCGAGGCCCAGGCCGACCGCCTGGCTCGCTCGACGCGCCGCAGCAAGGCCGTCGAGGCCCGGAGCTTCACGCGGCGGATCGGACGCGCGGCGCTCGCGGCCGCGGCCTGGCCCGTCAAGCACTAGGTTCACCGCTCCGTCATCGAAGCGACGCCAGGCCTTCACAGGCCACCGCTACGGTTTCGAACGCCACGAGAGGATGCGCCCCCTCTCGAGCGGGGGGCCGGGCCGAGGGGCCGGGCCTCCCGCACCCCCCTCGGCGAGACCGCCGCCGGACCGTTCACGACGGCGACCGGCCGGGCGCCAGGTTCCGGACGTCGAGGTGCGGCAGGTCGTCGTGGGGCTCGAACCCCAGGACCCTCCCGTAGAAGGTCAGCTCGGCTTCGAGCGACCGGGTGATGTTCTCGGCCTTGCGGAACCCGTGCTGCTCGCCCTCGAACAGCAGGTAGGCGTACGGCAGCCCCCGGCGTTCGAGCGCCTCGACGATGACCTCGGCCTGGGAGGGCGGCACGACCTCGTCCTCGTCGCCCTGCAGGATCAGCAGCGGCCTATGGATGCCGTCCGCGTGCCGGGCGGGCGAGCGAGCCTCCCACGCCTCGGCCGCCTCCGGCAGCGGCCCGACCAGCAGGTCGACGTACCGGGACTCGAACTTGTGCGTGATCCGAGCGAACGGCTCGAGGTCGGAGACGCCGAAGTAGCTCGTCCCCGCCGCGAACGCGTCGCGGAACGCAAGCGCGCACAGGACCGTCCACCCTCCGGCGCTCCCGCCCGTGACGAGCAGCCGTTCGCCGTCGGCAAGGCCGCGCTCGACCAGGGCGCGGGTCGCGGCGATCGCGTCGTCCACGTCGACTTCGCCCCAGCGCCGGTACAGGCTCTCGCGGAACGCGCGTCCGTACCCGGTGCTCCCGCCGTAGTTGACGGCCACGTACGCGAACCCGCGGCTGGTGAAGTACTGCACCTCCAGGTCGTACTCCGGCGAGACCTCCGACGTCGGACCCCCGTGCACGTAGACCACGAGCGGGGGGAACTCGCCGTCGGGCCCGATCGCCCGCGGGTTCGTCGGTGGGTAGTGGTACGCGTACGCGGTCCGGCCGTCGGAGGCGGCGAACGCGATCGGCTCGGGCTCGGCGACGTAGCCCGCGTCGAACTCGATCCGCTCGCTCTCGCACAGCACCTCGACGGCGCGGGTCGCGAAGTCCAGCGACACGACCTGCATCGGCGTCGCCGCGCCGCCCGCGATGAACGCCAGGCGCTGGCCGGACGCCGACAGGTACGGGTCGAAGCAGGTGAACGGGAGATCGAGGTCCAGCATCTCTGCCGTCCCCGGGTCGAGGAGCGCGAGGTGGTGCAGGCCCTGGCGCCGGTAGGCGACCGCGATGCGCCCGTCCGATAGGAACGCGTACGTCGCGTACCCGAACACCCACATCGGCACGCCGAACTCGGCTTCGGTCGGTGTGAGGTTCGTCACCTCGCCGGCTGCGTCCTCCCGATACAGGTTCCACCAGTTCGTCCGGTCCGAGACGAAGTGCACGAGGCCGTCGGGGCTCCACGAGGGCTGGAACACGGACTCCTCGGGCCCTCCCGCCACGTGGCGTTCGGACACAGCGGTCCCGTCCGGGCCAACCTCGGCGACGCGCAGCTCCGTGCCGTCCCACGGCATCTGCGGGAAGTCCCAGCCGAGGTACGCGAGCCTCGAGCCCTCGGCTGACCAGCGCGGGCTCGCGTAGAAGTCGCGCCCGGACGCGAGGGTCGATGGGTCCGTGCCGTCGGTGCGCATGACCACCAAGTCGTTGGTGACCTCGCCGCTCGCGTCGTGGCGCTCGCGAACGCATGCCAGGCGCTCGCCGTCGGGCGACACGTCGAGGTCCGCGTACCGGAGGCCGCGCTCGACCGGGGGCTCCGGGCTGATGGGGATCGGCTCCTCGCCCTCGCGATGCCGGTACAGGCGCTGGTCGCGGTCGTTCGTGAAGAACACGGCGTCGTCGAACACGGTGTACGAGCCGCCCCCGTATTCGTGCACGCGCGTGCGGGCGGAGAATCCCGACGGCGTCACGTCGCGCGGGTCGGCGCCCGCGTCGACGCGCACGAGCACGTAGCGGCCGTCCTCGTTCGGCCGGCGCTCGATCCAGGTCGTCGACTCCCCGAACGCCCGGGTCTCGGCCAGCCGCACGCACGCCTGCGCCGCGCGCCGGGCGGTGATCGGCGAGGGCCAGGTGCCGTACGGAAGCTGCTCGGGCGCGCTCATGCCCTCACGCGCCCGACGAGCACGCGGGTCACCTTGAACCCCCGGTCCATCGTGCTGCGGACGTCCGTGAACCCGCCGCGACGCATGACCGACGCCACCGGCCGGGCTCTGTCGGGGCTCACCTCGATCAGCAGCCACCCGCCCGGACGGAGCCAGGCCGGTGCCTCGGCGACCGCGCGCCCGACCAGCCCGAGGCCGTCGAAGCTCTGATCCGTCAGCGTGTGCACCGGCTCGAACCGCAGGATCTCCTCGGGGAGGTCCCGGAGTTCGCCGCGGGCCACGTACGGCGGGTGCAGCGTGATCACGTCCACCTCACCCGCGATGCGTCGCGGCAGCGCGTCGACCAGGTCGCCGCGCACGAAGGTGGCGCGCAGCCGCAACCCCTCGGCGTTGTGTCTGGCGACTCGGACGGCCGCGGCCGAGATGTCCGAGCCGAAGACGCGCGCCCCGGGGACCTCGTTGGCGATCGACAGCGCGACGGCGCCGCCCCCGGTGGCCAGGTCGACCGCGACCGGACGGCGGCGACCGTGGAGGCGCCGGATCGCTTGCTCCGCAAGGTATTCCGTCGAATCCCGGGGGACGAACACGCCGGGCCGGGCCTCGATCTCCAGCCCGCGGAACACCGCATGCCCCATGATCAGCTGCACGGGCTCTCCGCTCGCGCGCCGCTCGATCATCCGACCGAACCGCCGGCGCGCGCCGGCCGCCACCTCGTCACGCGGGCGAACGCGGTCGACGCCCATCGCGAAGCGCAACAGTTCGTCGGCCTCGATCTGCTCGCGACCGCGTTGCCAGTGATCGATCGCGGTGGACGCCTTCAGCGTAACCACGGCGTCCGCGAGCACTTCGTTGGCGTTCATCGGCCGAGCATGCTACCTGCGCGCGGGCGCGTTCACCCGGCCGCCCGACGGGCCGCCGCTACAATCGCACGCATGGCCGAGGGCTCCGCACCGTCGAAGGACCGGCCGAAGAAGCCACGGAAAAAGCGCCAGTCGGCCGCTTCCGAGGAGATCCGGCTGACGGGCGACCGCATCGTCGTCGAGAACCCCGACAACGGGGAGCGAACCTCGCGCGGCGGCCTGCTGATCCCCGCGACCGCGGCGCCGGCGCCGAAGCGCTGCGTCTGGAGCGACGTCCTGCTGGTCGGGCCCGACGTCCGTTCGACCCGAACCGGTGACCGGATCCTGTACCTGCCGCAGGCGGGCTTGGAGGTCGAGATCGACGGCCGCGACTGCCTCCTGCTGCGCGAACGCGACGTCCAGGCCGTCTCCTCATCGCCCGACGGCAAGGAGCGGGAGCCGGGCCTGTACCTCTGACCGGATCAGGCCGGCACGAACGACAGGCGGAGCCGCCGCACGTCGTTCTCACGGTTCGGATCGACGACCACTACGCGTTGCCACGTCCCCAGGAACGGCTCGCCGTCCTCGACCGGGATCGACAGCGAGGGGGCGATCAGGACGGGCAACAGGTGGTCGCCGCCGTGCCCGACCGAGCCGTGGCGATGCCGGTAGCGATCGTCGCGGGGCAGGAGGCGCTCGAGCAGCTCCTCCAGGTCCTCCTCCGAACCCGAACCGGTCTCCATCAGCGCCACGCCGGCCGTCGCATGCGGCGCGTACACGTTCACCAGGCCGCTTCGCCCGTCGGCGGAGCAGAACGCGTGGACGAGTTCCGTGACGTCCGCGACACGGCGGCCGCTCGTGTCGAGCACGTGTTCCACGGTGTTCATCCCGATGGTCCCGTCTCGCCCGGCGGCGGGGGAAGCGGGGCCGGTGCGCCCGCCGTGGGAGCTGGACCCGACGCCCCGCTCGACGGATCGTTCGACCACCCGCGCAGCCCTCCGCCTGATGCGGGCGGCGGTGCCGGCTCCGAGACCCCGATCGACAGCAGCGCCGCGAGGATGCCCTGCGCGCCGCCCGCGATCACCACGATCAAGCCGATCGCGATCGACAGCTCGAGCAGCCCGCTGTCCAGGGCGCGCTCGACCTCGGCGCGCGGGAGCTGTCCCTGAGTCGCGTCGAGCAGTTGTTCCCTGGCCGTGAGCGCGGTGTACAGACCGACCCCGAACGCGACCAGGCCGCCGATCGCCGCACCGGGCCTCATCCGTGTGATCGCCCGGTTCGAGCCGGCCACCACGCGGGCCCCGGCCACGATCATCAGGAGGCCGGCGACGACCGCGCCCTTGCCCTCCCAGCCGTCGATCCCCTTCAACTGCTGCGTGAACGGGCCGGCGGAAACCTCGGCCCACGGCAGGAACGAGCCGACAACGGCCGCCAGACCGCCTACGAGAGCCAGCACTCCTGCGATGGAGGCCCGTCCGCTCATGCGCTAGGCGTCGCCGGGGCCGGACGGCGGTGAGGGAGCCGGCGCGTCGCCCTCCTCGGGCGTGACCGGCGGTGTCGGTGACGCGGCGGGCGACACGATCGAACGCTCCGTGGCCGACTCCCGCATTCCGAGCACGCCCCCCAGGGTCACGACCACACCGCCGATGATCACCATGTAGGGGCCGATGCCGACGGACACACCGAGCTGACCCGAGTCGACGGCCTGGTCCAGGGCCGCACGGACCTGATCGGCCGACACGCCGAGCGTGGGTGCGAGATCCTCGGCGGCGGCGTCCAGGACGCTGTCCTCGGCGGTGAGCGCGTCATAGAGCGCGAGTCCCCCGCCGACGAGGCCGGCCAGGACCGCCACGACGGCCACCGCCCTGCTCGTGGCCGGCAGCATCACGAGGCCGATGACCACCGCGACCAGCCCGGCGGCGAGCGTGATGAACCCGTCCGAGCCATCCAAACCCTTGGCCGTGACGCTCGCGCCCGAACCCGACACCTCCGCCCAGGGTAGGAACGACCCCACCACGAGCAACGCCCCGCCCACGATCGACACGATGCCCGCGGTCGATGCGCCCCGGCGTTCCATCTCGCCCATGTCCCTCCGTTCGGACCCGCGCCGGGCCGCGCGCCATCGTTCCATCTCCGGGCATCGCCGTCGAGCGCCCCAGCCGGCCCGGTTCCGAGGCTTGACGATTACCTGTAATCGTGTAATCATCCAGGTCGTGAGCACGGGCGGCTATGCATCACCGGAGGAGCTGAGCGGCTGGTTTGCCGGCCGGATCCCGTCGGAATGGTTCGTCGGGACACCGGCCGTCACCGCGGATCGCGAGGAGATCCTGGTCGTCGGGACGCTCGCCGATCCCGACCTCCCTTCCGACGCCACGGCCGAGACCGCAGCAACGGCCCGCTCGGCCAGGATCGACGGGTTCCGCGAGGACACGCGCGAACGGCGGATGCGCATCGCCCAGGAGGCCCAGCACCGATTCGGTCGCCGCGTGTCCTGGGGCGCGGATTGCGGGGACGTTCGGACCCTGTTCACGACCGTGAGCGTTCCGGCCATGACGCGACTGCGGATGGACGAGCGGCGCGTCCTCGACACGCTGGTCGAGGGGGGCGTGGCTCGCTCGCGAAGCCACGCATTGGCCTGGTGCGTTCGGCTGGTGGCGCAGAGGCAGGAGGAGTGGCTGACGGACCTGCGCGGCGCGCTCGAAGGCGTGGAGAAGGTCCGCGGCGAGGGCCCGACCTCCTAGGCCTCGGCCTCCTCGTCCGAACCCAGCCCCATCCGGTACAGGTCCCGCTCCAGGTCGCCGTCGCGAAGGACCACGGCCTCCACCCCCTGCTTGAGCAGGTGGGGCCACGAGGAGCCGATCCACTCCTCCGCCTGCTCGGCCTGCTCGAACGCGGGCGAGCGCCCGACCTCCTCTCCGGAGCGGTCCAGGTAGGTCCAAGCGAACATCAGGGACGCCGGACCGCCACGATCATGTTGACGGCCTTGCTCACGACGACCCGCTCGCCGGCCCGCAGGTCCTCGGGCACGCTCTCCGGCCCCAGACGCGCGGTCTCCGTCGTGCGGTCCGGGTAGGCGACCGTGACGTCGACGTAACCGACGCCGTGGACGTCCAACGATTTCGCCTCGAGCACGACCGCCTTGGCCTCCCCCAGCACGCCCGGCAGACTAGCGCAGCGCCGACGGCCCCGTGTCCCCCGATCGACCGACTTGAGCCGGTCGATCCGGCCGCCGAGGGTACACCGCGTATGCCCGCCCGGCCCCTGCGGCGCGTCGTCGCCGTCCTTGCGTGTTCGGCGTCTCTGCTGCTCCTGCCGCAGGCAGCGTCGTCCCTGCCCGCCCGCCGCGGCTCGAGTGCCGGCGAGCCCGGCTCCGGGCCCCCGGCCTGGAGGGCCGAGCGTGCAGCGGGGAGCGCCGATCGGGCGCCCGGCTCGACCGGGGTCCGCTGGTCCGACGTGCCGAACTCCAACTGGGCCCGCAACGCGATCGACTACGTCGGCGCCACCAACGACTGGATGCGCGACCGGGGCGCCGACGCCGACGGCAGGTACCCGTTCCGGCCCGACGGGCTCGAGAGCCGCAGGCTGTTCGCGCGGGCGTTGTCCCTGGCGTTCGGCGAGAGCCTGCAGCAGGATGCGAGCCTGACGTTCCCGGACCTGCCCTCGAGCGATCGCTTCTACCCGTTCGCAAACGTCGCGGTTACGGCCGGGTGGTTGCAGGTGGAAGACGGGGGCTCGTTCCGGCCGACCGATCCGGTGACGACGCGTGAGGCGCATCGGGCGCTCGTCCTGGCGATCGGGTTCGGAGACCTGGCGGCGGGCGCCGACGCGCTCCATCTTGCCGACGGCACGCCGATCGACACACCCAAGGACTTCGGGACGCTGCTGATCGGGATGCGGATCGGGTTGCGCTACAACCACCGAGAGGAGTCCCTGGACGTAGGGCCGGACGATCCCCTGTCGCGCGCCGAGGTGGCGTGGTCGCTGTTCCGGGCCGCGACCGAGCCGCCCTGGATGCACGACTCGCTCTCCGGCTACGCAACGATGACCCTGCCGAACCTGACGCCGAAGATGCAGCGGGTCGTCGGCTTCGCCGTCCGGTACGTCGGCTACCCGTACGTCTGGGGAGGAGAGTGGAACGAACCGACCTCGCCGGGCTACTGCTGTGGGTACCAGCCGGTGGGAGGGTTCGACTGCTCGGGCTTGACGTGGTGGGTCATGAAGCAGGCCGTCTCAGGCTGGGACAACACGCCGCCTCGGGACTATGGGGGCTGGGACCTGCAACAGCGGATCTCCGCGTCCATGGCCGCCGCGGGCAAGCGCGTCCGGTGGAACGACAAGAGGCCGGGGGACCTGCTGTTCTACGACGGGAACGACGACGGCAGGGTCGACCACGTCGACACGTTCATCGGTGGCGACTGGGCGATCGACTCGGGCGGCAGCAACGCCGGCGTCACGATCACCTGGGTCTCGGGCAACTGGTACGAGGACCACTTCGTCCGCGCCCGCCGCGTCATCGGCTGATCGCCTCGGTCACGCCCCCCGCTCCGCCTCCAGGGCCGCCACCTCAGGGTGGGTGAGCGGCCGAGAGCGACCGGTCTTCGGATCGCGGGGGACCATCACCGAGGTCGACCGGGCCGAGATGGTCCCGTCAAGCTTTCGGACCTCCTCGCGAGTCCCCACGCTCGAGCGGCCGATCCGGTCGAGCTCGCAGGTCACGATCACGGCACCGTCGTCCTGGGTCAGCTCCGCCTCGAAGTCGATCGCCACCCTGGCGAGCACGAAGTCCCAGGTACTGCCGGAGGCAGCCCCGAGGACCTTCTGGACCCAGGCGTCTCGGGCCTCCTCGAGGTAGTTCAGGTAGACCGCGTTGTTCACGTGGCCGTAGGCGTCGACGTCGCGCCAGCGGATCTCGATGCGCTTGTCGAGCATCAGCCGCGGGCCCGCGATAGGGGTGCGTCACTCATCGATGCGGTCCACCTGCAGCCCGCGTTCGGCCAGCCACGACACGGCCTCGGCGATCCGCTCCTCGTCGCCGTTGACCTCGACGATGACCCAGCCGCCCCGCTCCTCGATGTTCGCCCGCCGGATGTTGGTCACCAAGCCGAACGCCGTCGCCAGGCCGTGCAGGATGGGTTCGGATGCGAGGTGCCCCGGGAACGTAAGGTGCAAGCGCGCGCTGCTCACGGCCGATTCTGGCATGCGAGGGGTTCGGGGGCTCAAGGAGCGAGCGCGAACGCGCGAGCGGTAGCCCCCGACGAGCAGGGGTTCGGGGGCTCAAGGAGCGAGCGCGAACGCGCGAGCGGTAGCCCCCGACGAGCAGGGGTTCGGGGGCTCAAGGAGCGAGCGCGAACGCGCGAGCGGTAGCCTCCGACGAACAGGGTCGGGCAGATGCGCCGAGGCCCCGGAGGGGGTCCGGGGCCTCGGTGAGAGAGGGGGCTCTTTCACCGACCGTTCGCCGTCCGCGGGCGCGCGGTTCACCCCGTACGCGAAGCGGCCCTCCGTTCGGAGGGCCGCTTCGCGTACGTCCGGCGACGAACTAGAAGTCCATGTCGCCGCCGCCCGGCATGGGCGGAGCCTTCTCCTTCTCGGGCTTCTCGGCAACGACCGCCTCGGTGGTGAGGAACAGCGCCGCGATCGACGCCGCGTTCTGCAGCGCCGAGCGCGTCACCTTGGTCGGGTCGATGATGCCTGCCTTGAGCATGTCCTCGTAGTCACCGGTGGACGCGTTCAGGCCGTAGCCCGGGTCGAGTGCCCGCACCTTCTCCACGACCACGCCGCCCTCGAGGCCGGCGTTGGAGGCGATCTGCTTGATCGGCTCCTCGAGTGCCCGGCGCACGATCAGCGCGCCCGTCAACTCGTCCCCCTCGAGGTCGACCTTGTCGAGCACCGCCTGTGCGTTCAACAGGGCCACGCCGCCGCCGGGCACCACGCCCTCCTCGACGGCCGCCTTGGTGGACTGCACCGCGTCCTCGATGCGGTGCTTCTTCTCCTTCAGCTCGACCTCGGTGGCCGCGCCGACCTTGATGACCGCCACGCCGCCCGCCAGACGGGCCAGGCGCTCCTGCAGCTTCTCTCGGTCGTAGTCCGAGTCGGTTTTGTCGATCTCGGCCTTGATCTGGTTGATCCGGCCCTTGATGTTCTCCTCCTTGCCGCCGCCCTCGACGATCGTCGTGTCGTCCTTGGTGACGACGACCTTGCGGGCGGTGCCCAGGAGATCGAGCGTCGCGTTCTCCAGCTTGAGGCCGACCTCCTCGGAGATGACCTCGCCGCCGACCAGGATCGCGATGTCCTGGAGCATGGCCTTGCGCCGGTCGCCGAACCCGGGCGCCTTGACCGCGACCGAGCGGAACGTCCCGCGCATCTTGTTGACGACCAGCGTCGCCAGGGCCTCGCCCTCCAGGTCCTCGGCGATGATCAGCAGGGGCTTGCCCGCCTGCATGATCTTCTCGAGGATCGGGAGCAGGTCCTTGACCGCCGAGATCTTCTGGTTGGCGATCAGGATGTAGGGCTCCTCGAGGTCCCCCTCCATCCGCTCGGGGTCGGTGATGAAGTAGGGGCTGATGTAGCCCTTGTCGAACCGCATCCCCTCGACGAGCTCGAGCTCCATGCCGAAGGTGTTCGATTCCTCGACCGTGATGACGCCGTCCTTGCCGACCTTGTCCACGGCCTCGGCGATCTGCTCGCCGATCTCGGGGTCAGCAGCGGAGATGGCGCCGACGTGGGCGATCTCCTCCTTCTGCTCGACCTCCTTGGACTGGTTCTTGATGCTCTCGACGCCGAGCTCGACCGCGCGCTCGATGCCGCGCTTGATCTCCATCGGGTTGGCGCCGGCCGCGACGTTGCGCAGCCCTTCCTTGACGATGGCCTGTGCGAGCACGGTCGCCGTCGTGGTGCCGTCGCCCGCGACGTCGTCGGTCTTCTTGGCGACCTCCTTGACGAGCTCGGCCCCGATCTTCTCCAGGGGCTCCTCCAGCTCGATCTCCTTGGCGATGGATACGCCGTCGTTGGTGATCGTTGGGGCGCCCCACTTCTTCTCCAGAACGACGTTGCGGCCCTTGGGTCCGAGCGTGATCTTCACGGCGTTGGCCAGCATGTCCATGCCGCGCTCGAGGGCCCGCCGAGCCTCCTCGTCGTACGAGATGAGCTTCGGTGCCATCTTCCCTCCTCTGCTCTCCGCAGATCCAGATGCCGACTGCTAGCACTCTAGGTGTCCGAGTGCTAACGCATCGTACCCACCGGGCACGGCAACTGGCAAGGCGACCGGCCGCCCATGACGGCGGCTCCCAGGGTCCGGCGCATCACTCCTCGGCGGCGCCGGCCTCCACCATCTCGTTGATCTGCTCGACGACCTCCGCGTTGGCCAGGGTCGTGCAGTCCCCGAGCGGCCGCCCGCAGGCCACGTCCCGCAGCAGCCGGCGCATGATCTTGCCCGACCGGGTCTTCGGCAGGTCGTCGGTGAAGATGATGCCGTGCGGCCGCGCGATCTTGCCGATCTTGTGCGCGACGTGCTCGCGGAGCTCCGACGCCATCTCGTCGTCGCCGATGAACCCGCCCTTCAGCGTGACGAACGCCACGATCGCCTCGCCGTAGACGTCGTCGGGGCGGGAGACCACGGCGGCCTCGGCGACCTTGGGGTCGTCCACGAGCGCGCTTTCGATCTCGTAGGTGGACAGCCGGTGCCCCGCGACATTCATCACGTCGTCGATGCGCCCGAGCAGCCAGAAGTACCCGTCCTCGTCGCGCTTGGCGCCGTCGCCGGCGACGTAGGTCTCGGGCCCGTACTTCGAGAAGTAGGTCTCGACGTAGCGGTCCGGGTCGCCCCAGATCGTTCGGGCGATCCCGGGCCACGGCCGCTTCAGCACCAGGTAGCCGCCGCCGCCGAGCGGCACCGACTTCCCGGCGGCATCGACCACGTCGGCCTGGATGCCGGGGAAGGGCAGCGTGGCGGAGCCGGGCTTCAGCTTGGTGATGCCGGGGAGCGGTGTGATCAGGATCGCCCCGGTCTCGGTCTGCCACCACGTGTCGACGATCGGACAGCGTTCGCCGCCGATGTAGGTCCAGTACCAAACCCATGCCTCGGGGTTGATCGGCTCGCCCACGCTGCCGAGCAGCCGCAGCGACGAGAGGTCGTGCTTGGTCGGATGCTCGGTGCCCCAGCGCATGAACGAGCGGATCGCGGTAGGCGCTGTGTAGAAGATCGTCGCCTTGTAGCGCTCGGCGACGGCCCACAGCCGGTCCTCGCCCGGGCAATCGGGGGCGCCCTCGTACAGGATGCCCGTCGTGTGATTGGCGAGCGGGCCGTACACGATGTACGAGTGCCCGGTCACCCACCCGATGTCGGCCGCGCACCAGTACACATCGTCCTCGTGGATGTCGAAGATCATCCGATGGGTCGCCGCCACCTGCGTGAGGTAGCCGCCGGTTGTATGGACGATCCCCTTGGGCTTTCCCGTGGTCCCGCTCGTGTACAGGAAGTAGAGCGGGTCCTCGGCGTCCATCGGTTCTGGCTCACATTCGGTCGACCGGCCCTCGACCAGGTCGTGGTACCAATGGTCGCGGCCCTGGACGAACCCGTGCTCGCCGCCGGTCCGGCGGACGGTGATCACGTGCTCGATCGTCGGGCACTCGGCGAGCGCCTCGTCCGCGTTGGCCTTGAGCGGCACGATCGCGGCGCGACGGTACCCACCGTCGGCGGTGATCAGGACCTTGGCCTCGGCGTCGTTGATCCGGTCCCGAAGCGACTCCGCGGAGAACCCGCCGAACACCACCGAGTGCGGCGCGCCGATCCGCGCGCACGCAAGCATCGCGACGGGGAGCTCGGGGAGCATCCCGAGGTAGATGGCGACCCGGTCGCCCTTCTTCACACCCAGCGACTTGAGGGCGTTCGCGAACCGGCAGACCTCCTCGAGGAGATCCTTGTACGTGATCGTGCGTTGATCGCCGGGCTCGCCCTCCCAGTGGTAGGCGACCTTGTCGCCGCCGCCGGCCTCGACGTGGCGATCCAGGCAGTTGTAGGAGGCGTTCAGCCTCCCGCCCTCGAACCACCGCACGAACGGCGGGGTCCACTCCATAACGGTGTCCCAGTGCCTGAACCAGGCCAGTCGCTCGGCCTGCTCGGCCCAGAACCCATCAGGATCGGCCCCCGCCTGCTCGTAGATCGTCGGGTCCTGGACCACGGCCTGAGCACCGAACGCCTCCGATGGCTCG
The DNA here is from genome assembly GCA_046731295.1 of Actinomycetota bacterium. Classification (GTDB taxonomy): domain Bacteria; phylum Actinomycetota; class UBA4738; order UBA4738; family HRBIN12; genus DASSJM01. Next base: position 18,838 of record JBKPKU010000102.1, read on the forward strand.
AACACTCGTTCCTCCGAGAGGAGGGCGGCGATGTGCTGTTCGGCCTCGGACATGTGGATATGCCTCCTTCGTGCGTCCCGTCAGGCGCATCGTACGGCCCCGAAGCCCCAACGAGCATCCCGGGAATGCGCCTGCAGGTGCTTGCATCCGTGCCTGGGAGGACGGAGCATCGTGCCTACGAGGCCGCCACGGAGGCGGCCTCGAGCCCTACGGGGGGAAGGAGGGCCTACGTGGCCATGTACGAGGGATACTGCGTGAAGGACCGGGAGAAGGTCCAGTTCGAGGGCACGGTCGTCGAGCTCAAGAATGGCCGGAAGGCGGCCCAGGGCACGTGCCCGAAGTGCGGCACCAAGGTCATGCGCATCCTTGGCAAGAGCGACGCCTGAGCCCTCGAGACGCGTTCGAGCAGCCTGGGGCGTCTAGTTCGGGCCCGCCAGCAGCTGCTCGGACGTGAAGACGGTCCGGCTCGCCGTGCGCTGGTGACGTGCGACGAGATCGGCGACCGTGGTGCGCCGGAAAACCCCGTCGATCGCCAGCGCGACCTCCCCCCAGAAGCCCTGGAGCCCGCACCGGGAGTCTGCGAAGCACGTGTGATCGGTGGGTTCCAGGCAGAACATGGGGTACAGCTGCCCCTCGATCGCGTCCGCGATCTGCGCCACGGTGATCTCGGACGGGTCCTTGGCCAGGCGGCACCCGCCCCCGGCCCCCCGGAAGCTCTCGACCAGCCCGGCCTTGTGCAAGGCACCCAGTTGCTGCTCGAGGAACCGTAGAGGGATCTGCTGTGCCAGCGCGATCTCCCGGGCGGGCACGAGTCCGCCGCCCTCCCGCCGCATAGACAGCTCGATCATCGCCCGCATCGCGTATTCGAGCCTCTGGGAGATCTTCAGCATGCCGATTTCCTGGCCAAATGTAGGAAGGGCGTCGTCGGGCTGTCAACGACGGCCCTGAATACGGACTCGGCCGGATGTTCCCGAGATGGTCCCTATGGGCCATGTGGCGGGCCCCCGCTCCGGCCGATACTCCTCGAAGGAACGGTCCTACGGTCTGGAGATGGACGTGCTGAGGGTCCTGGTGATCGACGACGAGCCCGACGTGCTCATGCTCTGTCGGGTCAATCTCCAGCTGGCGGGGCATGAGGTCGTTGAAGCCTCCAACGGTGAAGACGGGCTCGAGATCGCCCTGGCCGAGCGCCCGGACGCCGTCGTGCTCGACCTCATGCTCCCAAAGCTGGATGGGATCTCGGTGCTGGAGACCCTCGCGGGCAACGAGCAGACTCGGGACGTGCCGGTGATCCTGCTCACCGCCAAGACCCAGCGCGAGGACCGGCGCGCCGCTTGGAGGGCCGGCTGCACGGACTACCTGACCAAGCCGTTCTCCCCTGTCGACCTCGTCAAGGTCGCCGAGCGCGCCGCGGAGATGTCGGCGGCGGAGCGTTCGGATCGCCGCGAGCGCGAGCTCGCGCTGCTCGGCGGCTAGCCCGCCACCGAGCTCCCGGTACCCCCCTCCCGCGGGCCACGTAGACTCGACCCGTGCTCCCCATCGTGCCCGTGCAGACCAAGCGGGTCGACGACTACGCCGAGGCAGCGGGCGAGGAAGCGATCGAACGCCTGCGCGACGCGGCCCGCCCGCTCGGCGGGCTCAGGGTGCTGAACGTCAGCAGCACCGCGTACGGCGGCGGCGTCTCCGAGCTCCTACACACGCAGGTGCCCCTCATGAACGACCTCGGAGTGGCAACCACGTGGGTGGTGATCGAGGGTTCGGACCGGTTCTTCAACGTGACGAAGGGGGTCCACAACGCGCTGCAGGGCGCCGAGACCCAGCTGGACGACGACATGCGCGAGACCTACTGGGAGCGCATGCACGCCAACGCGGCAGAGATGCCGGACGACTACGACCTCGTCGTCGTGCACGACCCACAGCCGGTCGCGATGCTCCAGGTCCTGGAGGAGAGATCCCACCGCAAGGGCCGGTGGGTCTGGCGGTGCCACATCGACCTTTCAGCCCCGTACCGCCCGGTGTGGGACTTCTTCGAGCCGATCGTGAACAGGTATGACGCGGCGATCTTCACGGCGGAGGAGTACGTGCAGCCGGGTGTGCAGGGGCCGATGCGCGCGTTCATCCCGCCGTCGATCGACCCGCTCAGTCCGAAGAACGCCCCCATGATGGAGGCCGCGTGGCGCGGCGTCCTGACGCCGTTCGGCGTGGATCCCGACCGCCCTCTGATCGCGCAGGTCTCGCGCTTCGACCCGTGGAAGGACCCGCTCGGCGTGATCGACGCGTTCCGGCTGATCCGACGCGAGGTCCCCGACGTGCAGTTGGTCATGGTTGGTTCGCTCGCCCACGACGACCCTGAGGGCATGCGCTACCTCGACCTGACCACCGAGCACACGGCCGGCGATCCCGACATCCACCTGCTCACGAACCTGAGCGGGGTGGGCGACAGCGCCGTGAACGCATTCCAGCGCGCGTCCGACATCATCATCCAGAAGTCGCTGCGAGAGGGATTCGGCCTGGTCGTGGCCGAGGGGCTGTGGAAGTGGAAGCCCGTCGTGGGTGGCGACGTCGGCGGGATCCGCCTGCAGATCGAGGATGGGGTCTCGGGCTACCTCGTCAACGGCATCGGCGACTGCGCCGAACGCGTGGTCGAGCTGCTTCGCGACCCCGACAAGCGGACGGCGATGGGCGAGGCCGGCCGCCAACGCATCCGCGACCGGTTCCTCTGCCTACGCGAGATCGAGGACACCTTCCGGCTGATCTCGCGCATTACCGCATGACCCCCCCGCTCGTCGTCGCGTCCAACCGTGGCCCGCTGACGTTCGAGCGCGACAAGGGCGGCTCGCTCGTGGCCCGTCGTGGGTCGGGTGGGCTCGTCACTGCGCTCTCGAGCTCGCTGGTCGAGGCGGAGGGCGTCTGGGTCGCGGCCGCGATGTCCGACGGCGACCGCGAGATGGTCGCGGCATCCAAAGGCGGACGCATCGATCACGACGAGGAGGGGATCCGCTACCGGATCCGCTACCTCGACCTCCCACCCGAGGTGTACGACGGCTACTACAACCGAATCTCCAACGGGATGTTGTGGTTCGCGTACCACTATCTGTGGGACACGGTCACCTCCCCGTCCTTCGGCCAGGACGTCGAGGAGGCCTGGGACCAATACGTCGAGGTCAACCGCCGGTTCGCACACGCCCTGGCCGAGGAGGGCGAGGCCATGGGGCGGGACACGGCCTTCCTCATCCAGGACTACCATCTGTCGCTGGTCCCGCGGATGCTGCGCGAGCTCATCCCCGATGCCTTGATCGCGCACTTCTCGCACACTTCGATCGCCGGTCCCACGTACTTCAGGATGCTGCCGGCCAAGATCCATGATCAAGTGTTACGCGGGCTGCTCGGCGCCGACGTCCTCGGGTTCCACTCGCCGCACTGGGCCGAGAACTTCCTCCTGTCCGCGCGCACGCTCCCCGGCGCGAGGGTCGACCTCGCGCGGTCGCGCATCGTGACCGATGGCCGACAGGTGGCCGTACGCATCCACCCGATCTCGGTTGACGGCCGGGCGATGCGACAGGCCGCCGCAACGCCGCGGGTGCGCGGACTGCGCCACTCGCTGAACCGCTGGAAGGACAACAACCGCCTGATCCTGCGCGTGGACCGCGTCGAGCTCACGAAGAACGTCATCCGGGGGTTCCAGGCCTACGAGTTGTTCCTCCGCCGCAACCCGTCGTGGCTGGGCCGCGTTCGGTTCCTGGCGCTGCTCTCGCCCTCCCGCATGGAGCTTCCCGAATACCGCGAGTACACGCAGGCGTGTCTGGCCGAGGCGCGCCGGGTCAATGAGGCGCTTGGGCGCGAGGACTGGGTGCCGATCGAGCTGCGCCTGAAGGACGACTACATGGGCGCGATCGCCGCGTACGGGCTGTACGACGTGCTGTTCGTCAACCCGGTCATCGACGGGATGAACCTGGTCGCGATGGAGGGGCCGCTGCTCAACCGGCGACGCGGCGTCCTGGTGCTCTCGCGCAACGCCGGGGCGTTCGGCCGCCTGGGCCGGTACGCGTTGACGGTGAACCCGTTCGATCTGGACGAGATGGCGGACGCGCTCGAGACCGCGCTCACGATGCCGGCTGACGAACGCACGCGCCGCGCCCGCGGCCTGTCACGCTTGGTCCTGGCGAACCCGCCCGAACGCTGGGTCGGCGGGCAGCTCGAGGACCTCGAGCGCGCCAAGCGCCGGCGCGGTCTGTAGGCCGCTACAGGGTCCGCAGCGCGCGCACGAGGTCCGCGGGATCCGAGCACACGAGGTCGGCCGCCTCGATCAAGGCCTGCGGCGTCTCGTCGCCGCGAACGGCCACACGGATCGCCACCAAACCCGCCGAGGCGAGGCGTTCGAGCGCCCCGAACGCTTCCAGGTCCGCGTGATCGTCGCCCGCGTACAGGACGGCCTCGAGGTTGTGCTCGCCGACGAGGCGCTCGACCGCGGCGCCTTTCATCGACCCCCCGGGCGGGACGAGCTCGACCACCATCTTCCCCTCGATGAGGTCGAGACCCGACTCGCTCGCGACGGGTTGCAGCGCAACCAGGAGCGCGGCGCGCGCCGCCCTGGGATCGGGTGCCTGCCGGTAGTGCACGGCCACCGACGACCCCTTGTCTTCGACCCAGGCCTCGGCCACGATGCCCGCCGCCTCCCCGGCTCGCGGCGCGACGGCGGTCAGCAGCTCGGGCGCGTCGCCCTCGAACCCGTACAGACCAACGTACTCGACGTGTGGGACATCGATGAGGCTCGCCACATCCTCCGAGCCACGTCCGGTCACGATCGCGACGAGCCGGTAGCGCCCGGCGAGATCGGCGAGTATCTCGCGGGCGCCGTCCACGGGGCGGGCGTGCTCGGGTCGCGGGACGATGTCGGCGAGCGTCCCGTCGAAGTCGAGGACGATGCCCGCGGCGCCCGCCCGCTCGTGCAGTGCGACGAGATCAGGCGGCTTGCGCGGCGTAGTCGCTGCCCAGGAAGATCGCGAGCTGGACGTCCTGGTTGATGTCGGCCGTTCCGGGTTCGAGGCGCTTGATGTTGACGTCGAGGGGCGCGAAGAAGTCCTCGGCCAGGAACTCGGCCTCGATCCTGTTGTCCGCGCCGCGGTAATAGATCGTCGTGACGGCGTAGGGCGCCGGGGCGTCGGCCGGCGGCTGCGCCTCGACGTACCCGTAGTCGTCCTCGAGGGTCAGCATCGTGTCCCCGGCCAGGCCGGTCACGCCCGCGCCGTTGAAGACGGCCACCCGAACGCCCTCGACCTGCGGGCTCGGCTCGGACTTATTGTTCCCGGTCGCGCCCGTCGGGGCCGTCGGCTGCGGCGTCTGGGTGGTGGTCGGACCGCCGCCGGTCAGCCCCGGCACCTCGCCGCCGTCGCCGCCGCCGCCGCCCGAGGAGGCGGGCGACTGGAACGCCTGGTCGATGACGACGACGCCCCCGACGACGAGGGCGAGGATGATCGCGAACCGGATCGTGCTTGCGGCCAAGGAGAAGTAGAAGCTCCTGTGGGTCGGTGGCTCGTGCGCGCCCATCCTACCCCGGGCTACGAACGAAGCCCAAGCCGCCGTGCCAGACGCATGCGCCTGCGCGACTCCCGGAGCCGGCGCAGCCGTCGCACCAGCATCGGGTCGTATCTGAGCGCCTCGGGCAGGTCGATCGCCCTCATGAGGAGCTGCTGATACCTGGTGGCCGAGATCCCGAAACGCTCACGGATCCGGCGCTGCTTGGTGCCGCACTCCAGCCACCACGAGCGTTCGAAGTCCAGGATCGCTCGGGTGCGTTCATCCAGCTGGGACGGCAGATCGCGCGGCTGAGCACCCACGGCCCGAGGGTAGCGGACCCCCCCGACGCTTCAAGCACCCGGCGGCCCGCGGTCAACCGGATAGGGCCCGGGCCTGCCGAACGGCCACCGTCAGGGCTGCCAGGTCGCTCGCCTCCTCGTGCGCGAGCCCACGCATGAACCGCCGCAGACGGGTCAGGACGTCCCGATGGGAGACAACGTAGGCCGCGAGCGCCTCGTCCACGGACGCGTCGCCGCCCTGGGTCAGCACACGCTCGGCGACCTGACGCCGGAGCAGGCGCAGGTCCTCCTCGAGCGCCTGCACGGCCCAGCGGTGCCACCGCGTGGTGGCCGAGACCTCGGCCACCCTGGCCTCCAGCCAGTCCACGTACATCACGTCGCCGACCAGGAAGAAGGCCTTCGTGACGTCCGCGATCGAGCGCCCGGCGGCCTCCGAAGCTGCCAGGACGTTGGGGCCGTGCACCAGGAACGGCTCGATCATGTGCCGACGGGCCACGTCCTCGGGGACGCCGCGGTCCATCAGCGCCCACGCGGCGCGCTCGCGCTCCTGGCGCCATGCCGCCGGTGCCGCCTCGGCCACGGCGTCGGCGAAGGTCCGAAACGGCTCCGCGTGCGCCTCGATCGCCCGGCCGAGCTGTTCCGGCACGTGCTGCAGGTACCAGCGGGCGGCGACCTCGACGAGCCGGTCGACGCCGGCCATGAGCTCGTCCATCAGGGCGGGCTCGGCCGAGCCGACCAGCGACTCGATCGCCTCCCATCGCTCGACGGCGCCGGTAACGTCGCGCGCGATGCGGTACGCGCGGGTCACGTCGGCGGCTTCTGCCCCGGTCTCCGTGACCAGCCGGGACACGAACGTGATCCCCTGCGAGTTCACGACGTCGTTGGCGACCAGCATCGCGACCAGCTCCCGGCGCAGCGGGTGCTCGTTGAGCAGCGGCCCGAAGCGTTCGACCACCTCGGGCGGGAAGTAGGCGCGCAGGTCGTGCTCGAGATAGGCCGAGTCCGGCAACGAGGAGGCGAGAAGCGCGGTGGTCAGCCGCTGCTTGGAGTACGCCAGGAGCACCGCGAGCTCGGGACGGGTCATGTCCTTGCCCCCGCGGCGACGCTCGGCCATCTCCTCGACGTTGGGCAGGGCCTCGAGATCCCGATCGAGGTCCGCCTCTGCCTCCAGGCCCGACATCAGGTCCTCGTAGGCCTCCATGTGCTGGGCGCTGGTCGTGGCCTCCTGCGACAGGATCTGGGCCTGCAGGAAGTTGTCGTACAGCACGTGCTGGACCACGTCGCCCTCAACCTGCGCGAGCAGCCCGTTACGCTCGTCGGTCGAGAGCCCGCCGCGCGCGATCGCGAGGTCCAGCAGGATCTTCAGGTTGACCTCGTGGTCCGAGGTGTCGACGCCCGCGGAGTTGTCGATGAAGTCGGTGTTGATGCGCCCCCCGTGCAGCGCGAACTCGATACGGCCGCGCTGCGTGAAGCCGAGATTGCCGCCCTCGGCCGCGACCCGGCACCGCAGGTCGCGCCCGTCCACGCGCAGCTCGTCGTTCACGCGGTCGTCCGCGTCGGCGTGCGACTCCGAGGAGGCCTTCACGTACGTGCCGATGCCGCCGTTGTAGAGCAGGTCCACCGGCGCGCGCAGGATCGCCGAGATCAACTGGTTGGGGGCGAGCTCCTCGGCGTCGATCCCGAGCGCGAGCCTCGCCTGTGGCGAGATCGGGATCGACTTGTCGGTGCGAGGCCACACGCCGCCGCCCTCGGACACCTTCGAGCGATCGTAGTCGTTCCAATTCGATCCCGGAAGCTCGAACAGGCGCTTGCGTTCGGCGTACCCGACTGCCGGGTGCGGCGCCGGGTCGACGAACACGTGCCGGTGGTCGAACGCCGCCACCAGACAGATCTGCTCCGAGTACAGCATCCCGTTGCCGAACACGTCGCCGGACATGTCGCCGATGCCGACGACCGTGATCGGCTCGTTCATGACGTCGGTGCCGATCTCGCGGAAGTGCCGCTTGATCGACTCCCACGCGCCTCGGGCGGTGATGCCGAGCTTCTTGTGGTCGTAACCGGTGGAGCCCCCCGACGCGAACGCGTCCCCGAGCCAGAACCTGAACTCGGCCGAGATCGCGTTCGCGGTGTCGGAGAACGTGGCGGTGCCCTTGTCCGCCGCGACCACCAGGTAGGGATCGTCCTCGTCCTCGACCACGACGTGGGGCGGATGGACGATCTCGTCGTCCACGCGGTTGTCGGTGAGCTCGAGCAGGCTGCGGACGAACGTGGCGTATTGGCGCGTCGCCTCCTGCTTGAGCGCCTCCGGCTCCAGATCCGTGTGCTTGAGGACGAACCCGCCCTTGGCGCCGGTCGGCACGATCACGGCGTTCTTCACGATCTGCGCCTTCAGCAGCCCGAGCACCTCGGTCCGGTAGTCCTGTCGCCGATCCGACCAGCGGATCCCGCCGCGGGCCACCCTGCCCGCGCGCAGGTGGACGGCCTCCATGTCCGGCGAGTACACGAAGACCTCGAACTGGGGTGTGGGCTTGGGCATCTCGGGGACCTCGGCCGAACGGAACTTGAAGGCGGTCGACGTGCGCATCGGCAGGTACGCGTTGGTCCGCACGGTGGCGTCGATCACGCCGAGCGCGTTGCGCAGGATGCGGTCGTGCTCGAGGGACGGGATGGCATCGAGGTCGGCCCGGATCCCCGCGCGCAGCGACTCCACCGCCTCTGGATCGCGCGGCCGCGACGGGTCGAACCGCGTCTCGAACAACTCGACCAGCTTGTTCGCGACGTGCGGATGTGCGGCGAACGCGTCGTTCTTGTACTCCACCGGGAAGCTCGCGTTCACCCTGTGGTGGAACTTCCGGTAGGCACGCAGGATCTGCACCTGCCGCCAGCCGATCCCGGCGGTGACCACGAGCCGGTTCAGCGAATCCGACTCGCACTCGCCGCGCCACACGGCCCCGATGCACTCGGCAATCCGTGCACCGGCCTCGCCCACGTCCAGCGGGACGTGATTCGGGCCCAGGACGCCGAAGTCATGGAGGAAACGCTCCTCGTCGTCCTCGCCCTGCACCGTCGTTGGCCACTCGTCCACCACGCGCAGGCCGAGCGACTCCAGCGTCGGGACGAAGTCGGACAGCTCGACCTTGCCACCCTCCTTGTAGAGGCGGACGTGGGTGAGGGTCTCGCCCTCCTCGGCAGCGTTGTCGAGGGCAATCAGGATCGGCTGGTCGGCGGAGACGAGCTCCTCGAAGCGCGCGACGTCGGTGGCCGCGACGGCGGCTTCGGTAGCGGCCTTGTAGTAGTCGGGGAAGCGGTCGGACCACCGTTCGAACAGCCGGCGACCGTCGTCCTCGCCGTGTTCAGCCACCAGGCGTTCGAGCAGCCGGTCCTCCCAGCTGCGGGCGATCTCGACCACCTCGCGCTCGAGCTCGTCGAACGACACGTCGGGCACCTGCCCATGGCCAACGTGCACCGTGAAGTGCAGCTGGGCGAGGCCCCCCTCGGTCATCGAGAGGTGGTAATCGATCGTGGTGCCCTGGAAGCGATCCAAGAACAGGTCCTGCAGCCGGTGGCGCTTGTCCGCATCGAACAGATCGCGCGGGATCGCCACCAGCAGCGAGACGCTGCGCCCGTACAGGTCGCGCCGGACGAACAGCCGGATCTGCTTGGACTCCTGCAGGTGCAGCAGGCCCATGACCTGTTCGCGGAGCTCCTCGGTGGAGGCCGCAAACAGCTCGTCCTTCGGGAAGCTCTCGAAGATGGACACGACCGCCTTGTAATCGTGCGAGCCTTCGAACAGGTCCTCGGCGTCGAGGATCAGATGGAGCTTCCGGTGGAGCAATGGCGTCTTGCTCGCCGGCTCCGAGTACGCCTTGGAGGTGAACAGCCCCACCATCCGGGCCTCGCCGACGATCCGTCCCTCGGGCGAGACGCGGCGGATCCCGATGTAGTCCATGCGCGCGCGCCGGTGAACGGTCGAGGTCCGGTTGGTCTTGGAGTAGATCAGCAGGTCGCCGCCCTCGATCCGGGCGCGCAGGTTCGGCTCGATCGTGTCGAGCAGCACGGGCTTCTCGTAGGCCGACCAGTCGACCTTCGACAGGATGCCGAGACCCGACCCGGGCGCGGCCACCAGCGCCCGGCCCCCGGGCAGGTCGACTAGGTCGTACTCGCGATAGCCGAGGAAGACGAAGTTCAGGTCCAGCAGCCACTCGAGGAAGGCGACGGTCTCGGCCACCTCCTCGGGCGGATAGAGCGTGGACCCGACGCGGGCGATCTCGATCATCCCGCGGACGGCGTCGCGCATCGCGTCGAAGTCACGCACCGCGAGGCGCACGTCGCCCAGCACCCCGCGGATCGCCTGCTCGAGCTCGGCGCGCTCCTGCTCGGTCAGATCCTGCTCGAGCTCGAAGTGCATCAGGGACTCGCGAGCCGGCGCCCGCTTGACGTGGACGATCCGTTCGATGGGGCCGTCGGGTCCGCGCTCGATGCCGATCACCGGGTGGATCACGCGCCGGACGGTCAGGCCCCACGACTGGAGCTCCTCGTTGACCGAGTCGTACAGGAACGGCGAGTCGGGCGTGCTGACCTCGATCACCGTGGCGGAGGTCTCGTACCCGTCGCGGGTGAGGCTCGGCTCGAACACCCGAACGGCGAACTCGTCCGGGCCGCGCCTGTCGGCGAGCTCGAACGCCCCGAGAATCACGCCAAGCAGCTCCTCGGGGGTGCGCTCCTCGAGGTCCTGCGGCGTCATGCGCCGGGTGAACGCCGCGGCGAAGGCGCGGACGACCTCGGCCCGGTCAGCGGGCGCCTTGGCGTCGATGAGCTCGGGCACCCGGCGGGGCAGACCGCCTGTGGTCACCTCGTCCGTGGTGCTCACACCGGACATGGTACCCGTGCCCGAAGGGCCTCCCGACCAGGCACGACGCGTTCCCGGCCGCCGGATCGACCCTGCTACAGAACGAGCTCCGAGCCGCCGATGCATGAGAGGATGTGCGGGCCCACCGGCCCCCACCGGCCCCCCCAAGGGATGGTCGAGACCACCAACCGCATGAGCGGCACCGTCGAAGAGCACGAGCTGCGCTCCGTCGCGCAGCTCCGGATGCTGCACGCGCTCGCCTCCCGGCTCAACGCGCTCGACGACATCGATGCGATCGGCGAGGCCATCACCACGGAGCTCAAGACGCTGATCGACTACCACGCGTGCCGGATCTACCACCTGCTCGACGACGGCCAGACACTGTGGCCGATCACCTGGGCGGGAGACGGCGAGGAGTACGAGTCCGAGACCGTCGAGGAGCTGATCTCGAAGGTCGGCGAGGGCATCACCGGCCGCGCGGCCTACCTCGGCCAGACGTACTACGCGCCCGACGCGTTGCACGACGAGCACGGGTTCCAGATCCCGGGCACCGACGAGATCGACGAGTCGCTGCTCGCGGTGCCGCTCAAGGTCGGCGACCGCGTCACCGGCGTGATCGTGCTGTCGCATCTCGGGATCGACCAGTTCGACGAGGAGGACCAGCGGGTCCTCGAGGTGCTGGCGTCGCACGCCTCCGTCGCCTACGAGAACGCGCGGCTGTTGCAGAAGGAGCGCGAGGCCGCCCGAACCGCGTCCGCGTTGCTCGGGCTGTCGCAGGCGCTCTCGGGCGCGGGCGACGTGTCGAGCGTGATGGCGCGCGTCGTGGCCGCCGTTCCGTCGATGATCGATTCGTCCGTGGTGGCCGCCTACAGGCGCGACCAGGCGAGCGGCGGGTTCCGGCTCGTGCATCAGCGCGGGGCCCCCGACGAACGCGCGTCGTCCGCGACGCCGATCCCGGGCGAGGTGGGGGCCCGCTTCATCGCGTCGTTCGAGGAGCCGTTTGTCGTTGCTCGCGACCTGCTGGCGCAGATGCCGGACGAGTACCGACTCGTCGACGGGCCCTCGGAGGTACTCGTCGCGCCGATGGGCTGGGAGCCAGACGAGCTCGGCGCGGTCGTGGTGATCGCCCCCGATACCGCGACCTCGTTCACCGAGCGGGACCGGGACCTCGCGCGAGGCATCGCGCAGATCGCCTCGCTGGCGCTCGGGAGCGCCAGGCGGGTAAGCGAGCTGGAGCGGTTCCACGAGCTCGCGGAGACCCTGGACGCGATCTTCTGGGAGGCCGACCCGCAGACGCTTGCGTTCACGTTTCTGTCCCGCCGCGCGGCGCAGGTCTTGGGGAGAAACGCCGACGAGGGCGATGCTCTGCCCGAACGCTGGGGCGACCACATCGTCCCGGAGGACCGCGCGCGCATGTCCGCCGCTCTTCGGGCCGCGGTCGACGGCCCCGGAGACGTCCTCGGCCTCGAGTACCGGACGCCGGGGCCGGGCGGCGATGACCTGTGGGTCCGCGACATCGTGCACGTCGCAGCGGACGCGCGCGGACACCAGGTCGTCCGCGGACTCATCGTGGACGTGACCGAACGCGTGCGCGCCGAGCAGGCCCTGCGGCGGAGCGAGCAGAAGTACTCGGAGGCGTTCCATCGCGAACGAGAGGCGACGCAGCGTCTGCGGGCGCTCGACGAGATGAAGAACACGTTCCTTCAGGCCGTCTCCCACGACATGCGCACGCCGCTCACCTCGATCCTGGGTTCGGCGGTCACGCTCGAGCAGGCGGGGCTGGATCTGCCCCGCGAGGACGTGGTCGATCTCCTCCAACGCATCGCCTCGAACGCCCGCAAGCTCGAGCGGCTGCTCTCGGACCTGCTGGACCTCGACCGGCTGCAGCGGGGCATCATCACACCCCAGCGGCGTCGGACCGACGTGGGGGCCCTCGTGCGCGAGGCCGTGCGGGAGTTCGAACAGCTCGGCGGCCGGGAAGTGCTGTTCGTGTCGGGGCCGCTGCCGGCCGACGTGGACCCGCCGAAGGTCGAGCGCATCGTCGAGAACCTGCTCTCGAACGCCTCGCGCCACACCCCGCCGGACCGACGGATCTGGGCGCGGGTCGAACGCACCGACGACGGCATCCTGCTGAGCGTCGAGGACGAGGGCGACGGCGTCCCCGACGACCTCAAGGACGCGATCTTCGAGCCGTTCCGTCAGGCGCCCGGCCCGGCGACCGTGTCGCCGGGCGTGGGCGTCGGGCTCTCGCTCGTCGCGCGCTTCGCGGAGCTGCATGGCGGCCGCGCCTGGGTCGAGGATCGTCCCGGCGGTGGCGCCTCGTTCAAGGTCCTGCTCGCCGAGTCCTGACGAGCGTCAGCTCGGGCAGCTGGCCAGGCCGGCGTTCGGATCGACCAACAGGCACGGCGATGCGATCCCCTTGATCCGCTCGCCGTGTGGTGCGGCTAGGCGACCTCGAGCGCCCCTCGCATCCCCATGTTCTGGTGGTACTTGCAGAAGAACACCAACGTGCCCGAGTCGGGGAAGGTCACGCTGACGTCGGCCTTCCCGCCGTCCTCGACGTCCTGGTCGATCCCCTGGTCGGTCACGCTGAAGTTGTGCTCGGTGCTGCCCTCGTTCTCCAGGTGCAGCGTGAGAGTCTCGCCCGCGGTCCCGGTCAGGACCGTTGGCTCGAAGTAGAAATCGTCGAGCTCCAGGTCGAGCTCGTTCTCCCCGGAGACGTCCTGGCCGCCGTGGTCGTTCGCCTTCTCGCCGCCGACGGTGATCGCCCCGCCCTCTTCGTCACCGCCCCCACACGCCGCTACGAGCATCAGGGTGATCAGCAGCGCGAGGCCGAACGCCGAACCGGTCTTGAGACGGGGCATGGGTACCACCTTCCTCCGCCGAGGTCGCAGAGAGATTGCCTCTCGACAAGTCGTTCGAAACCCATCCGTGGGCGGTTCGAATTATCCGAGCGGCTCGGTCGTGCCCGGATCCGGAGCGCGTAAGGCCATGGTCCACTACGTCTGCCTGTCAGGATCGAGGACGCCGTGATGCCACAGCGACTCGGAATGTTCCAGGAGTCGCCGGACCGGCTACCGAGATTTCCGAGCCACGCGAGCAGATGCGCGCTGGCGCCAACCAAGACTTCCTCCTGCTCGACAGCTCGGGCCACGCGCAAGATGTTCTCCCGACCCTGGGCGCATCCCCATCGCTCCCAGAACAGCCAGCCCGGACCTTCGATGCCAAACAACGCCTCCAACTCCAACCCTGCGTCCTCGACCTCCGCCCGCAGCTCGTCGGGATGGTGGAAGAAGGCGGTCGTGAACCACTCGATGCGGGCGTTGGATTTCGGTGCTGACCCTCTGCAAGATCGCGCTCGACGATGCCACGGAATTCCTCGCGAATAGGTGGATGGCTATGTCCCGGCCGCGCCTATGGGCGCGTCAGCCCGTCGTCCGCAGAGCGATCTCGATCTCGTCAAGATGCTCCCCTCGATGGTCGCCGCGCACCGGGTAGATCGGGCTCTCGGGGTCACGAGGTGCCATCCGATCAAGGGGTAGTTCCGCTACGCGGCGATCCGCCTCCTCGGCGATCTCCAGGGCAAGTTGCGCGGCACGCCTCGGTTCGATCGCGTGGATGATCCGACGGGTCGAATCGTTGAGCCAGTCGCCTTCGGGTTCCTCGTCCGAAGGGACCCAGGGTTCACCGCGATCGATCTTCTCGGCGAGGATCAGGACACGATTGTCCCAATACGCCAAATGGCCCAGCACTCCGGCGACCGTCCAATACTCGTTCGCGGGAGCCGAAAGACTTTCATCGTCCACCCGCTCGATGAAGGCACGGAGCCGCTCACGTTCTCGCGTGTTTACCTCGACGTAGGAACGATCCTCCGCCATCGTCCTCCTCTCACCATCTCCGACCGGCCCCGGTCATTAGCGGGACCGTAACATCCTGGTCTGGACAGCCGCGACCGCGACATCCTCGAACGAGCCGTCCGCTCCATCGCCGAGCAGGCAGCGAAGACGAACGATGTCATCGACGATGCCATGGAGGCCGGTCTAGCCGCCGATCACCCTGTGACGGTCGCGGCCAAGCTGATGCGCCTCGAACTCCTAATGACGAAGGCCGAACTCGAACGGGAACTCAGCGAGTTCGTCTTGGATTGCACCGCCTGCGGCGTGGAGGTCCACTGGGTCCAGGGCATCAGCTCGTCCGGCCCTGGGCACTGGGACACCGGTTTCCTGCGCCCGACGGGGAGCCGGTGGTCTAGGCCGGGCTAGCCTCGGGGATCGGTCCGTCGGGCGATCTCCGCGGGTTTGCCCTCACGTTTGGCAACCACCGTGAATCGGTCGCCTTTGGAAACGATCTCGTCCACGTCTGGGTTGAGGTGCTCCCCAATGATCATGAACTGTCGGGCGTCGGAACGAACCTCCTCGTACTCGGCCTTGGTGACCTTGAGGAAGACGTCGCATTCTTCCGTGCCGCATTCACACAGGACGTCCATGTGCCAGTCCACGGAATGTGACTCATACGAGTCCTCGATCTGTTCGTTGAGCCTACGAAGCTGAGCCTCGTTCTTGGCAACGCGTTCCGCTCGTGAGTCCATCGCGATGGATGATATGCGCACTCCCGCGCATAGGCATCCCTAGTCGGGGTACGGATACTCCTGTCATGGATGCCGCGAGCTGGGACGTGCGACGGATCGGCGGAACGGTCCGCGTCAATCTCGCCCGGGCGATTCATCTGTCGCCCGCGGATGCTGATGCGATCGTGGCCGCGACTGAAGAGCTCTTGGGCGACGGCGAGGTCAGCATCGTGGACGTAACCGGACCCATTGACGCGGCGAACCCGCCTAGCGGCCTGGCCGGCGTCCTTAAGGCCCTGCATCGTCTTGTGGAGCGGCACGACAGCCAGTTGATCGTTGCCCCGATCTAGACCGGCCCATCTAGCGTCTAACCAGTTCAGCTGCTGATCGACCTGGATGCGGATCGGACCCCTCCAAGCCGATGCTCGAGAAGCCCTTCTTCACGGAAGGTGAGGAGGAGGTGTGCGGGAAGACCCTAAGGGTGCCGAAGAAGTGGGGGTCAACGGCGGGTCGAGGAGGCGTGGTCAGGGCTTTTGAAGAGATCGATGGCGTCTTCTGCCCGACTGTGTCAATGACGCCTGGTCCACAAAGAGTGCGAACGTCTACATCCACTTCCGCCAACTCGACACATGCCCCCGCTAAGGGATTTGCCTCAATACGCTTGGAGGAGGACAAGGCGGCGCGGGCGGTCGTGTTCGGACTCTTTGCTGAGATGGCGGATGCGGTAACAGCGCGCCGAAGTCAAGCCACGAGGCCTCGACCACACCGGACTGTTGTGGCAGGCGAAAGGCCCCCTTCTCTATAAGGGCTGGATATGCTTGGAGTCGTCAACCGCTTGATGGGAGGGAGGCACATGCGCAGGTTCGCAGTTCTGGCGATCACAACGGCGACGTTCATGCTGGGAGTCGTCGGGTCGGCTTCGGCGCATCCATCTGCCAACGCGAACTGCATCGGAACTGCCAACAGCAACGGTCAGGGCGAGTTCGCCTCTGGCCTCGCGACCACCATGCCGCCTCCGGAATACGGCCTGACGACGGCCGAGATCCTCGGTGGCGGTCTGATCGGGAGCGTCGCGAGCACCAACGATTGTTCGTGAGACGCTCGGACCGATCCTAGATTGTCCCCGAGGACTACGGGGCCGGGACTGCCCGAGGCGCGTTAGGTCGGACGCGTCGCGGGTTGGCGCCATCCTGAGTCACCGCTTTGTAGCGTCGGTGCGTGATCCGCGCCCACCTCGCGGCGGAGCTCCTCGTCGAGGGCGAGCGCTTGCCCGTGTTCATCTGGACGATCGACCACCCGGCCGGGCTCGTGCTCGTCGACACCGGGATGATCGACTCAAGGCCCGA
>JBKPKU010000103.1:0-1875 GCA_046731295.1 Actinomycetota bacterium
GATCGGCGAGCTGCCCGGGATGGGCGGCTGCGAGATCTTCCGCCGGGCTCGGACCCAGGCGCGCGACCGCGCCGATCGGATCCCCGTCCGGGCGCCCGGCATGTGGGCCGCCGTCCCGGCCTAGCCTCGGGGGCGGGCCCCTCAGCGAGGGCGGACCTTCGTGCCCTCGGGGGTGTCCATGACCTCCAGGCCCATCGCCTGCAGGCGCTTACGGAGCTCGTCGCTCCTGGCGAAGTCCTTGGCGGCGCGGGCCTCGTCGCGCTCGGCGATCAGACGCAGGACCTCGTCGGACGGCTCGAACCCCTCGCGCGCCTCGCGTCCGAGGTCGAGCCCAAGGACCTCGTCCCAGGACGCGAACAGCGCGGCCTTCTCGCCGTCGGGGATCGCCGCGGTTACGCTCTCGTTCAGCACGACCAGCGCGCGAGGCAGGTCGAGGTCGTCCGCCACCGCATCCCGGAAGCGGGTGTCGAGCGCGTCGGCGGCCTCGGACCGATCGGTCGACGGGAGACCCCAGGCGGCCACCTTCCGGCGCAGCTCGGTGAGCCGGCGGTTCTGACCCTCGAGCGCGTCCCAGTCGAAGTTCATCTCGCGTCGATACCGGGTCCCGAAGCACAGCAGCCGGTAGGCGAGGGGATCGACGCCCTGCGCGGCGAGGTCCGTGACCCGAAGGATGTTCCCGGCGGACTTGGCCATCTTGACCTCGCCCATCCGCAGGAACCCGCCGTGCGCCCACGTCGAGACCACCCGGTGGCCGACCGCGGCCTCGGACTGCGCGATCTCGTCCTCGTGGTGCGGGAACTTGTTGTCGTTGCCGCCGGTGTGGATGTCGAAGCGCTCGCCGAGGTGCTTCATCGACATCGCCGAGCACTCGATGTGCCAGCCAGGGTAGCCGTCGCCCCAGGGGCTCGGCCACTTGAGCGCCCGGTTCGGGCCCGCCTTCTTCCACAGCGCGAAGTCCTCCGGATGTCGCTTGGCCGGATCGACCGCGACCTCCTGGCGATGGCCCGCGCGCAGCTGGTCTAGCGTGTTGCCAGACAGCTTGCCGTAGCCGGGGAACGTGGTGACGTCGTAGTAGACGGTTCCGTCCACCTCGTATGCGTGACCCTTCTCGATCAGGGTCTGGATGATCTTGATCATCTCGTCGATGTGGTCGGTGGCGAGCGGGTACAGGTCGGCGCGCTCGATCCCGACGAGGTCGGAGTCCTCCAGGAACGCGTCGGTGTACTTCCGGGCGATCTCCGCGGCCGACAGGCCCTCGTCGGCCTCGGCGAGCTCCATCTTGTCCCGGCCGCTGTCCGAGACCTCGTCGGTCATGTGCCCGACGTCGGTGATGTTCATGATCCAGCGCACCTTTAGACCCTCGAACCGCAACGCGCGACGGATCAGGTCGCCGAGCATGAACGACCGCATGTTGCCGATGTGGATGTAGCGGTACACGGTCGGACCGCAGGAGTAGATCTTCACGGTCTCCCCGTCGACCGGGGAGACGTCGTGCAGCTCACGCGTCAGGGAGTCGTACAGGCGCACGGTCACGCAAGCATAGCGTCGGGCACCGCGTAGTCTGTCCGGCTCGATCCGGGCGACGCGTTACCCGGCGGGCGGTGAGTCCGGACGCGGCGGGGCCGGCGCCTTGCCGTTGCCCGAACCCGGAGGGCCCCCGTTGGCGCCGGGCTGGTACCCGCCGCCTCCGTTCCCGGAGACCGCGGCCGGCACCTCGATCGGCTCCCGCTCGCCGAGCTCGGCCATCAGGATCTCGATCTCGTCGCCGATCAGTTCCTCGCGCTCGAGAAGCGCGTCGCGGACGCCCTCCACGACGGCGCGCTTCTTCAGCAGGAGGTTGCGCACCTTGTCGCGGCAGTCGTTCAGGATGGCGTC
>JBKPKU010000104.1:0-4132 GCA_046731295.1 Actinomycetota bacterium
GTGAGGCCGGGCTGCTGCTCGGGCTCGCGCTCGGCGACGACTCACGTCTGGACCCCGCGCTCGAACGCGACTTCCGCGCCACGGGTCTGTCTCATCTCCTGGTGGTCTCGGGCGAGAACGTCGCGATGGTGCTCGTGCCGATGGTCGCGCTCGGGGCGGCGCTTCGACTGTCGCGCTGGCCGCGGTTCGTTCTGTGCCTCGGTGTGGTCGCGTTCTTCGTCGTCCTCACCGGCGCCGAACCATCGGTGATGCGCGCCGGAGTGATGGCCGGTCTCGCGCTGCTCGGCATCCTGCTCGGCAGGCCGAGGAGCACGGGTTCGATCCTGGCCGGCGCGGTCGTCGTGCTGCTCGTGCTCGATCCCGCGCTCGTATGGTCGGTCGGGTTCCAGCTCTCGGTCGCGGCGACGGCCAGCATGGTGGCACTCGCCACCCCGATCTCCGAACGGCTGCGCTTCCTCCCCGGCTCGGTCGCGCTCGCCACGGGAGCGACGCTCGCCGCACAGGTCGGCGTCACCCCGCTGCTCCTGTACTACTTCCACGAGGTCCCGGTCTCGACGGTGGCCGCGAACGTCCTCGCGTTTCCCGCCGTCCCGGCCGCGCTCTTGATCGGCCTGGCCGCGGCGACGACCGGGATCGTGTTCGAGCCGCTGGGGCGTCTGCTCTCGCTCGTCGCGCAGGTGCCGATGCGGTACCTCGAGGCCGTCGCCGACCGCCTGGGTCGAGCTCCGCTCCCGTGGATCACCGGTGGCGGCGTCGCGTCGCTCGTGATCGGGCTGGCGGCGGCGGTCGCGATCGCCTGGTGGCTGCGTTCGGGGCGGCGTCTGCCGAAGAAGGCGCTGGTCGTCGGGCTCGCGCTCCTGCCGCTCCTGGTGTGGTCGAGCGCGCTCTCGGCCGGCCCCCCCAGCTGGCTCACCGTCCGGTTCTTCGACGTCGGCCAGGGAGACTCCGCGCTGCTCACCTCGCCGGGCGGCGTCTCGATGCTGGTCGACGGCGGCCCCGACCCCGCCCAGGTGGCGACCGAGCTCGTGGCGCTGGGCGTCAGGCGCCTCGACGTGGTGGTCGCGAGCCACCCGCACGCCGACCACGTGATCGGGCTGCCGGCGGTCCTCGCTCGCATCCCGGTCGGCCTGCTGCTCGAACCCGGATGCAGGGACGACTCGCCCGACGGCGCCGCGCTGGAGGAGGCCGCGACGTCCGAGCATGTGACCGTTCGACACCCGCGGGCGGGCCAGGTGATGACGGTTGGGGACGTTCGGCTCGAGTTCCTCTCGCCAGACCGCTGCTGGTCCGGCACCGAGTCCGACACGAACAACGACGCGATCGTCGTACGGGCGAGCATCGGGGAGGACTCGGTGCTGTTCGCGACCGAGCCCGAGGAGCCCGCGGAGCAGGTCCTGCTCGACGAGGGCGTGGACCTGCACGCCGACGTCCTGAAGGTGCCCCACCACGGCGCGGCCACCTCGATCGAGTCGTTCTTCGAGGCGGTACAGGCGCAGGTCGCGATCGTGAGCGTCGGCCCGAACACCTACGGCCACCCCGTCCCCGAGGTGCTCGACTGGATCCGGCGGACGGGTGCCGAGGTCCACCGGACCGATCGCGAGGGGACGATCACGGTCTCGTTCGGGGATCGGGGGGTGCTTGTAGAGTCCGCGGCGTGAGCCCCGCCAAGACCGCCAAGCCCCCGGTGTACCTCCTGTGGGGCGAGGACGCGTTCCTGCTGCGGGAGGCGGCGTTCGAGCTCCTGGGCGATCTCCGCCCGGTCGAGGTCGACGCGGCCGAGTGGCAGGGCGGCGAGACGGCGGACCTGGCCACCCCGTCGCTGTTCGGCGAGCGGCGCGCGCTCCTGGTCTCGAACGCGAGGGCGCTGCCCGAGGAGGGCATTCGGGAGCTGGGGCGGTACCTCGAGGCGCCGGACCCCGACGCCCCGCTCATCCTGCTCGCCGTCGTGGGCGAGCGGGCGAAGGCGCCCGCCGCGCTCGCCAAGCTCGTGAAGGACGCCGGGACCGTGACCGAGGTCAAGATCCGGCGGAAGGAGCTTCCCGCGTGGATCCTCCGGCGGGCGAAGACGAAGGAGCTCGACCTCGCGCCCGACGGCGCGGCCGCGCTCGTCGAGACGCTCGGCGCGGAGCCGGGTGAGCTCGATCAGGCGCTGGATCAGCTTGCGTCGGCGTTCGGCGGCCAGCGGGTGACGCGCGAGATCGTCGCGCGGCAGTTCCGCGGGCTCGGCGAGCAGCACGTGTGGGACCTGTGCGACAGGGCCTTCGCTCGCGACCTGCCGGGCGCGATGCGCTCGCTCCGAACGCTGCTCGAGAGCGGCGAGGCGGGCCTGCTGATCCTCGGAAGCGTCACCGCTCGCCTTCGGGACGTGGTTCGGGTCAAGGCGCTGCCCGAACGCATGTCTCAGCCCGACGCGGCGCGGGCGGCGGGGCTGCGGTTCGACTGGCAGGTGCGCCGCTACCGGGAGCAGGCCCGGCGTTTCACTCCCGAGGAGCTGGCGGAGATCCACGAGGTGATCGCCTGGGCCGACCGGGCGCTGAAGTCGGGGGCGACCGACGACGTCGTCCTGCCGCTGGTGGTCACGCAGATCGCCGGCGAATCGGTGGCGCTGCCGGTCTAGAGCGAAGGAGGCGTTACTCGGACGCGCCGGTCGCGTTCGCGGCCTTGGCGAGGCGTGACTTGTGCCTGGCGGCCGCGCGCTTGTGGAGCATCCCCCTGGCCGCGGCCTTGTCGTAGGCGCGCGAGGCGTCGCGGGCGGCCGCGACCGCGGCGTCGGCGTCGCCGCTCGCGGCGGCCGAGGTGACCTTCTTGCTCGCGGTCTTGAGCGAGGACTTGACGGCCTGATTGCGCTGGCGTCGCTTCTCGTTCTGTCGGTTGCGCTTGATCTGGGACTTGATGTTCGCCATGGACGGGCGAGTGTACCAGCGGCTCCTCGTCGCCCGCGGTGGGGGGCCCGTACGATGGGCGCCGTGACCAGCCAGAACCGACCGAAGGCCCGTTCGTGACCGAACCCCGTCACATCCGGAACTTCTGCATCATCGCCCACATCGACCACGGCAAGTCGACGCTGGCCGACCGGCTGCTGGAGCTCACGCACACCGTGGCCGATCGCGACATGCGCGCGCAGTACCTGGACAAGATGGAGCTCGAGCGCGAGCGCGGGATCACGATCAAGGCGCAGGCTGTCCGGCTCGCGTACCGGTTCGAGGGCGAGGACTACGAGCTCAACCTGATCGACACGCCCGGCCACGTGGACTTCACATACGAGGTTTCCCGCTCGCTCGCCGCCTGCGAGGGCGCCGTGCTCCTGGTGGACGCGGCCCAGGGGATCGAGGCGCAGACCCTGGCGAACTTCCACCTGGCCCGAGATGCCGGCCTGGCGATCGTGCCGGTGCTGAACAAGATCGACCTGCCGCAGGCCGAGGTCGAGGAGACCCGACGCGAGCTCGCCGAGGTCGCGGGCTGCACGCCCGCGGAGGTCCTGGCCGTGAGCGGCAAGACCGGCGAGGGCGTCGAGGCGCTGGTCGACGAGATCGTGCGCCGCGTCCCGCCTCCGTCCGGCGACCGGAACGCGCCGCTGCGGGCGCTGATCTTCGACTCGTCGTTCGACGCCTACCGGGGCGTGATCGCGTACATGCGCGTGTTCGACGGGGCGCTGGAGTCGCGTGCGCAGGTGAGGTTCATGGCGACCGGGCTCGAATCCGAGGCCGAGGAGGCCGGTGTGTTCGCGCCCGAGGCCACGCCCGTCCCGAGGCTCGAGGCCGGCGAGGTCGGGTACCTCGTGACCGGCCTGAAGGACGTCCACCAGGTCAAGGTGGGGGACACCGTCACGACGGCCGGCAAGCACGGCGCGCGGAAGCCGCTGCCCGGCTACCGCGAGCCGCGGCCGATGGTGTGGAGCGGCCTGTTCCTCGCCGAGGGCGGCGACTACTCGGAGCTCCGGGACGCGCTCGACCGGCTGAAGCTGAACGACGCGGCGCTCGTGTACGAGCCAGAGACCTCGCAGGCGCTCGGGTTCGGCTTCCGGTGCGGGTTCCTGGGCCTGCTGCACATGGACATCGTCAAGGAACGACTGGAGCGGGAGTTCGGTCTGGAGCTGATCGCAACCGCGCCGAACGTCGAGTTCCACGTGATC
>JBKPKU010000105.1:0-79625 GCA_046731295.1 Actinomycetota bacterium
GGCCACTGGTCCACGTCCCAGCCGAGGACGCACGAGCTCATCGGGAGGCCCTCGTGCAGCACGCGGCGGAAGACGTCGACCGGCACGCGCTTGCCGACCGGCCGCCCGGTCACGTCCGAGGAGGTGACGACGACCGTCCCGAACGCGTCCAGCTCGTCCATGGTCAGCGGCGCGTCCGTCATCTCGTCAACCACCCCCCGTCGACCGGCAGGATCGCGCCCGTGATGAACGAGGCGTCGTCCGAGAGCAGGAACGAGATGGCCGCGGCCACGTCCTCGGGCTCGCCGACGCGCGGCACCAGCATGCGCCCCTTCATGAAGCTCCAAGCCTCGGGCGAGCGCAGGTCGCCGCCCGGGATGAACGAGGTCGCGATTGGGCCCGGCTCCACCGCGTTCACGCGGATGCTCTGGTCGGAGAGCTCGACCGCAAGGGCCTTCGTCAGCATCTTCACGCCGCCCTTCGACGCGTTGTAGTGGACCTGCGGGTGGCCGCTGGATGCAACGACCACCTCGGCCTCGATCGTGGCCAGGTTCACGATCGCGCCGCCGCCGGCTCGGGCGATCGCCGGCGCGATGGCCTTCGTCACGATGTACATCCCCTTCAGGTTGGTGTCGAGGACGAGATCCCACTCCTCCTCGGAGAGGTCGTCCAGCGGCGACATCCGCACGAGACCGGCGTTGTTGACCAGGTACCGGAGCTGCCCGAACGCGGCCAGGGCGCCGTCGCGCGCGGCCTCGACCTGTGTTCGGTCGCGCACGTCCGCGTCGAATGCGGCCGCGCTCCCGCCAGCCTCGGCGATGGTCTTGGCGGTGGCCTCGGCGGCCGCGACGTCGACGTCGACGATCGCGACTGGCGCGCCCTCGGACGCCAGGCGGATCGCGGTCGCCCGGCCGATGCCCGAACCCGCCCCGGTGACGAATGCCGCACGCCCCGCATGGTCGAAGCTCACGCCGGGTCCCACGCCGTCTCGGTGAGGTCGACCGCCAGCCCGCCGCCGTCGGCGACGAGCGTCGTCCCGGTGACGTACGAGGACTCGTCGCTCGCCAAGAACAAGCAGCACGCCGCCATCTCGTGGGCCGTCGCCGGTCGGCGCAGCGGCGTGTGTCTGGTCACGACGCCGTACGCGTCGTCGATCGAGGTCGCGGCGTCGCCGATCAGGTCCTCCATCGCGCGGTCGCCCATCTCGGTCACCACCCATCCGGGGAGAAGGGCGTTCGCCCGGATGCCCCTCGGGCCGTAGTCGACGGCGAGCGCCCGCATGAGCCCCAGGAGCGCGGCCTTCGACGCCTGGTAGGCGGCGCCCTCGGTGCCGCTGACGAGCGCCGAGACGCTCGAGACCAGGACGATCGAGCCACTGCCGCGTTCGAGCAGGGAGGGGAGGGCGGCGCGGACCAGGCGGAACGCGCCTGTGACGTTCACGTCGAACGTGCGGCCCCATCGCTCGTCGTCCACGTCGGCCGCGGCGCCGCCGAACCCGACGCCCGCGTTCGCGACCACCACGTCCAGTCCGCCGAACGCCTCGCGAGCCAGCGCGACGGCGTCGGCCACGTGCTCGGGATCGGCGGTGTCGCCGGCCACGGCCCGCCCGCCGACCTCGTTCGCGACGGCCTCGAGGGGCTCGGGGCGGCGGCCGGTCACGACCACTTTTGCGCCCTCGCGCGCGAACAGCCGGGCGGTTGCCCCGCCGATCCCCGTCCCGCCTCCGCTGATGATCGCCACCCGGTCCTGGAGCCGCATGCGGCATAGTCTGCCGTATCGGCTCATCCGGCGAGGTGACGGCCCGAATGGCGAACATGCAGCCGCTCCGGCGGGAGGACCATCCCGAGCTCGAGGAGCTGTTCCGGCTCTACGACGACACGATGTCGTTCGTGCCGAACAGCCTGTTCACGATGGCCCGCCGGCCCGAGATCCTGCGCGCGTTCAGCGACCTCATCACGCAGATCTGGCGCACCGGCACCGTGCCGGTCGGCCTGAAGCCCCTGATCGCGATCGTCGCGAGCACCGCCGCCGGCTGCCGCTACTGCCAGGCGCACGAGACCGTCGACGCGAAGATGCGCGGCGTCGACGAGGCCAAGATCGCGGCGATCTGGGACTTCGAGCGGTCACCGCTCTACGACGAGGCCGAGCGCGCCGCGCTGCGGTTCGCCCGAGACGCGAGCGTCATGCCGAATGCCGTCACGCCCGAGCATTTCGCCGATCTGCGGAAGCACTGGGACGACGGCGAGATCGTCGAGATCCTGGCGGTGGTCGGCCTGTTCGGGTTTCTGAACCGCTGGAACGACTCGATGGCCACCGACCTCGAGGACGTCCCGGCCGCGTTCGCCGGCCGCACGATCGGGTCGAGCGGGTGGGAGGCGGGGAAGCACCGGTGACGGTCGGCGAGCAGGTCAGCCTCGAGGAGCTCGAACGCGACCCGTACCCGATCTACGAGCGGCTTCGCGACGAGGAGCCGGTCTCGTGGGTGCCGGCGGTGCAGCTGTGGCTCGTCACCCGGTACGAAGACGTCCGGACCGTCGACCTGACGCCCGAGGTGTTCACGGCGGCGACCGACCCGTCGACGCTGAACCGCACGATGGGCGTGAACATGCTCGGCTCCGAGGGCCCGAACCAGCAGCGGATCCGGCGTGTGGTGGAGCCGCCGTTCCGCCCGCGCGACGTGGAGGAGCGGACCAAGGGCATGATCCCGGCGCTCGCTGACGAGCTGATCGACGGGTTCGAGTCGCGCCGCGAGTGCGACCTGTTCCGCGAGTTCGCCGACCCGATGAGCGTCCGCTCGCTCCGGTTCATGCTCGGCCTGGACGAGGTCGCGTGGGAGGACCTCCTGCGCTGGAACGAGGGCCTGATGCCCGGCCTGGCGAACTTCGAGGGCGATCCCGAGAAGCAGGCGCCGGCCGACGAGGCGAGCTCGGCGCTGTCCGACGTGATCGAGCGCGTGCTCGACCGGGTCGAGACAGAGCCCGACGGCTCGGCCCTGTCGTCGATGCTCCACCACGATCAGGACGGCGATCGCATGAGCCGCGCGGAGATCGTCGCGAACACGAAGCTCATGCTCTCGGGCGGGCTGCAGGAGCCGCGGGACCTGATCGCGCTCGCCGTACTGGCGCTCGGCCGGCATCCGGAGCAGCTCGAGGAGGTCCGGTCGGACCGGAAGCTCGTCAAGGCGGCGGTGGAGGAGACGCTGCGCTGGGCCGGCCCGGTCGGGACCTCGACCCGCCAGACGACGCGGGCCACCGAGCTGGCGGGCGTCGGGCTCGAGCGGGACGCGCTGATCGGCGCGGTGCTCTCCTCAGCGAACCGCGACCCGCGCCGGTACTCGGACCCCGACCGGTTCGACATCCATCGGAAGGAGGGCGCGCACCTGGCCTTCGCGGTCGGTACGCACTTCTGCCTGGGTGCGTGGTTCGGGCGCCATCTCGCGCGGGTGTCGCTCGAGATCCTGCTCGACCGGCTTCCGAACCTGCGGCTCGACCCCGAGCGCCCGGCCATCCTGAGCGGATGGGAGTTCCGGGCCCCGGACTCGACCTGGGTGCGCTGGGACTGATCCGAACTCCTTGCGAGGCAATGCCTTCGAGGCAGGTTAAGGCTAGGCCGGCGGGTCGCCGGACGACAACTCCGCTCGGCAGTGGCGGCGGCTCGGGCAGTGGAAGCGGTTCGGCTACGGCCCCTGACCGAGAGACGCCTCGGACCCGCCGGGCCAAGGGAGGACCTGGGCGTCGAGGAGATCGAGATCGCCCGGCGAATGGCCACATTGGGTCAGGTACCTGGCGAGCTCGCTCCGATGCTGCGTGCCATGGTTTACGACGTGGGCGACGATCAGCCACCGCGGGACCGTCAGATCGTCGCCGAGCTTGATCGGCTGGTTCAGCGTGGCGTCGTCGAGAGACGAGACGTAGTCCCGGAGACGACGCCCGTCCTCCTCGATGGAGAAGGCGTGGATCGCCGGCAGATCCTCGAGCTCGAACCCGTGGTCCCAGACATACGTCTGCCCGACGTCGTTGCCGATGAGGTACTCGCGCCAGCTCCAGTCCACGTCGACCAGGTGGCGCACCGTGTCGAATGCGCTTCCGTGGTCGAACGGTCCCGACCGTCGGAACTCCTCGTCCGAGAGGTCGGCGGCCTTGGTCAGGATCCGGTCGTTCGCCCACGCGTGGAACCGGACGAAGGCGAGCAGGGAGTCGGCATCCATCCGGCCATCCTAGGCTCGTGGTCGTGAAACGGATCTTCGTCGGCGCGAGGGCCACGGACCCGCGGTGGCCGGATCGGGTGGTCGAGGTGCTCGCGCGATCGAACGGCCCGGGACCTCGGAACGCGCTGGTCGAGTTCGACACGGGGGAGCGGGTCGTGGTGCCGACGTACTCGGCTGGCTCGGGCGCAACGCTGAGGATCCCTCGAGGAGACGCCTACCAGGGATCGCCGGGCCGCCGGTCGCAGCTGATCGGTTCCGACAGGTCGAGCTCCGGCGAGGAGGGCGTCAGCCGGATGTAGAGGGCGTCGTCTTCACCGGGCGTGCGGACCAGCCCGCCGTCGGTGCGGACGTACGTCTCGCCGAGCCACGATAGCCAGCCGCGGCGCCCAGGTCGTTCCGGCCGAGGACAGCGCGCCCAGTCGGAACGCGCGATCCACGTGGTCCTCGACCGCGCCCATGAGGCTGGACCCGTAGCCCCGACCCTGACGACTTGGCAGGGTCGCGACGGCTTCCACGTCCCCGGCCGCGAGACGGTGTCCGCCCGTCTGCAGCTCGCGTTCGACGACCGCCGCGTGCGCGACGATCACGCCCTCGTCCTCGAGCAGGAAGTGCCGGCCGCCGAGCGCGTGGCCCCAGTCCTCCTCGCCGAAGCCCTCCTCTTGGTCGGCGAACGCGGCCTCGAGCAGGTCGCGGATCGCCGAGATCTCCCTCGGCCGCAGGTCATCGCTCTTGAGCTCCCGGATGCGCACGCCGAGACGATACGTTCGTCCATCCGCGACCGCGGCATACTCCTCCCGTGACCGACCCGAACGTGAGGCGCGCGCTCATGGAGCAGGAGGAGCGGGATTGGGACAAGCTGCACGGGCTCGTCGACGCGCTGCCGGCGGCCCGGGTCGAGGAGCCCGGATATTTCGTCGAGGGCTGGTCCGCGAAGGACCTCATCGCCCACATCGGGAGCTGGCTGGCGGAGGCTGGCGTGGTGCTCGAACAGATCCGAGCCGGCACCCACCGCCCGGAGGAGATCGACATCGACGAGATGAACGCAAGGTTCTACGCCGCCTTGCACGACGTACCGTTCCCCGTGGTCAAGGCGCAGGCGATCACCGCACGAAACCGGATGCTCCGCGCGTGGCTCACCCTTCCCACGCAGTCGGACGAGGCCGACCGCTGGATCAGCAAGTCGGGACCCGAACACTATGAGGAGCACCTGCCTCGTCTCCGCGAGTGGGTCGGCGAGATCGACGGATAACGTGCGCACGGAAGCTTCCCGACGACCCGCCCGAGCCGAGGTGGTCGGGTCGCTGCTGCGACCCGCGTCCCTGCGCCATGCCATCGATGAGTTCTACGCCGAGGGACATTCGGCGATCCAGGCCGAGGAACGCGAGAAGGATCGGACCGCGCTGCGTGAACTCGAGGACGAGGCGATCCGCGATGCCGTCCGTCGCCAGATCGATCTCGGGCTCGACGTGGTCACGGACGGCGAGTTCCGTCGATGGATGTTCCTGAACTCCTTCTACGACGCCGTCTCGGGCGTTCGAACGGGCAAGACCGTGACGTTCCACAACGCGCGCGGCGAGGACGTCGAGTTGCCCGTTCACGAGATCGTCGAGCCCCTCGAGCAGGTTGACTCGCCTGCCGCGAGGGAGACGAGGTTCATGGCGGAGGCGACGAACGGATACCCCTTCAAGGTGACGTTCCCGGCCTCGTCCATCTTCGCCCACCCGTTCACGACCGTGGCAGGCGCATACGAGTCGGTCGAGGAGTTCGCGGCCGAGGCGATCCGCATCGAACGCGCGCTCGTCGCCGATGCGATCGCGGCGGGCGCCCGAACCATCCAGTTCGATTTTCCCCTGTACCCGTACCTGGTCGATCCGGCGTGGATCGAGCGGTTCGAGGCCCGCGGCCACCGCATCGATGCCCTGGTCGACGCGGCCATCGCCGCCGACACCGCCGTGCTCGAGGGCATCCCGGACGATGTGACCGTCGCGCTCCATATCTGCCGCGGGAACTTCCGCTCGTCGTGGATGTGCGAGGGGTCGCTCGAGCCGGTCGCCGAGCGCGTGTTCGGCGAGCTCCCGTACGACGCGTTCCTGGTCGAGTGGGACGACCTCGGCCGGGACGGCGGGTTCGAGCCCGTCCGGCACCTGCGCGAGGGCGCGGTGATGGTGATGGGCATCGTCTCGACCAAGACGCCGGTCCTCGAGTCCGAGGACGACCTCGAGCGGAAGATGGAGGAGGCCGCCTCTATCGTGGGCGGCGACCTCGACCGGCTGGCGATCAGCCCGCAGTGCGGGTTCGCCAGCGTAATGGTCGGCAACGAGATCCACGAGGACACGCAGTGGCGCAAGCTCGAGCTCGTCGCGCGCGTCGCCGACGACCTCTGGCCCCGGAGCTGATCCTCCGGCTAGGCTCGCCCGAGCATGGGGGAAGCGCACGGCAACACGCGGCCCGACGGGGTCACCCTGGGTGCGTTCTTCCTGTTCGTGACCCTCGCCGGCGGCAACGTGATCGCGGTTCGGCAGGTCTCCTGCGATATCTGCGAGCTCGAGCCGTTCTGGGCGGCCGCCAGCCGTTTCCTGCTCGCCGCCCTGATCCTGACGACCATCGGGATCGCCCTTCGGACCGGGATCCCGCGCGGCCGGGCCCTCGTCGGCGCCGTGCTGTACGGCGTCTTCGGGTTCGGCGGCGCGTTCGCGTTCGCGTACTGGGGGCTCCTGCACGTATCCGCCGGGTTCGGCGCGGTGCTGCTCGCAACGGTCCCGCTGCTGACGTTCCTCTTCGCGCTCGCGCACCGGCTCGAGCGGTTCCGCTGGGACGGACTCTTCGGCGGCGCGATCGCGATCGCTGGGATGGCGGTCATCTTCCGTGAGGGCATCGAGGCCGGCGTGCCGCTCGGCTCGCTGTTCATCCTGTTGGGCAGCGCCGCGTGCTTCGCCGAGACCGCGATCATCGTCAAGCTCTTCCCGCGCGTGCATCCCGTGTCGCTGAACGCCGTGGGGATCGGCGTGGGCGGGACGATGCTGCTGGCCTTGACGTTCGCCACCGGCGAGACGCTC
This sequence comes from Actinomycetota bacterium, assembly GCA_046731295.1. Lineage (GTDB taxonomy): Bacteria > Actinomycetota > UBA4738 > UBA4738 > HRBIN12 > DASSJM01. The sequence continues at coordinate 7,243 of JBKPKU010000105.1, forward strand.
GGTCTGCCCGAATCGGACCTCACGTGGTTCGCCCAGGCGTACCTGGTCCTTATCGGATCGGTCGTCGGGTTCACGCTGTACGTGTTCGTGCTCAACCGCTGGACCGCGAGCGCCGTCTCGTACGAGGGCGTCCTGATTCCGCTGGTCGCGATCGTGCTCGCGTGGTGGCTGCAGGACGAGCATCTGACATGGGCGTTCGCCGGCGGGGCGGTCCTGGTGCTGATCGGTGTGTACGTCGGGGCGCTCCGGCAGGGGTCCGAGGCCCTCGAAACGCCGGAGGTAGCATCCGAGGTGTGAGCGAACCCGACGGGCCGCTGCGGCTCGACGCTCCGCGGGAGGAGCTGCTCGAGCATGCCGCGAAGCTCGTGGCGGAGGCCTGGCAGAGCTTCGACCGGTACCGACCCGAGGAGCCCCCGCTCGACGAACGCGTACGCCAGCTCCTGCGGGCCGAGCTGCCGGAGCGGCCGACGGCCGCCCACGAGGCACTCGACGACGCGGCGCGGATCCTCGACGAGTCGATCGCGCAGCCGCGGCCCCGGTACTTCGTCGGGGTGGGTTCGAGCGGGCTGGAGATCGGCACGATCGGCGACCTCCTGGCGCACACCTACGACATCAACCTGGCGGTCGACGCCCGCGCCGCGACGCTGATCGAGAAGCAGGCGATCCGGTGGGCGGCCGAGTTGATCGGCTACGCGCCCGACGCGGCCGGCGCGTTCACCAGCGGCGGGACGGTCTCGAACACGACCGCGCTCGCCGCCGCGCGCGAACACGCGCTCCCCGGGTCCCGGCACGAGGGGCTCGAGGGCAAGCGCGTGGCGATCTACTGCTCGCACGAGGTGCACTACTCGGTCACGCGGGCGGTCGAGACGCTCGGCGTGGGCTCGCGGAACCTGCGGACGATCTCGATCGGCCCCGACCGTGGCCTCATCCCCGAGGCGCTGGCCGAGGCGATCGACCGGGACCTTGCCGACGGCGTGACGCCGATCGCGGTCGTCGCGACCGCGGGTACGACGCTGACCGGGGCGATCGACCCGCTGGAGGCGATCGCCGAGATCTGCGAGGCACGCGGCGTGTGGTTCCACGTCGACGGCGCGTACGGGATGCCGGCGGTTTTGGCGCGCCCAGACTACTTTCGCGGGTTCGAGCGCGCGGCCTCGATCGCGATGGACGCGCACAAGTGGCTGTACCTGCCGAAGGCGTGCGGGATCTTGCTCGTTCGGGAGGAGGAGGACCTGGTGCGGTCGTTCGGGCACGAGCAGGGCTACCTGCCGCACCAGCAGCACGACCTGCATGCGATGGAGACAACGTTCGAGTACTCGAGGCCGTTCCGCGCGATGAAGTTCTGGCTGGCGATGCGCGTGCACGGGGCCGAGGCCTTCCGCGAGGCGATCGAACGCAACCTGGGCGAGGCGCGCCTGCTGTACGAGACCGTCTCGGCCCGTGAGGACTTCGACGTGCTCGCACCGCCGAAGCTCTCGATCGTCGCGTTCCGGCACCGGCCGGCCGGCGTGGACGACCTCGACGCACACAACCGCCGGCTGGCCGAGGCGATCCAGGCCGACGGCCGGATCTGGATGTCGAGCGCCCTGATCGACGAGCGGGTCTGGCTCCGCCCGTGCTTTGTGAACTTCCGAACCACGGAAGAGGACGTTCTGGACCTCGTCGCTATCGCGGCCGAGATCGGCGTGTTCTTAGCCGAACGCCGATGATCAGATGACTAGTGACTAGCCGCCGACCTTACGGAACGCCATGTCGGGGGAGTCGATGTCCTCGACCGCCGCTCCGATGTCGACGTCGCGATCGCGCCCGAGATCGGGGAGCCATATCCGCATCTCGTCCCGCTCGATCGTGATGCCTGCGCTCGCGCCGTAGTCCGCGAAGTCCTGGCCCAGTCGTTCCGGACGAACGACGAACAGTGCGAACGCGCTGCCCCAACCGTCGATGTAGCCGGACCACGAACCCCATCGAAACGAGCCATCCGCGTCGATGACGAGGTCGTGCCGATTGTCCGGAACGGACCCGGTCGGTAGCTCTGCGGGCGGCACTCCGGTAAGAGCCTCGAACTCCCACGTGCCGGCGATCGATGCCACGACTGTCCAGTCCTCGTCGTTGATGAAATCTCCTTTCGAGACGCCACTCGAGACCTCGATCGCTTCGATCATCGTGGTCCCAAGCTCGGCGAGGTCCACGAGCGAGAAGAGGAGCAGCCCATCCTGCGAGTAGCACCATTCGGCCCGCCTGCTTTCTGCGTTGTCGTCTGAGATGGCCGCTGAGAAGCACTCGGCGCTGGTGCCCGCGATCTCTCGATCGGGACGTGTGGTCAGGGAATCGGCCGCTCCGGGTCCAAGTTCGCGGAGGATCTGCATAGGCCGAAGGAAGATCGCCCCGGACGGAGCGTCGGACTCGAGGTCGTCGGCCGAGGTCGGAGCGCAACGTCGGCTGCCCGCATCTGATCGATGACAGTGGTAGGCGCCCTCAGGCGTTGAGACAAGAACGGAGACGCCATGAGCGTTCGACACCTCCATCCGCCAGCGGTCAGGCGGGTCCCAGGTCAGCGCGAGCTCTCCCTCTCCGTTGCACATCCGGATCGCCGTCTGCCGATCGATCTCACCACCGGCCATCTGTCGGAGACACTGATGGATCGACGTGGCGCTTCCGGCGGGGTGCACGATGATGCTGTAGTTGACGGTGGCCGACGTTCGAAGCCAGGCGGCGCCGAGTGACTCGAGCCTTGCCACTGGGTCGCCGTCGTCGATGTCATCGCTCTGCACGCACCCCGCGACCAGCGAACCCAGGCACGCGAAGACGACGAACGTCGTGATCCCGAATCGAGCACGCATCTTCACGCCCGCCTCCCTCTCGGCGAGCAGAGGCTATGACGGGATCGGCTGTCAGGCGGTGTCACGCGTCACATCCCGTTTGGGGGGTTCACGAGGGGTGCGGCCTCCTCCGTCTACACTGCTCGCGCCCGAAGCCAAGGGAGCCCGGCGAGATGGCCGAACCGCTCGTGGGCGTCGTGATGGGATCGGCGTCCGACTGGGAGACGATGCAGCACTGCGCGGCCCAGCTGGAGACGCTCGGCGTGCCGTTTGAGACACGGGTGCTCTCGGCACACCGAACGCCGAGGGAGCTCTCGGCCTGGATCGAGGACGCGGAGTCCCGGGGAGTCGAGGTGTTCATCGCGGCGGCCGGCATGGCGGCGGCCCTGCCGGGAGTCGTGGCTGCGCAGTCGACGAGGCCGGTCCTGGGTGTGCCGATGGAGACCAGGCTCTCGGGCGGGCTCGACTCCTTGCTCTCGATGGTGCAGATGCCGGGCGGGATCCCGGTCGGCGTGCTGGCGGTCGGCAAGGCCGGCGCCGTGAACGCCGCGATCCTGGCGACGCAGATCCTCGGCCTGTCGCGCGCCGGGCTGGACGAGGCCGTTCGCAAGCTTCGTGAGGCCAGCGCGGCCGAGATCCTGACGAATCCAGACCCTTCCGCCTAGGGGCGTACCTCCTGCCGGTGGCGCCTCACGCAGCGGCTCAGCCTGGTGAGTGAGATCGGACCTTGGGGTTTCGGCGTTCGACGGGTAGGGCGGTCGAGTTCTCGCGACCCGTCACCCCGACAGACAGAACCCTGACGGGTGCGCTCGAGCCACGGCCCTTTCCACGGCGCCTATGCGTCCCCACCCGCGTCGAGCTCACCCAGCCGAGTCTCGGCCGCCGAGTGCGCGGCGGCGCGGGCCGGCTCGTGCCCGGTCATCGTGCGTAGGAACACGTCTCGCTCAAGGCACAGGAAGCGGACCTCCGTGGCCGCCGTGACGGTCGCGGTTCGGGGGACGTCGCGCAGCAGGGCGATCTCGCCCACGTAGCCGCCGGGTCCGAGCCTGGCCACGTGCCGCCCCGCCGAGGTCACATCCGTCTCTCCTTCTGCGATCACGTATACGCGGTCGCCGACGTCGCCCTCGCGAATCACCACCCGGCCGGCCGAGACCTGCAACGGCACGCTGTTGCGAGCCAGGCGCTCGAGGGCGGCCGGCGGCAGGGGTTCGAACAGGGCGGTCCGGCGCAGGAGCTCGAGATCGTCGGTTGGAACCCGCGCACCGACGTCCACCGCCCGAACCTGCGAACGGAGCGCGAACCCGACCAGCGGCAGCAGGGCGCCGGCGATCACGAAGGTCCACTCGGGGCCGATCGAGCCGACCAGGAGCGCCGCGGCGAACGCTCCGAGACCCTCGGTCGCCATGTAGGCGGACTCGAGCACGCCCAGCGAGCGCGTGAGCTTCTGGTCGGGGATCAGCCGCTGCAGCATCGTCCGCCCCGTCACGTCGAACTGCACGTAGCCGGCCCCCGTCACGCCCAGCAGCAGCGGCGCCAGCGGAGGCACCGCACCGATCGTTGCGAGGGGAAGGCCGTACACGATCGAACCGGCTCGGAACGTCGGGAACAGTCGCTCTCGCGTCCCGGCCACAACCGCCATCGTCGCCCCGATGATCCCTCCGATCCCCAGGACGGCGTTCAGCGCGCCCACCCCCGTCTGTCCGATCCCGAGGACGTCGATGGCCAGCACCACGAGGAGGGTGTCGACGAAGCCCAAGACGAAGGTCCCCAGCCCGAGCATCGTCACGAGGACGCGCGGCCGCGGGTCCGACCACATGTAGCGGAATCCCGCCCCCAGCTCTCGGACGACCGCCGGCCTGGTCTCGTCGGGATCGGGCGCCGGCACCAGCGTTCGGATGCCGGCGACCAGGAGGGCGCCGATGCCCAAAACGACCGCGAGCGCGGCGTAGACCAGCCCCGGCCCGGAGACGGTCAATGCGGCACCGAGCGCGAAGAACGCCGTGGCGACCAACGGGCCGAGCAAGACACAGACGCTTTCGATCATGCCCGCCGCGGTGTACGCCGTCGTCAGCTCGCTCGGATCCCGGGCGATCCACGGCAGGAGCGCGCCGTGGATGGGACGGACCAGCGTCAGGATCCACCCTACCGAGCATGCCGCGGCGTACACGAGGAACGCGGGCGCGTGAAGCAGGGCCGCGACCGCGGCCAGCGCGCAGGCGATCGCCATGGACGCCTCGGCGAGCAGGTAGACTCGCTCTCGCCGGTACCGATCGCCGAGCACCGAGCCGAGCGGTGCGATCACGGCCGCGGGGATCAGCTGGGCGAGCGAGATGACTCCGACCGCACCGGTACCGCCGTGTCCGAACGCGTACACCATGAGCGCGATGAAGCTCGCCCACTCGCAGATGCTGAAGGCGAGGAGGGCGAGCTGCGCCCGCGCGAGGTCCGGGTTCCGGAACGAAGAGGCGAACGCCCGCGCCGAGATCGCCAGGTCGCGCTTGATCTCGGACGGGCCAGAGCGGGCGGCGGACTCCCCGGTCATCCGTCGGTCCCGCAGCGGAGCGATCCGATGAACGCCTCGACCGATGCCCGATCGGCCGAGCTCAGAGAGGAACCCTGCTTGAGCGAGACAAGGAGGGGGTCGTCGTCACAGGCGAACCAGGCCAGCGACAGGCTCGGCCCCTCACCGGTCGAACTACCGGCGAGGAAATCGTCAATGGAGAGCGGCGGCATGGCGGGGATCTCGGGCGGGGTCTGCACGTTCGCCGGATCGTCGTCGGTCGCGATGAGGATCGCAACGCCGTCGGGCGGAAGGTCGAGCCCGCTCGCCTGTATCGGCAGGCGTGGATGGATCGTCGGGGAGGGGAGCTCGACGTTCGAGACCTGCGTGCCGGTGGAGGACGCGTCGCCCTTGCTGATCTCGAAGGCGTGGACGTGCCACCCGTCGGGTATCTCGGCGGTCCATCCAGCAGGGTCCTTATACGCGGCTTCGTTCGGATGCGTACACGCCGTGAGCGCGGGCAACAGTGCGCACCTCACGAAGCGCGGGTACGGACCATGCGGACGCATCAGAGGCCCCAGTCGAGAGGCGCGTCGAGGCCGATCCGAGCCGTCTCGATGCCAGTGACCGCCACCAGGGCCTCGACCAACGCCGCCGAGCCGCCGAGGTAGCTCGAGAACGCGTCGACCTCGGTGGACACGAACCACCCGCGGGCGTTCGGCCACCAGAGCGAGGGCGATTGATCCCCTGCGAGGTCGTACAACGGCAGGACCGATGCGAGCGGTCCCCGCAACAGGAAGTAGTCGCGCGAGGGTCCGCCGAACGTGGGCGTGTTCTTCAGCACTCGGTCGCGCTCGTCGTCCGCAGGTTGGCCCGGCTCGTGCGCTCCCTTCCACCAGCTGCCCCAGCCGTCCCACATCCCGAACCAACACGTCTGGTCCTCGCCGGTCCAGTCGCTCAGGAAATCGACGAGGTCTTCGAGCAGAAGCCTCGAGACGCTCCCGCTTCTCGGCTCGATGTCGCCGAGCTCGGGGTTGTGTGACGCGTCGTCTCCCGCGATCTCCCTGAACTGGACCTCGGGGTGGAACGGCCTCGACAGACGCGACGCGATCTCGGACCAGGTCATGCCACGCGACGGTCCGCCCCTATCGCCTCCGGCGTGGAAGATCCGGACGTAGTCGTCGAAGACGGGCGGCATGTACGAGCGGACCCGAACGCCGTCCGGATGCCAAGGGGAAAGGCTCGACTCGACCCAGGCTGCGGGTGACGTATCGGTACATAGTTCGATCTCGGCGGGAAGCCACTCGTACATGTACCAAGCGTAGGATGACGTGATCGAGGCTAGCGATGGGGTCGCTTGCCGATCCCGAGCTCGCGATAGATGTCGCGGAACAGCCGCCGCGAGCTCAGCTTCACGTCGACCCATGCGACGATCCACACGGCCAGCACGAACGCTGCCACATAGACGAACAGCAGCATCACGGTGTTCGCCCAGCTCAAGGAGGCGTGGTTCAGGGCCTCTGGTGGGATCCCAGCGCCGGCGCTGATGCCGACGAGAGACAGTGGGCTCACGGCACTCCCTCAGATCGCGGCGTTCCCCGAAGCAGCCTATGCTCGCCCGCTCGAGAAACTCAATTCCCAGGTTCACCGGGGCGTGCATCGGACGACGGTGGCCCCAGCCGCAGGGGGCCAGACGACCCGGATCCACTCGGGTCGTCGTAGGAGGCGTGGGGCTCGCCCAAATGGCCCTACACGGTCAGGCGGCATCGAGTCAGACTGAACTAAATCTGCTACCGGCTTTCATGCGTTCCCGTCCTCCGTCTCCTCACCCGAGAAGGGACGGGAACAGGAACCCCCGGGGCCGGTCTTCTCTCCCCGGGGGTTCCTCCAATCAAAGGCGGGAGGCGCCACGATCTCTCCGATCCTCAACTTCTCTCGTGCGCCGGGGAGGACTCGAACCTCCGACCCGCTGCTTAGAAGGCAGCCGCTCTATCCGGACTGAGCTACCGGCGCTCTGACCTGCTCTTTGTGCTTGTCATACCCCATATACGATACTCAGCGGCTGCCACCAACCTGAGGCGGAACAGAAAGGGGCTGAGGAGCACACATTGGCGGATTTCTCATCACTCCTCGGAACCGCAGCTATCGGTGGCGTAATCGGTAAGGCGATCGTGGCCGAAACCGAAGTGACCTGAACGACCGGCACTAGCCGTAGAGATCGGGGTCAGCTTCCAGCGTCGAGACAGCTAGGTCCGTTTCAAGCGAGGGTAACGAGGCGGCGATACTCCTCCTTGATGACGGCGTAACACTCGCAGGACGCTTCCTCTAGGCCGAGCCGATTGGTAACCGTGATCCGCCCGCGTTCGTACTCGATGACGCCCGCCATCTGGAGCGTCCGCGCGGCCACAGTGACCGAAGCCCGGCGCACCCCCAACATCTCAGAGAGGAACTCGTGCGTGAGCAGGAACTCGTCAGATCCCGCCCGGTCGTGGCTCTCCAGTAACCAGCGGGCGCAGCGTTCTTGAACGGCGTGCACGCCGTTGCAGGCTACGCTCTGAGAGATTTGGACGAACAGAGCCTGCGCGTACGCGAGCATGATCTGGCGGAGCTTCCCGTCGCCATCCATCTCGGCTCGAAAATGATCGGCGTTCATCCTCAGCGTCTCGCCCGGGACCTGGCCGATCGCCTGGGCATTTCCGATCGCGCCTCCTCCAAGCATGGCGTGGACGCCGACCATCCCCTCGTTGCCGACCGTGGCGGTTTCGATGGCCGTCCCATCCTCCAGCGGCGTGATGAGCGAGACCACGCCCCACAGGGGGAAGTAGACGTTGCGAAGGTCCTCTCCAGGCCGCTGGAAGACGTCGTGTGGCTCGATTGCGATCCGATCCATGCTCGCCATCAGTCGCTCGTGCTCGCCGTTTGGCAGCAGCTCGAGGAGTTGGTTCTTGGGTTCGGTGCGCGCGAACGGCCCTGCGGATGCCGGCATTCCGGCCTCCTTCCCACTCGGCGGGGACTTGGCGAGGCTCGGGGCCAGAACAACGACTGGCTGCCGCTCGGGCCGGGAACGCCGGAAAGCATCCCGGGTTGCTGCCTTCAGGATAGCGCTCCCTCTAACTAACTGGCTTTCGCGAGAGCGGATTCGGCGACGGTACGGTTCCGGACAGAACTGGTCGCCTCCGGGAGTTAGTGTTGCTCATCGGAAGTCTCACAGCGTGGAGGTGACAGGATGGTCTTCCATGTTGATCGGGCTACCGACCACCGTTTCGAGCTGATCGGCGAGTTGGATATGGCGACGGCTGATCAGCTGTCCGCGGAGCTGGAACCTGCACTGCAGGACGGGTCGGACATCCGCCTAGACGCTTCCCAGCTCACCTTTACCGACAGTTCCGGAATCCACACCCTTGCCAACCTATGCAATCGCTGCACCAATGGCGGCCAGATCGTGCTGGAGCGACCGACGAGGCAGGTAGCGAAGGTGCTCGAGCTCGTTGGTGCGGACAGCATTCCCAACCTCGTGATCCACCGCAGCACGCAGGAGCCGCAGGGCGTGCGTTAGCGATCGAGCTCGAACCAGACCTTGTTCCGGGTCCCTTCAGCCTCGACGCCCCACGCCGCAGCGAGCTGATCGACGATGTGCAGACCCCAACCGCCGCCCGGCTGACCGGGCGGTCTTTCAGCCGGAGCCACGAAGCCAACGCCTCCGTCCAGTACTTCGACCCGGAGGCTGTCTCCGTCGCAAAACCTGACAACCACGTCTTGAGTCCGGGCCACGGGTCCGTGCCTGATCGCATTCGATACGAGCTCGCTTGTGAGCAGGGCGAGGGCTTCGGCGGTCGGGGTCCCGGCACAGCCGGCGGCGGTCGTAACCCGATGTCGTGCGAGAAGGGGCGCCGTCGAGTCGGCTGCGAGATGGAACTCCATGCGCACGGGCAGTCTGTTCTTCGCTTTCTTCCGTCCTCGGTACGCTACCGTACCCTTCGCAGTACGAATCCCAAACCCCCACCCTGGGAAAAAAAGTTCGGAGAAAGCATCAGGCGGTGTGAGCTCGATCAGCGCGTGTGCGACGATCGACCGGTCCTCGACGGTCGATAACTCGTCCTTGCGAAGTTCCTCCGATACCGTCTTGCGAAGCGCGAGTACCGCCCTGCGGTACCGCTTGCGGAACAGGTTCATTGCGGTCCGGTACAGGTACCCGATCGGTTCCTCCATGTCCGCCACGCGGTCCCATCTCTCCCATACCTTCAGGAACGCGTCCTGCGCGAGCTCCTCCGCCTCCGCACGATTGCCCGTCATCAAGCAAAGATGTGCGTACAGGCTCGGCTGAATCGCTCATCACGCCAGGTTCAACCCTTGGCGAGGCCGAAACGTTGAGGGGCCTCCGTTAGCGCTCAGCCTCTCGCAGCATCCCCACAAGCAACAGCTCGGAGCATCCGGTCGTCCTCGCAGTCGATCAGCAGCTCGGCAAACGTGCGGCTCTGCGGATAACTCCAGAACTCGCCGATCCGCTCGGCCCGCTCGAGGTCGGGCAGCATGAGGACGTGGAGCAGTTCGGCGCGGGGGGCCGGCCCAAGGGCGTCCAGGCGCTCCCGTAGCCGGCCCTCGAGCTCGTCCGGGCGCATCGATCCGGAGGCTATGTGGTGACGGCCTTCGTCGCCTGCTCGGAGATGGACTTGACGGCTCGTTCGAGGATGTCGCGGTCCCGGCCATCCCTTCAGGCGATGCGACGCCGTGTATGCGCCGCGAGGACGTCTCTCGGCGGCGGATGTAGGTTGAGATTAGGAAAGTAGGAAGCGGGTACTCGCCAACATCTCGGTAACTTTTCACGACTCGGAGGCATCAGGTGAGTGGTGGGAGGGCAGCTTTCCGACCCAAGGCCACCACGCCTAGGGTGGTGAAGCTCGGCCGACGATACAGCCTCCACTACGCGAGCGACGGGTATGCCCTCTTCGACGACAAGCGGCCCGCGCAGCCCCGCATGCGGTACCCGCTTCGGGAACGAGGGCAGGCGCTGAACAGATATCACGAGCTGGAAGACCGTCACAGGCGGCGCCGGAGCGCTTGGGTTGCGGTGCTTGCTATCGGCGTCCTTTGGGTGGCCGGACTTATGGTGGCCGGACTTATGAAGGCATTCAATGACGCCGATTCACACCCGCTCGTGGGAGCGATCTTGGTCGAAACGCCCAATGGGGTGCCCTACGTCGCGTTCATTCCGAGTGCCCCCGGAACACAGGGAGACCCCGTCAACATAGCTGATGACGCCAGAGGCAAGAGCGCTCTCTTACGGCTGTTACCGGTAGAAGACCTCGCTTTCAGTGGCCCGATCTTCGTGGAGGGGACCGTCCCCCATCCGGCACCCGGGCCGGACCCAGGACCCAAGCCCTCGCCAGGCCCGGGCCCCTCACCGTCGCCCACTCCAGGGCCGCCCTCGCCCTCAGCGACGTCTAGTCCATCGCTCACGATGACCGATTCGCCACCTACGACCACCGAGGTACCCGCGAATGAACCACCACCCACAACGGTCGAGCCGACGACGACACCGGAGCCGTCCCCAACGGCGGAGCCTTCAACGACCACGGAACCGCCGACCGAGACCAAATCGCCCGAACCAAAGGAGACAAAGACGAAGACAAAGCCGCCCAAGCCGTAATTAAAGGGATCAGGGGAAGCGCGAGGCACCCGGCACTACGACCCAGCACGATGACTTTGCGCCCGCTGGTCCTGCGGCTGACCTCGACTCGTAATCAGGCGTAGCATCACCTCCGGCTCGGCGCGTGGCTCCCTCCGATCCCACGGTAAGGGGAAGGGTGCCCAGGCCCGATGAGGAGAGGACATAAGAAGGGCACGGTGAAGATTCACCCAGTGACCCTTCATGGTGTGCCCATTCTGGTAGCGATCATCGTCTTCTTGATCTGGCTCCTACTGTTCGTCGGGAGCAATGACAGGGAGGACCCGTTCACGGGTGGTGGTGGGGCCGGACTGCATCCAGACGGCCGATGGGTTCGACTGTTCTCCTTGAGAACTGACCCGCTGCCATAGCGCATTGAGAACGGAAACCAACGTCGGCGATCTTCGGGTCGCTCGCGTCGATCGGCTGGGCGAGCCCCGAGAGGTCTCCCTTCATCTCGGCCACGAAGACCGGCACGCCGGCATCGGAGAGCTGGCCCGCGATCACCTGCAGCGTCTTGGTCTTGCCAAGATGCCGGTGGCGCCGGCCACGAGGCCCGTGGCGGTTCACGGTCGAGAGCGGCAGTCGAATGCGCACGTCGGTCAGCACCTCGTCTTTGACAGGCGACCCGAGCGTCAGGCCGGGTAGCCCGACCGGGTAGCCGGCACGCATGTCGGCCTCGAAGCGCTCGGCCACGGCGTGACGATAGCCGGCGTCTTGGGGACGTGCGATATCGATCTCAAACGCACGCCGGGATACCATCGCCTCCATGTCGCCGACCGAGCGGTCACCCGCCAAGAAGCCGGCCGCGAAGAAGGCGCCGCCCAAGACGCCCAAGATGCCGAAGGCCGGGCCCAAGACCGTCGAGCGCTTCGAGGCGCTCGCCGAGGACTTCGTAGCGCGGGGCGCGAAGCGGTCGAAGATGTTCGGGATGCCGGTGCTCAAGGCGGGGGACAGGGTGTTCGCCGGAACCTTCGGCGACGCCATGACGTTCAAGCTCGGGCCCGAGGATCTGGAGAGGGCCCGGACACAGCGTGGCGTCGAGTCGTTCGAGCCCATGAAGGGCCGGCCCATGAAGGAGTGGGTGTTGGTGCCGCTCGCGCACGCGAATCGCTGGCAGGACCTGGCGGAGCGGGCGTTCTCCTACGTGAGGTAGGCCTTACAGCGCGGGCGTGTCGAGGATCTTGCGGGTGCGCTTTGCCATGCCCTCGAGCAGCCTGATCGACAGGTTCGGCTCCTTGCGCAGGAGTTTTCGGAACTCCGAGCGTTCGATCCGGATCGTCTCGAGCGGCGTTGCGGCCACCACGGTCCTGGTCCGGGCGTCCCCGTCGAGCAGCGAGAGCTCGCCGAAGAAGTCGCCCCGCCCGAGCTCGGCCTCCTTCTTCCCGGTGGGCGACTTGCCCGCCACCACGGCCACCTTCCCGTTGGTGATCACGTAGAAGGCCTTGCCTGGATCTCCGGCCTTCACGATGACCTGGCCCTCCGGGTAGATGCGCTCCTCGGACAGGGCCGCGATGCGCGAGAGGTCCAGGTGTGTGCAGCCCTCGAACAGCGGCACCCGGGCGAGCAGGTTCACCATCGGACGCCGGGCGGGTGCCATGTGCGGAATGCTCTCAGCAGACGGGCCGGGCCGCAAGCGCGGGCGGGTTGGGGAGCCAGGCGGCCTTCTCTCCCGGTCCCGCTAGTCTCCCGACCCCATGACGGGGGCGTTCCAGGCGTTGGCGGAGAGGCTGTCCAGGTTCCTGTCCCGGAACCGCCTGCCGTCGTTCCTGATCACGGCCGTCTCGCTCGTTCTCGTAGCGGATGCGTTCCGGCGGGTCCTGTCCGACTCGGACGCTCAGGTCGACGCGCTCACGTGGGCCGCGCTGGCGCTCATGGCGTATGCCGTGGTCGCCGTCCTGTTCCTGCGGCGGCGAGCACCCGACAACGTTCGCCTGGTCGTCTCGTGGTTCATCGGCCTGTCTCCTGCCCTGTACGGCATGACGGCCACGATCGCCGGATCGCCGCTGGTCGTGATGTGGATCGGCGTCGGGCTGGCGATCGGGCTCGTCGGGTTAGCGGCGCTCCGGCCGGCATGAGGGACTGGGGTGCGCCCGAGCGACGGCCCCCTCTCGCCCAACGACGGCTACCATCCAACCATGGCCAGAACCGTCCGCTCGCTGATCGGTGGTCGAGCGCCCGACGAGGCGCCAGGCGGCATGCTCGTGATCCCGAACCCCGCTCGACTCGACGACCTCGTGGCCGAGGCGAGGCTCGGTGACGCCACCACGCTGGTCGAGGCGTGCGCGACCGCCGGGGAGGCGCAGCCCGCGTGGGCCGCCACCCCCGCCCCCGTCCGCGGCACCGCGATCCAACGACTCGGGCGGCTCGTAGAGGACAACGCCGAGACGCTCGCCCGGATCCTGACGCGCGAGATCGGCAAGCCGATCGCCGAGTCCCGGGGTTCTGTCCAGGAGGTCGTCGACACGTGCACGTTCTTCGCGTCCGAGGGCCGGCGCCTGTACGGCATGACCGTTCCCTCCGAGCTCCCCGACAAACAGCTCTTCACGTTCCGGAACCCCGTCGGCGTGGCCACGATAATCACGGCCGGGAACTTCCCGGTCGCCGTTCCATCCTGGTACCTGGTCCCCGCGCTCCTGTGCGGCAACGCCGCCGTCTGGAAGCCGGCAGAGTACGCCCCGGCCACCTCGGAGGCGCTCGCTCAGCTCTTCCAGCACGCCGGCTTCCCGTCCGGCGTCCTCAACATGGTGCTGGCCGACGGCCCGAACACGTTCGACGGCCTCAGCCAGGCGCTGGACGCCGGCCTCGTCGACAAGGTCGGGTTCACGGGCTCGAGCGATGTCGGCCGGCAACTCGGCGAGCTCTGCGGGCGGCACCTGCAGTCGCCCTGTCTGGAGCTCGGCGGCAAGAACCCGCTCGTCGTGATGCCCGACGCCGACCTCGAACTCGCCGTGGAGGGCGCGCTGTTCAGCGGTTTCGGCACGGCGGGGCAGCGGTGCACGTCGCTCGGCACGGTGATCGTGCACGAGTCCGTCCACGACGAGTTCGTCAACCGGTTCACGCGCGCCGTCGAGACCGCCGCGATCGGCGACCCGTTCGAGCCCGTCCTCTACGGACCCATGATCTCGGCGCGGTTCTGCGAGCGTTTCCTCGGATGGCTCGACTGGGTGCAGCCGCATCACGCGATCTCGGGCTCCACCGGTACCGGGCGGATCACGCAGGAAAGCCCGCGCGAGGGATTCGTTGGGGATCCCGAGGCCGGACTGTTCGTCCACCCGACGATCGTCGATGGCGTCACGATGGACGACGACCTCTACAAACAGGAGACGTTCGGGCCGATCGTCGGCGTCGCGACGTTCGGCGACTTCGACGAGGCGATGGCGCTCGCCAACGGCCACGGCTACGGCCTGTCGGCTTCGATCTACACAACCGACCCGCTCAACGTGTTCCGGTTCCGCGAGCGCATCTCGGCCGGCATGGTCAGCGTGAACAACTCGACCACCGGCGCCGAGGCACACCTGCCGTTCGGCGGCAACGGGCGCAGCGGCAACGGCGCTCGGCAGTCCGGCGTGTGGGTGCTCGACCAGTTCACGCGGTGGCAGGCGATGAACTGGGACTACTCGGGCGGCCTGCAGAAGGCGCAGATGGACGTGGCCGGCCTCGCGGGCGATCCGTCGTTCCGGCTGTCCGAGTCGTGAGCGAGACCGTTCGGATCCGCGCGGGGCGGCTGCTCGACGTCGTCGCGGGTGAGGAGCTGCGCGATCAGCTCGTCACGGTTCGGGACCAGCGGATCGAGTCGGTGGGGGCGTTCGACGGCGGCGCGGTCGACCTCGACCTGTCGGACCACACGGTGCTGCCCGGCCTGATCGACTGCCACGCGCACCTGATCGGCGAGATCGAGAGCGGCCACGGCTACGCCCAGCTCATCACGCGTTCGGCGGCGCAGGAGGCGCTCTCGGGCGTTCGGAACGCGCGGGACACGGTGATGGCCGGATTCACAAGCGTTCGGGACGTGGGGACCTTCCGGGCGTTCGTGGATGTCGCGCTGCGCGACGCGATCGAGGCGGGCGACGTCCTCGGGCCGCGCATGATGTGCGCGGGCGCATACGTCACGAGCTCGGGCGGCGGCGGGGACATCAACGGCCTGCCGCCCGACGTCGACGCGGCCGTCCCTCGCGACCTGCGGTTCGGCGTGGCGAACTCGGCCGACGAGGTCCGCCGCGTCGTGCGCGACCTGCTCCACGGCGGCGCCGACTTCATCAAGGTCATCGCGACCGGCGCCGTGCTCACCGAGGGAACCGTGCCGTCGGCCCCCGAGTTCAGCGAGGCCGAGATCCGCGCGGCCGTCGAGGAGGCGGACCTGTACGCCGCCCACGTGGCGGCGCACGCCCACGGCGCCGAGGGCATCAAGCGCGCGGTTCGCGCCGGCGTGCGCTCGATCGAGCACGGCTCGCTCATGGACGACGAGGCGATCGCGCTGATGGCCGAGCGCGGGACGTACCTGGTTGCCGACATCTGGATGGGCGACTGGACGATCGAGCAGGGCGAGCACGACGGGTGGTCGCCCGGCGTCATGCGCAAGCTGCGCGAGACCACCGACGTGCAGCGGGAGGGGTTCGAGAAGGCCCTGGCCGCGGGGATTCGGCTCGCGTTCGGGACCGACAGCGGGACCTACCCGCACGGGATGAACGCGCGTCAGTTCGCGCACATGGTCAAGCACGGCATGACGCCGATGGAGGCGATCCGCTCGGCCACCGTGGTCGCGGCCGAGCTCATGGGGTGGCGCGACCGCGTCGGCGCGCTCGAACCCGGCCTGTTCGCCGATGTGCTGGCGGTCGAAGGCGACGTGCTGTCCGACGTCGACCGGCTGACCGACGTCGCGCTCGTCATGAAGGGCGGGCGCGTGCTCTCCGCCGGCTGAGCTCGGTTTCCTCCTGTCGCGTTCCGGGGGTACGCTGTCGGCTCTCGAACGACGTGGTTCGGAAGGAGCGGCCGCCATGAAGACCTGCCCGTATTGCGCCGAGGAGATCCAGGACGCGGCGATCAGGTGCCGCTGGTGCGGCTCGTGGCTCGTAGACGAGATCCCGGCCACCGCCGAGGGACCGCCCAAGCGCGCCGCCGCCGCTGTCGAGGAACCCAAGACCGAGGAACTCAAGACCGAGGAGCCAAAGGCCGAGGGGAAGATGGAGGCCAACCCTCCGCCGCAGGCCACGATGATGGCGCAGGTCCCGACCGCCGAGCCGAAAGCCGAACCCGAGCCGACTGCCGCCACGCCGCCGGTGGCCGAGGCGAAGATCGAGTTCACGCACACGGGATCGCGGTACCTGTTGGGGTACGCCCCCGATCACTTCGGGATCTGGGACCGGAACACGCCGCAGCAGCCCGTCGAGACGTTCCCGCGCAACGACGACGGCTGGGCGGCGGCCTGGGCCCGCTACTCGTCGATCGAGTCGAGCTGGATGGACCTCCGGACGGGGCAGAAGTCCGCGTAGGGCGCTGGAGCGGGCGACGGGAATCGAACCCGCACCACCAGCTTGGAAGGCTGGAGCTCTGCCATTGAGCTACGCCCGCGCGTGAGGAAAGCCTAGCAACCTCAGACGACCGCCCGGGCGATCCCCGTCCCAGCGGCCGCGAGGATCACCACGACGATCAGCGGCGCCTTGCGCCAGATGGCGAGACCGGCCACCGCGACCCCGATCACGCGCTCGTCCACCGCCAGCGACTGGCCGTCGCCGAACGTCTGCACCGCGATCAGCGCTCCGAACAGCGCCGGAGCGAGCAGGTCGATGACGCCCGCGACCCTCGGGGGGAGTGGACGGCCGCCGAGCAGGACCGGTCCCGCGGACTTGATCGCCACGGTGCCGACCCCCACGAGCGCGACGACGAGCCAGACCTCGGTCATCGCCTCAGCCCCAGGAGGCACGCGGCGCTCGCGGCCACGATCGGCACGCCGGCCGGCGTGAAGGGCGTCAGCGCGAGCGCGATCCCCGCGCCAAGCAGCGCCGCCATGATGTGGAGCCGATCCTTGGCGATCGGCACGAGCAGGCCGAGGAACAGCGCCGCGAACGCCGCGTCCAGGCCGAGCATGGCCGGGTCGCCGAGCGCCTGGCCGAGGACCGCGCCGACCGCCGTCCCCGCGACCCACGCGACGTAGAGCGCCAGGCCGGCCCCGAACAGCACGCGCCGGTTGAACCTGCCCTCGCCCTCGGCCGCGATCGCCCACGACTCGTCCACGACCAACTGGGCGTGCAGGAACCTCGACCACGGGCCGCCGGTCAGCCACGGCGCGACCGAGATCCCGATCGGGCCGTACCGAAGGTTCAGCAGGAGCGCCGCCGCGACCGCGGCCGCCACCGTGCCGCCGTCCCCGAGCACGGACACCGCGGCGAACTGCGCAGACCCGGCGAACGTCGTCGCCGACATGACGATGGGCGCGAACCACCCGAAACCGGCCGCGCGCGCGAGCACGCCGAACGAGATCGCGAAGCCGAGCACGGCCACGATCAGGGGAGCCATGGCCCGGACCCCGTCGCGGAACGTGCGCTCGGCCATGACCCACCGTAGCAACCGTCCGACGGGGGCCTGCCGCTCGCCGTTCGGCTCGCTCCTTGAGGCCCCCGAGCCCCCGGTGGATACAGTGCCGACGTGGAGGTCCCGTTCCGACTGGTCGACGTGTTCACGCCGACGCCGCTGTCCGGCAACCAGCTCTGCGTGGTGCCCGACCCCGTCGAGCTGGGCGATACCGCGATGCAGGCGATCGCCAAGGAGATCGGGTTCTCGGAGACGACGTTCGTGACCCAGGCCGCGGGCGACCGCTACGCGATGCGCATCTTCACGCCCGATGCCGAGCTTCCGTTCGCGGGCCATCCGACGCTCGGGACGGCGTTCGTGTTGGTGAGCGAGGGTCGCGTGACCTCGCCTGGGACGCAGACCACGGCCGCGGGCGAGGTTCCGGTCGAGGTTGACGTCGCGTCGAACTCGGCGTGGATGACGCAGCTGCCGGTCGAGTTCGGGGGCGTGTTCGACGATCGCGCGCTGATCGCGCGCGCGGCCGGACTCGGGCTCGACGACCTCGAACCCGACCTCCCCGTGCAGACCGTCACTACCGGGCTGCTGTGGACGATCGTGCCGGTGCGCGATGCGGATCGGCTGGCGCGTGCCCAGCGGGACGGCCGCGCGCTCGAGGAGGCCGTCCTGATCTCCGGTGATGAGGGCCTGTACCTGTTCGCGATGACCGACGCGGGCGCCACCGCCCGGATGTTCGACGCCGGTCACGGGATCGGGGAGGACCCTGCCACGGGCTCGGCGGCGGGACCGCTGGGGGCCTACCTGGCCGAACACGGCCTGGGCGGCATGCCCGGCTCGATCCTGGTCCGCCAGGGCGAGCGCGTCGGGCGGCCGAGCGAGCTGCACGTCGAGGTTCGGGACGAGGGTGGCCGCTGGCGCGTGCGCGTGGGCGGCGGCGTGCACGTGATCGGTTCGGGGGCTTTCCGGCTCTAAGACTGTCTCGACGGAACCAGAGACGCCCTCGTAGGCTCTGTGCCGTGCGCGTCCGCGTCGTCGTCCTGCTCGTGCTCATCACCGGCAGCCTGGCCTGGGTCGGAACGCAGGCCCTTTCGGGGAACCTCGTCTACTACGTGACACCGACCGAGCTGCTGCGCCAGCAGCCGCCGCCCGGCGAGCGTCTGCGTCTCGGCGGCCAGGTCGTGCCGGGCTCGGTCCACGACATCGCGAAGGGCGTCGACTTCGTCGTTACCGACGGGACGACCCGCATGACCGTGATCCACACGGGCTCGACGCCGGCGCTGTTCAAGACCGGCAGCGGCGTCGTCCTCGAGGGGACCTACGGGCCCGACGGCGCCTTCCACTCGGACACGATGCTCGTCAAGCACAACGAGCAGTACCGGCCGCCTGCCGCGGGCGAGACGCCGTCGCCCGCCCCGATCGGCTGATGGGCCGCGAGGAGGCACGCTGATGCCCGCGCTGGTCGGGACGATCTCGCTGGCGCTGGCTCTGGCGCTCGCCCTGTACGGGGCGACGGCCGCGATCGTCGGCGTTCGGGCGGGGCGGCCGCGCGTGGTCGAGAGCGCGCGCACCACCGCCTACTCGCTCCTCGCCTTGGTGGTGGTCGCCAACCTCGCCATGCTCGCGGCGCTGCTCGCGAACGACTTCTCCCTGAAGTACGTGGCCCTGAACTCGAGCCGCGCGACCCCGACGTTCTTCAAGGTGCTCGCGCTGTGGTCGGCGGACGAGGGCTCGCTGCTGCTGTGGAACCTCGTCCTCGCAGGCTACCTGGCGGTGGTCGCCTTCCGGTTCCGCCGCGGCCGCCCCGAGACCTTCCCGTGGGCGATGGCGGTGATGTTCGGCGTCTCGGCGTTCTACCTGGTGCTGGTGCTTGGACCGACGACGCCGTTCGCCACGCTGGCGACCGCGCCGGCCGACGGACGCGGTCCCCTCCCGCTTCTGCAGAACCACCCGCTGATGGCCGCGCATCCGCCGATGCTGTACCTGGGGTTCATCGGCTTCACCGTGCCGTTCGCGTTCGCGATCGCGGCGCTGATCACCGGCCGCGTGAGCGACGCGTGGATGCGCATCACGCGGCGCTGGACGATCGCCGCGTGGATCTTCCTGACGGTCGGGCTCACGCTCGGCGCCCTGTGGTCCTACAGCGTCCTGGGGTGGGGCGGCTACTGGGCGTGGGACCCGGTCGAGAACGTCGCGCTGCTGCCGTGGCTCACCGGGACCGCTTTCCTGCACTCGGTGATGGTGCAGGAGCGCCGCGGCATGTTGAAGATCTGGAACCTCTCGCTGATCGTCGGGACGTTCGCGCTGACGGTGCTCGGGACGTTCCTCACACGCGGCAGCATCCTTGCCTCGGTCCACACGTTCGCGGAGTCGATCGTCGGCCCGCTGTACCTCGTGTTCCTGACGATCGTGCTTCTGGGCGGGTTCGGTCTGATCGCGTGGCGGCGGGAGGCGCTGCGCGGCGAGGCCACGTTCGACACGCCGCTGTCGCGGGAGAGCGTGTTCCTGGGCAACAACGTCCTGCTGCTCGTGCTCACGTTCACGGTGCTGGTCGGGACGATCTACCCGCTGCTGGCCGAGGCAGTGACGAACCAAAAGGTCTCGGTCGGGTCGCCGTTCTTCAACCGGAACACGGCCCCGGTCGCGCTCCTGCTGCTGTTCCTGATGGGCATCGGGCCGCTGCTGCCGTGGCGGGCGGCATCGCTGTCGGCGGTGCTGCGCCGGCTGCAGGTCCCGCTGTGGGCGGCGGCGATCGTGGCGGCGGTGCTGGCGATCGCGGGCGCTGCGGCGGCGGGGGTCGTGGTGTACGGGTTGGCCGCGTTCGTCGCGACGGCCACCGTCACCGAGATGGTGCGCGGCGTCCAGGCGCACCGACGGGCGCACGGGATCTCCGTCCCGGCAGCGACGCGGGCGGCCGTCTCGAGGAACCACCGCCTCTACGGCGGTCTGGTCGTCCACCTCGGACTGATCGTGGCCGTGGTGGGTGTGTCGTGGGCGGCCCTGTCCGATCGCTCGTCGGAGGTCTCGGTCGCGAGGGGCGAGGTCGTGCACGCGCAGGGGTACGATCTGCGGTTCGACGGACTGTCGGCGCGTGACGAACCGCAGCGCCGGGTCCTGGTGGCCGAGCTCTCCGTCCTCGATCCCGAGAGCGGCGACGAGATCGTCCGGCTCCACCCCTCGCTGAACCTGTACCCGTCCTCGTCCGAGCCGATCGGCACGCCGTCGATCCGGATCGGCACGCCGTTCAACGGGATGGTCGACCTGTACGCGTCGGTCGTCACGGTCGAGAACCGATCGCGCGTCACGGTCCGGTTCTTCGTGAACCCGGGGATCGGCCTGCTCTGGCTCGGAGGTCTCTTGATGGCGCTCGGCGGCGTCGTGGCGGCGTGGCCGACGAAGCCGAAGGCCGCCGGCGTGCCCGGACCCGAGCGGGCGACCGCGCGCCGCGAGGAGGTACGCGTGTGAGCACGGACGCGCGCTCGAAGGAGGACCGGCTCGAGGCCGACGAGATCGCCGAGCCCGAACGTCGGCGTTCGCGGACGCGCACGCTCGCGATCGTCTTCGCGCCGCTGGTCCTGTTCGCGCTGCTGCTCGCCTCGGGGCTCGGGAAGGATCCGCGCGCGCTTCCGAGCGAGCTGATCGGCAAGCCGGCCCCGGAGTTCTCGCTGCCGCGGATCGACGCGGACGGCACGATCTCGTCGAAGGACCTCGCCGGCCAGGTCGTGGTCCTGAACTTCTGGGCGTCGTGGTGCCAGCCCTGCCGCCAAGAGCACGACGACCTCGAGGCGGCGTGGGGCCGGTATCGGGAGCGCGGCGTCGTCGTGCTCGGCGTGTTGTTCGAGGACACCCGCGAGGGAGCGATGGGCTTCCGCCGGCAGCTCGGCGGGGACTGGCCGACGGCCGACGACCCGGGTTCGAAGACCGCGATCGCGTACGGGGTGTTCGGGGTGCCCGAGACGTTCGTGATCGCGCCCGACGGCACGATCGCGGCCAAGACCACCGGGGCCGTCACGTACGAGTGGCTGACCGACCACATCGAGGCCGCGCTGCGAACGGGGAACCTCGAGTGAGCGGGCGCGCGCGATCGATCGCGCTGATCGTCGGCGCGGTTGTCGTGGTCGGGCTCGCGGCGCTGTTCGCGTCGTCCCGCGCGGGGGGAACGGAGTCGCTGGCGGACCGCGCGCACGAGATCGCCGCCGGCCTGCGCTGCCCGGTCTGCCTGAACCTGTCGGTCGCGGACTCGCCTTCCCGGCTGGCGGGGGAGATGCGCACCGAGATCACGACGAGGCTGCGGGCCGGCCAGAGCGCCGAGCAGATCCGTGCGTTCTTCATCGATCGCTACGGCGAATGGATCCTGCTCGAGCCGCCGCGCCGCGGCCTCAACTGGGTGCCGTGGGCGGTACCGATCGTGGCGCTCGTCGCCGGCCTCGCGATCTGGGTCGCGGTGCTTCGGCGGCCCGAGACCGGCCTTCAGGAGCCGGGATGAACCCGATCGCGCTCTCGTTCGCCGTCGCCGGCCTGGTGTTGATCGCGGGGACGGGCGTGATCTCGGGTTTCCTGCGCGCGGCGCCGGCGCCGATCGAGCCGCTCGCGGACCCGCTCGAGGACCGACGGGCCGCGCTGATGCGATCGCTCGCGGACCTGGAGGAGTCGCATGCGGGGGGTGCGCTCGACGAGGCCGAGTACCTCCGGCTGCGGGAGGGGACCGAGTCACGCATGGCGCGGGTGCTCCGCGCGCTCGACCGGCGCGTCGCACCACAACCGGCGGGGGGCGACATGCCGGCCGCCGTCGTGGAAGCCGGCGCCGAGGCCGACGGCCACCCCACGAAGCCCGTCGCATCGGCCGAACCGCGCACGGTCCCTCCCTGGGCGGTCGCGGTGCTGATCGGCGGGACCCTCGTGGCCGTCCTCGTCGCCTCGCTCGCCCGCGACGCGGAGCCGCAGCTGCAGGCCGGGCCGAGCGCCAACGCCCGGGACCCACTCACGTTCTTCGAGCAGCGCGTGAGGGATCACCCCGACGACCTGGCGGCCCGGCTCGACCTCGCCCACCGGTACCTGGACGCCGGCATGACCGAGAAGGCGCTGTCCGAGTACGCCGTCGCGCTCGACATGGACCCCGACGACGCCGAGGCTCTGGCCCACGTCGGCCTGATCCTCTTCCAGGCCGAGCGGTACGACAAGGCGCTGCAGTACGTGGACCACGCGCTCAGGACCGACCCCCGGTACCCCGAGGCCCTGTTCATCCGCGGAGTCGTCCTTCTCCGGGGCCTGCACCGCCCGCGGGAGGCGATCACCGCGTTCGAGACGTACCTCGACGCCGCGCCGTTCGGTGTCGAACGCCAGACCGCGCAGGACCTGATCGCCGAGGCGCGGGACGCGATCCCTGGGGGCTGAGGCGCGGTTGCTCAGGCGTCGCGGCGTCGTCGAGCGATCGCGTCCGCCCGGCGCCTGGCGTTTCGGGCGCGGGACAGCAGCGAAAGCGTGTAGCCCCCGAGCGCGAGCGCGGTGATCAGGTACGCGGCGATGACGTAGCCGACGTTCGGCGCCATCAGCGTTCGAGCTCGACGATCGGGGACAGGGCCTCGCGCGCCTCGCGCTCCTCGAGCCGCCCGACCCGCAGGCGAAGCGTCATCAGGTAGGCGTACGTGATCGTGAACGCCGCCACGCCGCACAGCAGCGCCAGCAGCATCGTCCCCTCGATCTCGGGGGCACCGAGCCGCAACACGGTGGGTCCCTGATGCAACGAGCGCCACCACACCACCGACAGGTGCACGATCGGCACGTCGACGAACCCGACGATCCCCACGACCGCCGCCCACGTCGCCCTGCGCGACGGATTGTCGGTGATCCGTCGCACCGCCAGGTACCCGACGTAGATCAGCAACAGCACGGCAGTGGTGGTCAGGCGCGGATCCCACGTCCACCACGTGCCCCACACGGGCTTGCCCCACAGCATCCCGAGCGCGATCGCGAGCGCGGTGAACAGCACGCCGATCTCGGCCGAGGCCGCGGCGACGCGGTCCCAGCGAGTCTTCCTCGTCTTCAGGTAGGCGATGCTCGCGACGAACACGACGAAGAACGACAGGTACGCGAGCCAGGCGGCCGGCACGTGCACGTACATGATGCGCTGTACCTCGCCCTGCACCGCGTCCGGCGGGGCCACTACCAGCGAGAGCACGGCCGATACCGCGAGGGCGGCGAGCGTCGCGATGCCGAGCGTCCGCTCCCCGTTGGGGGAGGTCGCCTTGCCGAGCGCGCGCTCCGCCGTGGCCGCCATCAGTCCTCCAGCAGGTACCCGAACACGAGCACCCCCACCGACAGGAACACGACGTCGAACGCGGCCAGCAGGCCCAGCCACGAGAGCACCTCGCTCGAACGACCGGCTGCGGCCAGGTCGGTCGCCCGGACGCCGGCGATCAGGACCGGAGCGACGAGCGGGAGGACGAGCATCGGGAAGATCGCCTCGCGCGTGCGCGCGGACTCGGCTACCACGCCGAACAGGCTCCCGACGGCCGCGAGCCCCACAACGCCCAGGACGAACGCCGCGATCATCAGCAGCGGGCTCGCGACCGACAGGTCGAACAGGAGGACGACCAGCACCAGCACCGCGAGGACGAGCGCCAGCAGTTCGAGCGTGACCGCCGCCGCCTTGCCCAGGAACACCGCGGCCTTGTCGATCGGGGCGAGCAGCAGTCCCTCGAGCGCGCCGTCTTCGGTTTCCACCTGATACGCGCGACGGGACGCGATGACCGCCGAGAACAGCACCGCCATCCACAGCAGGCCCGGCGCCACGCGGTCGAGCACGTCGCGGCCGGGGCCGAACGCGAAGCCGAATGCGATCAGCACCGTCGCGGCGAACGGCAGCAGCGTCCCGAGGGCGTGCCGTCCCCGAACCTCGATCACGAGGTCCTTGCGCGCGATGACCGAGGCCTGGCCGACGAGCGTCACGCCGCCGCCTCTACCGACCCGTCCCGCATCGAGACCACCCGCGCGCCGAGTTCGGGCGCGATCGGATGGTGCGTCGCGATCACCAGGGTGCGTCCCTGCGCCCCCGCGTCCAGGATCATGCGTTCGACCTCGCGCCGCGCGGCGTCGTCCAGTCCGGTCGTCGGCTCGTCGAGCAGGAGCAGCTCGGGGTCCCGAACGATCGCGCGAGCCACCGCGACCTTCTGGCGCATGCCGGCCGAGAACGTCCGAACGCGCTCGCCCGCGGTGTCCGCGAGCGCCACGCGCTCGAGCGCCTCGTCCACGCGTCCGGCGGGGATGCCGAGGAGGCGGGCGAACAGCTCGAGGTTCTCGCGCGCGGTCAGCTCCTCGTACAGCCGCGTTCGGTGCGTGAGGAGGTCGCAGCGACGGCGGATCTCCTCCCGATCGGTCGCGAGGTCGAACCCCAGCACCGACCCCCCGCCGTAGGTGGGGGACAGCGCGGTCGCCACGACGCGAAGCAGGGTGCTCTTGCCCGCCCCGTTGGGTCCTCGCAGCACCACCGCCTCGCCTCGCCGGATCGATAGGTCGACCCGGACCAGGGCCGGCGACGCGCCGAACAGGCGGGTGACGCCCCGCAGCTCGACCGCGGCGTCCCGCACACGGGTGGCCGTTCGAGGAAGGGTGCGCATTTGGGCTTCTGTTGTATCACCGCGGCCACACGCCGGTCCGTTCGCGGTGCTCAGGTGTCGGCTGAGGACCGTCCCTGCGGGTAGCATCCGTTGCGCGGGGCGTAGCGCAGCCTGGCAGCGCGCCTGCTTTGGGAGCAGGAGGTCGGCGGTTCGAATCCGCCCGCCCCGACCGATAACCGCCGCCCGACTCCCCCCGAGGGGTCGCTAGCCTGTAGCGCCGTGGACGTGACCTCGACCGTGCCCGACCTCTCGCCCCGGCGCGCCGACGGCATGCTCAGGGGGCTGCCGGAGGCCGACGGGTTCGAGGTCCGGGTGAAGCCGCTCCGCTACCGTGAGAAGCCCCACTTGGCCGCCGAGACCGACTTCTCGGCCCACACGATCACGCTCCAGGTCCCCGAGCCCTTCCTGCCCTTCGGTGAGGTGGTGGCGTTCGGGGCCAGGCGTCGCCCCGGCCGGTCGCTGCGGTTCATCTGGCTCACCGAGGGCGTGACCTTCAAGACCAAACGCCAGGTCCTTCGCTTCCTGTACCTGCACGAGTGGATGCACTGGTACCTGCACAGCAACCACGGGCGCGGCATGTCGGCCGAGACCACGTGCGACCGGTTCGCGCTGCGCAACTACCGCAAGCCGGAGGTCACGCTCGCCGACGCGCGGCAGGCGATGAAGCGGCAGCCGGCGGGCTAATCCCGCAGCGGAGGCTCGAGCCGGGCCACGACCTCGTCGTGCAGGACCCGGTTGGTAGACAGCACCGTGCCCCCGTGCACGAGGGGCGACCCGTCGAACTGGCTGATTCGCCCTCCCGCCTCCTCGAGCAGGACCTTGAGCGCGGCGAAGTCCCACGTGGCGAGCTCGAGCTCCAGCATCACGTCGGCCGAGCCGCGGGCCACCAGGCAGTGCCCCCACGCGTCCCCGAACCCGCGGTTTCGCCGCGCGTCCGAGACCAGCGCCTGCACCCCGGCCGCGTAGTCGCCGGAGATCCAGTCCTCCATCCCGGCGAACACGACGAACGCCCGGGGGATCCGGTCGGCGCGGGACACGTGGATCTCCTCGCCGTTCAGCCGTGCGCCGCCGCCGGTCCGCGCCTCGTAGCGCTCGCCGAGCGCCGGAAGGTTCACCACGCCGACCACGGGGTCGTCGTCCACGGCGAACGCGATCAGGTTCGACCAGATCTGCACGCCGTCGGCGAAGTTCTTCGTCCCGTCGATCGGGTCGACGATCCAGCGGCGACGGCCCTCGCCCTCCGACCCGCCCTCCTCGCCGAGCACCCCGTCGTCCGGGTAGGTGGCCTTGACCGTGTCCCGGATCGCTGCCTCGATCGCCAGATCGGCCTCGGTGACGGGCGTGCGGTCGGGCTTGAGGCGCACCTGAAAGGTGCCGCCGAAGAACGAGAGCCCGATCTCGGCTGCGAGGTCGGCGAGCTCGTTCGCGAACGCGAGCTCCTCCTCGTACAAGCCTCAGCGTCCCCGGACCAGCAGCACGCTGCGCACGATAGCCGAACGCCCCTTTTCCGCTACGCTCGGGTCCCAATGCAGACCACCCTGGAAGAGACCGACAAGCACACCGTGAAGCTCACCGTCGAGGTCCCACCCGAGGAGCTCGGCAAGGACCTGGACCGCGCGTACCGGAAGATCGCGCAGCAGATCAAGATCCCCGGGTTCCGCAAGGGCAAGGTCCCGCGGCAGGTGATCGACGCACAGTTCGGGCGCGAGGCCGTGGTGGGCGAGTTCATCGAGGACTCGGTGCCCACCTACTACCGAGAAGCCCTTCGCGAGCACGACCTGGCGCCGATCAGCGAGCCCGACATCGATCTGGGCGACGTCGAGGAGGGCAAGCCGCTGGTGTTCACCGCGGTCGTCGAGGTGCGCCCGCGGCTCAAGCTCGAGGAATCGCAGTACAAGGGGGTCACGGTCCACCGGCCGGCGGTCGAGGTCACCGACCAGGAGGTCGACCGGTTCCTGGACTCGCTTCGCGAGCGCTTCGCCGAGCTCGAGACCGTGGGCCGCGCGGCGCGCGAGGGGGACTACGTCGTGGTGGACGTCCACGCCACGATCCACGGCGAGGAGATCCCGGGGGTCTCGCGCACCGACCACCTGTACGAGCTCGGGTCGGCCGAGTTCGGCGACAAACTGGACGCTGAGGTCTCGGGCAAGCGCGCGGGCGAGATCCTCGCCTTCAACGACACGCTCGGGCCCGGCGCCGGCGAGCGCGCGGGCCAGGAGGTCTCGTTCCGCGTCCTGCTGAAGGAAGTCAAGGGCAAGAGGCTGCCCGACGCCGACGACGAGTTCGCCAAGGTGGCCTCGGAGTTCGACACGCTGGACGAGCTGAGGGTGAACCTGCGCGAACAGTTGACCGGCAATCGCGAGCGCGGCGCCGACGCCGACGTCCGCGACGCGGTCCTGCAGGCGATGATCGATGCCGTGGACGTGGAACTGCCGGACGCGCTCGTCGACGAGGAGGTGGAGCACCGTGTGCTCCACGCGAAGGAGCGCGCCGAGCAGGCGGGCACCACGCTGCCCGACCTGCTGGCGTCGCAGGACCTGGACGAGCTCCGCTTCCGGGCCGACGCGCGTTCGCACGCGATCCGCGCGATCAAGGCCGACCTCGTCCTGGAGGCCGTGGCGCGCCAGGAGGGGCTCGAGGTCACGGCGGAGGAGATCGGCCGGGAGATCGGCGGGCTGGCCGCGGCGCTCGGGCGCGAGCCCAAGGACCTCGCCAAGAGCCTGGACCGAAGCGGTCAGGTCGTAGCACTGGCCGGTGATATCATCCGCTCGAAGGCGCTCGACTTCCTCGTCGAGCACGCAGACATCCGTTCGGACGCCGCTGCCGAGGAGCCCACCACCCAGCCGGAGGGGGCATCCGACCAGCCCGCGACCGCGGACGACACAGCAGAGGAGACGTCATGAAGGACTACCTCGTCCCCGTCGTCGTGGAGCAGACGAGCCGCGGCGAGCGCTCGTTCGACATCTACTCGCGCCTGTTGAAGGAGCGCATCGTGTTCCTCGGCACGCCGATCGACGACGCGGTCGGCAACCTCATCATGGCGCAACTCCTGCACCTGGAGTCCGAGGATCCGGACAAGGACATCAATCTGTACGTGAACTCGCCGGGCGGCGACATCACGTCGCTGTTCGCGATCTACGACACGATGCAGTACATCAAGCCGGACGTCTCGACGATCTGCATGGGCCAGGCGGCGTCGGCGGCCGCGGTCCTGGTGCTCGCGGGCACCAAGGGCAAGCGCTACGCGCTGCCGCACTCGCGCATCCTGCTGCACCAGCCGCACGGCGGGGCGCAGGGCCAGGCGGTCGACATCGAGATCCAGGCCAAGGAGATCATCCGGTACCGCCAGCTGCTCGACCAGCTGATCGCCGAGCACACGGGTCAGTCGCTCGAGAAGGTCTCCAAGGACACGGATCGCGACTACATCCTCACGGCCGAGGAGGCCGTCGAGTACGGGGTCGTGGACGAGGTCATCACCAGCCGGAAGATCAAGCCCGAACTCGCGGCGGCGGCCGCTTCCTCGGCGTAGGATGCCGTTCGGAACGGCCGGGGCGCGCCCGGCCGCTCGGCTCAGGGGGCTCAGGGGGCATGGCGAGGATCGGTGACTCGGACCTTCTGAAGTGCAACTTCTGCGGCAAGTCGCAGAAGCAGGTCAAGAAGCTCATCGCGGGACCGAGCGTCTATATCTGCGACGAGTGCATCGACCTGTGCAACGAGATCATCGAGGAGGAGCTGTCCGAGACCTCCGAGCTCAAGCTCGAGGAGCTCCCCAAGCCCCAGGAGATCTACGCGTTCCTGGACGAGTACGTGATCGGCCAAGAAACCGCCAAGAAGGTCCTGTCGGTCGCGGTGTACAACCACTACAAGCGGATCCAGGTCGGCGCGAAGGACCCGGAGGTCGAGCTCCAGAAGTCCAACATCATGATCCTTGGGCCGACCGGCTGCGGGAAGACGCTGCTCGCGCAGACGCTCGCCAAGATGCTGAACGTGCCGTTCGCGATCGCCGACGCCACGGCGCTCACCGAGGCCGGGTACGTCGGCGAGGACGTGGAGAACATCCTGCTCAAGCTGATCCAGGCGGCCGACTACGACGTGAAGAAGGCCGAGACCGGGATCATCTACATCGACGAGGTCGACAAGATCGCGCGCAAGTCCGAGAACCCCTCGATCACGCGCGACGTCTCGGGCGAGGGCGTGCAGCAGGCGCTGCTCAAGATCCTCGAGGGCACGACCGCGTCGGTCCCCCCGCAAGGCGGCCGCAAGCACCCGCACCAGGAGTTCATCCAGATCGACACCACCAACGTGCTGTTCATCTGCGGCGGCGCGTTCGCCGGCCTGGAGAAGATCGTCGAGAGCCGGATCGGCTCGCGCGGCATCGGGTTCGGCGCGGACGTGCGGCGGGTGGAGGAGAAGGACCTCGGCGCGATCCTCGGCCAGGTGTTGCCAGAGGACCTGCTGAAGTACGGGCTGATCCCCGAGTTCGTCGGCCGGCTGCCGGTGATCACCAACGTGCACAACCTGGACAAGTCGGCGCTCGTCGACATCCTGACCAAGCCGAAGAACGCGCTCGTGAAGCAGTACCGTAAGTTCTTCGAGTTCGATGGCGTCGAGCTCGAGTTCACCGATGACTCGCTGGGGGCGATCGCCGATCAGGCGATCCTGCGGGCGACCGGCGCTCGCGGCCTGCGCGCGATCATGGAGGAGGTCCTCCTCAACACGATGTACGAGCTCCCCTCCCGCCAGGACGTCACCAAGTGCGTGATCGACGAGGAGGTCGTCCGGACGAAGGTGAACCCCACATTGGTGCCGGTCAAGGAGACCCCGAAGCGTCAGCGGCAAGAGCGCACCGCGTGAGGCCCGCCCGGGCCGGGTTTTCGTTCCGCTGCTCGTCCTCGCCATCGCCCTTCAGGCGTGCGGCGGGGACGACGTCGGGTCGTCGGGTTCGGGGAGCGAGAAGGACTCGGCGGCGCTCGAGGGGCATGTCCTGGATCCTGACCCAGATGCTCTCGCCCGCCGGCCAGACTGAGATCGTCGGGGTCGGGGTGAACGCCTAGTTCGACGGCACGACGATCACCGGGAACTCGGGCTGCAACCAGTACAACGCCTCCTACGAGGCCAGCGGCAGCCAGATCTCGTTCGGCCCGATCGCCGGAACGAAGATGGCCTGCGGCGAGCCCGAGTCGAGCACCGAGACCCAGTACCTGCGCCTGCTCGATTCGGTGGCCACCTACGAGGTCAGCGGCCGGTCGATGTCGATGTCGAACGGCGACGGCACGCCTGTCCTGCAGTACATGAAGGGTTGACCGAGCTCAGCCCGGCCGTGCCCGGAGGGCTCCCGTAGACTCGCGCGCATGAACGTCCCCGAGAAGCCGTCCATCGAGGGCCTCGAGGCCAAGTGGGACGAGTGGTGGGAGGCCGCCGGCACCTATCGCTTCGACCGGTCCAAGGCGCGCGAGGACGTGTTCGCGATCGACACGCCGCCCCCGACGGCGAGCGGGAGCCTGCACATCGGACACGTGTTCTCCTACACGCACACGGACATCGTCGCCCGCTTCCGGCGGATGCGGGGCAAGACGGTCTTCTACCCGATGGGGTGGGACGACAACGGGCTGGCCACCGAGCGACGGGTGCAGAACTACTTCGGCGTCCGGTGCGACCCGGCGCTCCCCTACGACCCGCACTTCGACCTGGACGCGCTGGACCGGCCCGAGGGTGGCGACCCGGTCTCCCTCTCGCGGCCGAACTTCATCGAGCTTTGCGAGCGGCTGACCGCCGAGGACGAGAAGGCGTTCGAGGCGGTGTTCCGGCTGGCCGGCCTGTCGGTGGACTGGAGCCACACGTACACGACGATCGACGAGCGCTCGCGGGGGGCCTCCCAGCGTGCGTTCCTCCGGTTGCTGGATCGCGGGCTCGCGTACCAGGCCGAGGCGCCCACGATGTGGGACGTCGACTACCAGAGCGCGCTCGCGCAGGCCGAAATCGAGGACCGCGAGATCGACGGCGCGTACCATCTGATCCGCTTCGAGCTGGCCGACGGCTCTGGCTCGGTCGAGATCGAGACCTCACGGCCCGAGCTCATCCCGGCGTGCGTCGCGCTGGTCGTGAACCCCGACGACGACCGATACCGCGCGCTCGTCGGGAAGAACGCCGTGACGCCGCTGTTCGGCGCCGAGGTCCCGGTCGTCGCGCACGAGCTGGCTGAGCCCGACAAGGGCACCGGCGTCGCGATGATCTGCACGTTCGGCGACATCACCGACGTGACCTGGTGGCGCGAACTGAAGCTGCCGGCGCGGGTCGTCGTGCAGCGCGATGGGACGATCGCGCCGTCGCGGTGGGGCGAGCCGGGATGGGAGACCAAGGCGCCGGACGACGCCGCCCGGGCCCAGGGGGAGCTCGCCGGCCTGCCGACGAAGAAGGCACGGAAGCGGATCGCCGAACTGCTTCGGGAGTCCGACCATCTGATCGGCGAGCCCAAGCCCGTGCGGCACGCCGTGAAGTTCTACGAGCGGGGGGAGCGGCCGCTCGAGCTGGTCTCGAGCCGGCAGTGGTTCGTCAAGACGCTGCGGTTCCGCGAGGAGCTGCTCGAGCGCGGCCGTCAGCTGCGTTGGCACCCCGCATACATGGGGGCCCGATACGCATCGTGGGTCGAGGGCCTGAACGGCGACTGGTGCGTCAGCCGCCAGCGCTTCTTCGGCGTCGCGTTTCCCGTCTGGTACCGGCTCGACGGGGACGGGAACCCCGACCACGACCACCCCATCGTGGCCGACGAGTCGCGCCTGCCGGTCGACCCCTCGTCCGACGTTCCCGAGGGATTCGCGGCGGACCAGCGCGGCAAGGCCGGTGGCTTCGTGGGCGACCCCGACATCATGGACACGTGGGCCACGTCCTCGCTCACGCCGCAGATCGCGGGGAGGTGGGTGGAGGACGACGACCTGTTCGCCCGCGTGTTCCCGATGGACCTTCGGCCCCAGGCGCACGAGATCATCCGGACCTGGCTGTTCTACACGGTGCTGAAGTCGCACCTCGAGCACGGCGCGCTGCCGTGGACCGACGCGGTGATCAGCGGCTTCGTCCTGGACCCCGAGCGCAAGAAGATGTCCAAGTCCAAGGGCAACGTCGTCACGCCGATCGAACACCTCGAGCAGCACGGCGCCGACGCCGTCCGGTACTGGTCCGCTAGCGCGCGGCTCGGCATCGACGCCGCGTTCGACGAGCAGCAGATCAAGGTCGGACGCCGGCTCGCGATCAAGGTCCTGAACGCGTCGCGGTTCGTGCTCACGCTCGAACGTCCCGAGGGCGAGATCGCCGACCGGCTCGACCGCTCTATGCTGAAGCAGCTCGCCGACGTGGTCGAGCGGGCCACGGCCGCGCTCGAGGACTACGAGCACGCCCGCGCGCTCGAGCTCGTCGAGCGCTTCTTCTGGGGCTTCACCGACGACTACCTCGAGCTCGTCAAGGGCCGGGCCTACGGGTCGTTCGGGGAGGATGCGGCCGGGTCCGCGATCGGCGCGCTCCGCCTGGCGCTGTCGGTGCTCCTGCGCCTGTTCGCGCCGTTCCTGCCCTACGTGACGGAGGAGGCCTGGTCGTGGTGGCGCGAGGGCTCGATCCACCGGGCCGCCTGGCCCGCGGCGGACGAGCTCGAGGCCGTCTCGGCCGGCGCCGAGACCGCCGACTACGAGGTCGCGGCCTGGGTGCTGGGCGAGGTCCGCAAGGCCAAGGCGCTCGCCAAACGCTCACTTCGCACGATCGCCGAGCGCGTCGTCGTGCGCGACACGCAGGAGCGGCTGAAGCTCCTGCAGGGTGCCGAGCGCGACGTCCGCGAGGCCGGCTCGGTCGCGGCGTTCGAGTACGTCGAGGCGGACGAGCCGTCGGTCGAGGTCGAGCTCGCGCCGCCGGACTGACCGTTGCGGTTCGACGAGGCCGTCGCCGAGCTCGACGCCCGGCAGCCCGAGCACATGCCCAAGCCGGACCTGGATCGGATGCGGGCGCTCGCGACCCTGCTCGACGACCCGCACCTGACGTACCCGACGATCCACGTGACCGGCACGAACGGCAAGACCACGACGGCCCGCCTCGTCGCGGCGATCGCGTGCGCGCACGGGCTGACGACGGGGTTGTTCACCTCCCCACACCTGGTCTCGGTGGTCGAGCGCTTCGAGATCTGCGGGGAGCCGATCGCCGAGGAGACGTTCGGGGAGGAGTACGAGCACCTGGCCCCCTACCTGCGCTCGGTGGACGAGCGGGTGGGGCGCGTGACGTACTTCGAGACGCTCGCGGCGCTCGGCTTCCTCGTGTTCGCCGACGCGCCGGTCGCGCTCGGCGTGTTCGAGGTGGGGATGGGCGGGACCTGGGACGCGACGAACCTGGTGGCGGGCGACGTCGCGGTGGTCTGCCCGATCGGCCTGGACCACCGCGAGCTCGGCTCGACGATCGCCGAGGTGGCGGGGGAGAAGGCCGGGATCATCAAGGAGGGCAGGGTCGCGGTCGTGCGCGAACAGGTGCCCGATGTGCTCGACGTGCTCGAACGCCGATGCGAGGAGCAGATCGCGACGATGCTGCTCGAGGACCGCGAGTGGGGGCTCGAGCAGCGCACGGCCGCGGTCGGCGGGCAGGCGTTCACGGTTCGCGGCCTGCACGCCTCGTACGACGAGCTCCTCCTGCCGATCCACGGCGAGCACGCCGCCCGGAACGCGGCGGCGGCGATCGCCGCGGTCGAGGCCCTGCTCGAACGCGAGCTGCACGCCGACGCGGTCCGCGCGGCGCTCGCGTCCGCGACCTCGCCGGGCCGGCTCGAGGTCGTCGGCCGTCACCCGCTCGTCGTGCTGGACGGCGCGCACAACCCCGCTGCGGCCGAGGCGCTCGCGATCGCCCTGCCGGAGACGTTCGCCGGTGACCGGCTGCACCTCGTCATGGCCGTCTTCCGGGACAAGGACCTCGATGGCATCGTCCGGGCGATCGCGCCGCTCGCCGACGCGGGCTACGCGACCGCCGTCGAAAGCGTTCGGGCGCGCCCGGCCAAGGAGGTGGCGACCGCGTTGACCGCTGTCGGCGTGCCGACGGAGACGTTCGGCAGCGTGGCCGATGCGCTCGTTGCGGCGAAGCGGGCCGCGTCCGAGGAAGACGTCATCCTCGTGACGGGCTCTCTGTACACTGTCGCGGACGCCCGCCGGGCATTGGTGGGGGAATCCTGAGGATGGTTGTCGAATCGACGCTGCTCATCGTCAAGCCAGATGGCGTTCGTCGCGGGCTGGTCGGCGAGGTGTTGCGCCGCGCCGAGGACAAGGGCCTGCGCATCGCGGAGATCCGTTCGCTCACGATCGATCGTTCCCTGGCCGAGGAGCACTACGGTGAGCACCGCGACAAGCCGTTCTTCGGCGAGCTCGTCGAGTTCATCACGTCCGGTTCGGTCGTGGTCGCGCGGCTCGAGGGCGAGGGCGCGATCGGCGCGTGGCGAACGATCATGGGACCCACCGACCCCGTCGACGCCCCGCCCGGCACGATCCGGGGAGACTACGGAACGATCATCACCGAGAACCTGGTGCACGGCAGCGACTCGCCCGAGTCCGCCGATCGCGAGCTCAAGCTGTTCTTCGGGTAGCGGCCCTCCGCATCCGCAGGACCTCGGTGACACCGGCGAGGCGCCTCTCGACGAACCGGACGAACGGCGGCGCGAGGCGCAGCTCCGGATCCGCGATGAGCTCGGGTTCGACGAGGCGAACGTCCCGCCCGCGCGTCCGGAGTGTGCACATCCTCGCGGCGAGGACGTTCTTCACCCACTGCACGTCCGAGCCGTAGGTCAAGAAGAACAGGTAGTTGTCCCCGCGCCGGAACACGTTGACCGGCGTCTCGTAGATGCGGCCGGTCTTGCGTCCTCGGTGGATCACGATGCCGAAGCCCGTCAGTCTCCCCGCCACCGGTCGCAGGATCGGGTCCACGTATCGGGTGGCGGCGTGCCGGAAGCGCCACACGCGCGTGCGACCGCTCATGTTCGTGAACCTAGCCGGTCGGTCAGCGTACGGCGCGCTACGCGACCTTGCGGAACGCCACCACGGCGTTGTGCCCGCCGAACCCGAACGAGTTCGACATCGCGAACGTCACGTCCATCTCGCGAGCTTTGTTCGGGACGTAGTCGAGGTCGCAGTCGGGGTCCTGGGTCTGGTAGTGGATCGTGGGCGGCACTAGGCCGCGGTCGATCGCCAGCACGCACACGGCGCCTTCGACCGCGCCGGCGGCCCCGAGCATGTGCCCGGTCATCGACTTGGTGGACGAGATCGCGACCCGGTGGGCCTGCTCGTCGCCGAGCACGGCCTTGATGGCCGCGGTCTCGGCCGCGTCGTTGAGCGGCGTCGACGTGCCGTGCGCGTTCACGTACGTGACCGCGGAGGGCTCCTCGCCCGCGTCCCGCAGCGCCCACCCCATCGCGAGCGCGGCGCCCGATCCCTTGGGGTCAGGCGCGGTGATGTGGAATGCGTCGTCCGAGGCGCCGTATCCGGCCACCTCGCAGTAGATCTTCGCGCCGCGCGCCGTCGCGTGCTTCTCGGATTCGAGCACCAACGTGCACGCGCCCTCGGACAGGACGAACCCGTCCCTGGCCTTGTCGAACGGCCGGGACGCGGTCTCGGGGTCCGGGTTCTTCGTCAGCGCGGTCATCTGCGCGAAGGCCGCGACCGTCAGCGGCAGGGTCGCGGCCTCGGAACCGCCGGCGATGCACAGGTCGAGGTACCCATCGCGGATGTAGCGCAGGCTCTCGCCGATCGCGTGGTTCGAGGAGGAGCAGGCGGACACGGTGCACAGGTTCGGGCCGGTGAAGCCGAATCGCATCGCGATGTGGCCGCTCGCAGCGTTGGCCATCAGGGCCGGCACCATGAACGGCGAGACGCGCCCCGGCCCCTTCTCCATGAGGACGCTGTGCTGCTGAAGCAGGGTCGAGATGCCGCCGATCCCGGTGGCGTAGATCACGCCGGCGCGCTCCGCCGGGACCTCGGGCTTCCCGGCGTCCTCCCAGGCGAGGGCGGCCGACGACACCGCGAAGTGGACGAACCGGTCCGTGCGCCGGATCTCCTTGGCGTCCAGCCATGGGCTCGGATCGAAGTCGGGGACCTCGCCCGCGACCGAGACCGGGAGGTCGTCGGCGTCGAACGCGGTGATCGTTCGGATCCCGTTGCGGCCGTTGGTCAGCCCGGCCCAGAACTCATCGACGCCGGTGCCGACCGGCGTGACCGGGCCGATGCCGGTGACGACGACGCGCTCGCCCATCCGGCCCTACGAGGCTCCGAGCTTCTGCTCGACGAGCGCTACGGCCTGCCCGACCGTCTTGACACCCTCCATCTCCTCTTCGGGGATGTCGATGCTCCACTCCTCCTCGAGGGCGAGCACCGCCTCGACGAGGTCGAGCGAGTCGGCGTTCAGGTCCTCGGCGAACCGGGCGTCGGGCACGACCTGCGCCTCGTCGACAGCCAGCTGTTCGGCCAGGACCTTGCGGACCCGAGCCTCGATCTCTGCCTTGTCCATCCTTCCTCCTATGTCTTGTGCCTCGTGGGTTCGTCGGGACGACGGCCCATGCTACGGGCCGGGCCGTCCCCAGACTAGGCGGTCAGCCCGCCGTCCACGGCGATGACCGCGCCGTTCACGTACGACGCCTCCTCGGACATCACGAACCGAACGACGTTGGCGACCTCCTCGAGGTGTGCGGGCCTGCGCAGGGGCGTCTGGTCGACGTAGTACGCGCGGGCCGGCTCGGTCAGGTGCGAGGTCATCTCGGTGTCGAGCAGCCCGGGGCACAGAACGTTGACCGTGATGCCCTTGCCGCCCACCTCGCGGGCGAGCGACTTCGTCAGGCCGACCAGACCGGACTTCGTCGCGGCGTAGACCGTCTGCCCGGCGTTGCCGTGCAGGGCCACGGCCGAGGACATGTTCACGATCCGCCCCCACTTCGCGCGTAACATGCCGCGGAGCGCCGCCTGGCTGCTGAGGAACGCGCCGCGCAGGTTGGTGGCCATCGTCTGCTCGTAGACGTCCATCGGGTACTTGAGGAGAAGGCCGTCGCGCGACATCCCGGCGTTGTTGACCAGGCCCGTCACCGGCCCGAGCTCGTCGCCGACGCGGCGGAACGCCTCGGTCACCGACGCCTCGTCGGTGACGTCGAGCGCCACGGCCAGCCCGGGCCTGCCGAGCTGCTCGAGTGCGGTGAGCGTCTCCTTTGCATCGGCCTCGCTGGAGCGGTAGCCGATCGCGACGCTCCATCCGCCGCGCGTGAGCGCCTCGGCGCAGGCGCGTCCGATCCCGCGCGAACCGCCGGTGACGACGGCGACCTTGTCGGGGGCGTCGCTCACGGCGCGTCCGGGCCCGTCCAGCGGATCAGGTTCGCCCCCCACGCAAGGCCCGCCCCGAACGACGTCAGCAGAACGAGGTCGCCGGTCCGAACCCGACCCGCGCGCCACGCGCGGTCGAGCGCCACCGGGATCGAAGCGGCCGAGGTGTTGCCCACGGACGCGACGTCCACGACGGCGCGCTCCTCGGGGATCCTCAGGCGTTCGGCGACGGCGATCATGATCCGCGCGTTCGCCTGGTGGGGGATCAGCAGGTCCACGTCCTCGGGTGCGTAGCCGGACTTCTCCAGGAGCTCGCGGCAGGCGTTCGCCATCTCGACCACGGCGCGCTTGAACACCTCGCGGCCCTTCGGCATGTGGATCGTGTGGTCCCTCGCGTCGAGCGACTCGTGGCTCGGGGGCCGCGCCGAGCCGCCCCCGGGGATGATCAGGATCTCGGCGGCTCGCCCGTCGGCGCCCAAGACCGAGCCAAGCACGCCGGGCGCTTCGGAACGCCGGAGGACGACGGCCCCCGCGCCGTCGCCGAACAGCACGCAGGTGGTGCGGTCCTCGAAGTTCATGACCCGCGACAGGATCTCGGCGCCGGCGACCAGCACGGTCTCGGCCTGGCCGGACTCGATGAACGCGCTCGCGGTCGACATCCCGTAGGAGAAGCCGGCACACGCCGCGTTGATGTCGAAGGCCGGCACGGCGATGCCGAGCTTGCGCTGCATCCACACGGCGGTCGATGGGATGGGGGTGTCGCCGGTCAGCGTGGCGCACACCACCAGATCGACCTGCTCGGGCACGATCCCGGCGGTGTCGAGCGCGCGGCGGGCGGCCTCGGTCGCGAGGTCCGACGTGGTCTGGCCCTCGACCGCGAAGCGCCTCTCGCGGATGCCGGTACGGTCACGGATCCATTCATCGCTGGTGTCGATGAACGACTCGAACCACTCGTTGGGCACGATCCGATCCGGCAGGATCGAGCCCAGGCCGGCCACAGTCGCGTGGCGTTCAGAGCCCACGATTCCCCCTCCGGGCGGCCGTCGCCGCCCACCTGGGCATCGAGGATAGCGTTCGGGCACCCCGCTCGACGGGAGCGCCGGGCGGTCTCAGCGCAGTTCCGCCGCAAGGGCGGCCGCGGCCTCGGGCGAGCCGATCGCGGCCGCGCGCGCCTCCGGGACCACGCGCTTCGCGAGCCTGGTCAGCGCGTCGCCCGGCCCTGCCTCGAGGAAGGTGTCCGCCCCTGCCGACTGCAGCGCCCGGGCGCACGAGACCCATCGGACGGCCGAGACCACCTGGCGCTTGGCGAGCGCCCGGAGCGCCTCGGGGTCGATGACCAGCTCGCCCGTGACGTTCGAGGCGACCGGGAACGACGGCGGCCCGAACGGGGCCTCATCGATCGCCACCGAGAGCGGCTCGACGGCCGGCTCCATGAGCGGGGAGTGGAAGGCGCCGGCGACGTTCAGGCGCACTGCGCGGATCCTTCGCCCCGCCGCCAGCGCCTCGGCGCGTTCGATCGCGGGAATGCTCCCGCTGATCACCGATTGCTGTGGCGAGTTCTCGTTCGCGACGATCAGCACATCATCGCGCCGGGCCTCGTCGCAGAGCGCGGCCGCGTCCTCGACGCCCACGCCCAACAGCGCCGCCATCGTGCCGGGGCGCGCCTCGCCCGCCTCCTGCATCGCGCGACCCCGAAGGGCGACGATCCGCATCGCGTCACCGAGCGCGAGGACGCCTGCCGCCACCAGTGCCGCGAACTCGCCAAGCGAGTGCCCCGCGGCGCCGACGAACGACACGCCCTCCGCCTCGAGCGAGCGGCACGCGGCTACGTCGCACGCGAGCAGCGCCGGCTGTGCGAACGCGGTGGTGGCGAGCGCCGACTCGTCCCGGCTGCCCTCCACGACATCCCGGCCGAGCGTCTCCGTTGCCTCGGCGAGCACCTGTGATGCGACGTCGTTGGTCATCCACACGTCGGCCATCCCGACGAACTGTGAGCCTTGACCTGGGAAGATGACCGCCGCTCGCAAACGCGCTTCCCTCCGTTGGCGTCCGCCGAACCCTACTGCGTGGGTCTAGACACCCGAAACCGCAGGTCACGGGTGCCGTGAACCCTAAGGTTGTCTCCACGTGCGGTCGAGAGTTGCCGTGCCGAAACGCGTTCGGGTACAAAGAGCGCGAACCTATGGCCGAGAAGGTTCGTCGCGAACTTCCCGTATCCCCACGTCGTCGAAGCGCGAGCGGCGAAGGGGTCCTCGGGTTCCTGGGGCAGGACATGGCGGTCGACCTGGGAACCGCGAATACGCTCGTCTACGTCCGCAACGCCGGCATCGTCCTGAACGAGCCCTCGGTGGTCGCGATCAACACGCTTTCGGGCGCCGTCCTCGCGGTCGGCAACGAAGCCAAGCGGATGATCGGGCGCACCCCCTCGCACATCCAGGCCGTGCGACCGCTCAAAGACGGCGTGATCGCCGACTTCGACATCACGGAGAAGATGCTCCGGTACTTCATCCAGCGCGTCCACAAGCGCCGGCTGCTCGCCAAGCCGCGCGTCGTGGTCTGCGTTCCGAGCGGCATCACCGGTGTCGAGCAGCGCGCCGTCGAGGAGGCCACGATCGCCGCGGGGGCGCGTCGCGCCTACATCATCGAGGAGCCGATGGCGGCGGCGATCGGCGCGGGCCTGCCCATCCACGAGCCGTCCGGCAACATGATCGTGGACATCGGCGGCGGCACGACCGAGGTGGCCGTCATCTCCCTCGGCGGGATCGTGACGTCCACGTCGCTTCGGATCGGCGGGGACGAGCTGGACGAGGCGATCATCAACCATGTGAAGAAGGAATACTCGCTGCTGCTTGGCGAGCGCACCGCCGAGGCGATCAAGCTGGCCATCGCGGCGGTCTACCCGATGCAGGAGGAGCTGGTGGCCGAGATCCCCGGGCGAGATCTCGTCTCCGGGCTCCCCAAGACGCTGCAGATCGGCGACGGCGAGATCCGGTCGGCCGTCGAGGAGCCGGTCAGCGCGATCGTCGATTCCATCAAGGCGACCCTGGACCGCACGCCTCCCGAGCTGGCCGGCGACATCATGCACAAGGGCATCACTCTCACCGGTGGCGGCGCGCTCCTGCGGGGCTTCGACAAGCGACTTCGGCACGAGACCGGCATGCCGGTCTACATCGCCGACAACCCGCTGTCCTCGGTCGCGATCGGGTCCGGCAAGTGCCTGGAGGAGTTCGAGGTCCTCCAGCGCGTCCTGGTGAGCCCGTCCAGGAGGTAGCCGCCGGTGGCCGTGCGCAGCCGAGCGCGCAGCACCCGACTGCTCGTCGTGGCTCTGGTCTCGATCTCGCTCGTGACGATCACGATCGACTACCGCGAGGGCGACGACGGCCCGCTGGCCTCGATGGGCGACGCGGCGCTCACCGTCATTAGCCCGCTCCAGGAGGTCGTGTCCAAGGTCACGCACCCGATCGGGAACTTCTTCTCCACGCTGTTCCGCCTGCCGTCGATCCGCCATGAGCGCGACGTCCTTCGCGAACGCGTGGACGCGCTCGAGACGCAGCTCAACGAGGGCCGCGCCGACCAGCAGCGGTTGGCCGACCTCGAGGCGCTGCTCGGACTGCGGGAGAGCCTCGGGCCCAAGGTCGAGACGACGGCCGCGCAGGTGATCGCCAACAGCGTGTCGAACTTCGAGTGGACGATCGAGATCGACAAGGGTTCGAGCGACGGGATCGCGCGCGACATGCCGGTCATCGCCAGCGCCGGCCTGGTCGGACACGTAGTCCAGGTGGGTGCCAACTCCTCCAGGGTGCAGTTGATCATCGACCCGGACTCGTTCGTGGCGGGTCGCCTCGACGTGTCGCAGCAGACCGGGCTGCTCGCTGGCCAGGGCAACCAGGACCTGCAGATGTCGCTGGTCGAATCCACCGCGGAGGTCGAGCCCGACGAACGCGTCGTGACGGCCGGCTACAAGATCCGCGACGTGGCGGAGAGTCTCTACCCGCCCAACGTGCTGATCGGCACCGTCTCCCGCGTGCTTCAGGAGGACGCGGCCACCGAGAAGTTCGTCACGGTCCGCCCCGCGGTCGACTTCTCGTCCCTGTCCCTCGTGCTCGTGGTGCTTTCGCGTGACGGCGGCGAGTAGGGTCACCACCCGTGCGGCGGGTCCTGCTTCTGTCGGCGGTCATCGTGACCGCGCTCATCCTGCAGACCACGGTGTTCTCCGAGATCAACCTGCTCGGCGCCAAGCCCGAGCTCATGTACCTGCTCACGATCTGTTTCGCGATCTTGGAGGGCCCGGCCTCCGGCGCGATCGCGGGGTTCGTGGGCGGGATGGCGCAGGACTTCCTGCTGGACGCGCCGAAGGGCATCACCGCGCTCACGCTCACGCTGCTCGGGTACGCGGTGGGCATGGTCCGACAGTTCATCGTGAGCCCCTCGCCCGTGACGCCGGTGGTGCTGGTGGCGGGCGGGACCTTCCTCGGGGTCCTGTTCTACGGGGTCGTCTCGTTCCTACTCGGGCAGCTGAGCACCGGGTGGCTGTACCTGTTGCGCGTCGCGCTGCTCTCGGCCGTGTACAACGCGATCCTCACGCCGCTGGTCTATCCGCTTCTGCGCCGGGCCGCCGAGGGCTCGCGCTCGCGCCGCGTCGCCAGGTGGTGAGCGCCCGATGACCGATCCGCGGGCGGGCCTGCGGATCAAGGTCCTGGCGGCGCTGGTGGTGACGATGTTCGCCGCGCTCACCACCAGGCTATGGTTCCTCCAGGTCCTGGCGGCCGAGCAGAACCGACGCGCGGCCAAGGACAACGCGGTCCGCATCGTGGAGGTTCCCGCGCCCCGCGGCGTGATCCGCGACGTCAACGGGACCGAGCTCGTGAAGAACAAGCCCCGGCAGGTGCTGACGGTCAACCGGCAGGAGCTGGGCGGCGACGCCGAGCGCGTCCTGATGGAGCTGTCGCGTCTGCTGGACATCCCGGCCGACGAGCTGGGCGCGCGCCTCGACGACGCGCTGAAGCGCTACTACGCCTTCACGCCGGTCCCGCTGGTCGTGGGTGTATCGAAGAATGTCGCCCTCTACGTCAAGGAGCACCACGATGATCTCCCGGGCGTGGACGTCCTGACGCTCCCCGTCCGCGAGTACCCGCTCGGCTCGGTCGGCGCCCACGTCCTGGGCTACCTCGGCCAGATCTCGAAGCAGAAGCTCAAGGACCCGAGCTTCGCCGGCTACAAGCCTGGCGATCTCGTGGGCATCTCGGGCGTCGAGGGCGTGTACGAGCACGACCTGGCCGGCACCCCCGGCCTGACGAAGTACCGCG
Source organism: Actinomycetota bacterium (assembly GCA_046731295.1). GTDB lineage: Bacteria > Actinomycetota > UBA4738 > UBA4738 > HRBIN12 > DASSJM01. Next base: position 49,985 of record JBKPKU010000105.1, read on the forward strand.
TGAACTCGCTCGGCGAGAACCTGGGCCAGATCGGCGACCTCCAACCCAAGCCCGGCAACGACGTCGTCCTGACGATCGACGCCGACACGCAGGAGCTGACCGAGAACTCGCTGCGGGCCGGGATCATGCACGCGCGGACGGTCTACGACTCGTCGTCGGGATCGGACCTGCAGGCCAACGCGGGCGCGGCGATCGTGCTCGACCCCGACACGGGGGCGATCCAGGCCATGGCATCGTTCCCGTCGTTCGACCCGTCGGTGTTCACACGGAGCATGTCCTCTCGCGAGTACAAGCGGCGGTTCGGCGAGAGCCGGAGCAGCCCGCTGCTGAACCGCGCGATCGCCGGCCAGTACCCGCCGGGGTCGACCTACAAGCCCTTCGTCGCGGCCTCGGCTCTGCAACGCGGCATCGTGAACACGAGCCAGTACTACCCCTGCCCCGGGTCCTGGACTGCGCCCTACAACGAGAGCGACCCGAGCGCGACCCAGTACATCTTCGACAACTGGACCTCGGCGAACCTCGGCTCGATGAGCATCGCGACGGCCCTCGCCAAGTCGTGCGACACGATCTTCTACCCGATGGGATACCGCTACTGGGACCTGTACTACGTGAATCCGGACGAGCAGTCGAACGGCGTGATCTCGCACGAGCCGCTGCAGCGCGATCTCGGGTACTTCGGGTTCGGGTCGACCACGCGTGTCGATCTGCCGTACGAGCAGGACGGGCGCGTACCGGACGCCGAGTGGAAGCGCACGATGCACGAGGCCTACCCGGACTCGTTCCCGGAGGGCCAGTGGTTCCCGGGCGACTTCATCCTGATGACGATCGGCCAGGGTGACACGCTGGTCACGCCGCTCGAGCTCGCGACCGCGTACGGCGCGATCGAGGACGACGGCAAGGTCTGCGTCCCGCACGTGCTCGACCACGTGGAGTCGCCGGACGACACGCTCGTGCGCCGGTACCGGCCGAACTGCCGGCGCTCCGTGCACATAGACCCGAGGTACCTCCGGTATATCCGCGACGCGTTGAAGGGGACCGTGAGCATGCCCGGCGCGACGGCCACGGCGGCGTTCTCCGGGTTCCCGTTCAGCCAGGTGTCGGTCGCCGGCAAGACCGGGACCGCGCAGGTGCCGCCCAAGCAGGACTACTCCTGGTTCGCGGCGATGACGGAGGCCAACGGCGAGAGGCACGTCGTGGTGGTCCTGGTCGAGCAGGGCGGGCACGGCGCGACGACTGCGGCGCCGATCGCCCGCAACATCATCGAGGGCCTGTACGGTCTGCCGCTCACGCAGTTCACCGACATCGCGGGGACGGACTGATGGACCTGGTCGCCGGCCGGATGGTGGCGAGCGAGCGCCGCGCGATCCGCCACGTCGACCCGGTGCTGATCGCCGCCGCCCTCGGCCTGGCGGTGATCGGGCTGCTCGCGATCTACTCGGCCACGCACCAGTCGCTGGCCGCGGTGGGCCTGGACCCCGGGCGGTTCGTGAAGCGCCAGCTCACGTTCCTCGCGATCGCCGTGATCGTGCTCGCGCTGGCGGCGAGCTTCGACTACCGGCTCCTGAAGGTCTACGCCGGCATGGTCTACTTCTCCTCGCTCGTGCTCCTGATCCTGGTGCGGACGCCGATCGGCACCAGCGTCAAGGGCGCGCAGCGATGGTTCGAGGTGTTCGGCTTCCAGCTGGCGCCCTCGGAGGTCGCCAAGCTCGCCCTGATCGCGATGCTCGCGGCGGTCCTATCCGAGGTGCGGGGCGACCTCACGTTCCGGGACGTGTTTCGGACCGCCGCGCTCGCCGCCGTCCCGGCGCTGCTGGTGTTCCTGCAGCCGGACCTCGGCTCATCGATCGTGTTCGCCGCGATCCTGGTCGGGATGCTCGTGGTGGCCGGCGCGCGCGCCCGCTACCTCGGGCTGCTGGCGCTCACGGCCGTGGTGCTGATCGTCGCCGGGTTCCAGGTGGGCCTGGTCCGCGAGTACCAGATCGAACGCCTCAAGGCGTTCCTCGATCCGGCCAGCGTGTCCGAGGACGCGCTCCACAACCGCGAGCAGGCGGAGATCGCGATCGGCTCCGGCGGCCTGATGGGTGTCGGCTACCTCGAGGGCTCGCAGACGAACCTGGACTTCGTGCCCGAGCAGCACACCGACTTCGTGTTCACGGTCGTGGGGGAGGAGTTCGGGTTTGCCGGCGCCGTCGTGCTGCTGTCGCTGTACGGGCTGCTGCTGTGGCGCGCGTTCCGGGTCGGGATGCTGTCGCGAGATCCGTTCGGCACGTACCTGGCCGCCGGGATCGCGTCGATGCTCGCGCTGCAGATGTTCGTCAACGTCGGCATGAACGTCGGCATCATGCCGATCACGGGCATCCCGTTACCGTTCGTGTCCTACGGCGGCAGCTCGCTGCTGCTAAATTTCGCCGCGGTAGGCCTGCTGCTGAACGTGCACATGCGCCGGTTCGTCTGACGCCAGGCGTTCAGCTCGAGAGCGCGATCGTCCACAGGAACGTGGACCCGGTAGCGTCCGAGGCCTCGACCACGACGTCACCACCCATGGCCCGCGCCGCCGTGCGCGCGAGCGCCAGGCCCATCCCCGCGCCCTGGTGTACGCGAACGTTCAGCTCCTCGAGCTGCTCGAGCGGGCCGAAGATGCGCTCGTGTTCGTGGACGACGATGCCGGGGCCTTGGTCGACGACGCGGACCTCGACCAAGTCGAGCACCACGCCCACCCGAACCTCGACGCCAGTCTCGGACCCCGAGAACCGCAGCGCGTTGTCCACCAGCTCCTCGAGGACCCGGGTTGCGACGCCCCGGTTCAGGTTGGCGTGCGGGGACCCGCCCTCGCGGGTCACGACCACGCGGACGCGCGGGTCGCGAGCCGCGACGTGGTGGGCGACCTCGACCACGTCCACACGTTCGGTCATGCCCGCGTCGACGGCGAGCTCGAATCGTTCGACCAGCTGAGCGAGATCGCGGGCGCGCGTCACCAGGCGCGAGAGGAGCTCGTCCGCCTGGTCTGGCGGCGCGTCGACCTCGGCGAGCGTCTGAGCGACTCCCAGGATCACCGTGACGGGGGTTCGGAGCTCGTGGGACAGGCGCGCCACCAGCTCCTGCCGCCGCGCCGAACGCTCGACGAGCGCTTCCTGCGCGGCCTCGAGCTCGGCCGTTCGACGGCGTTCGCGGTCGAGGGCCTCTGTGAGCTCCTCGATCACGTGGGGCGTGACCTCCGAGGACAGGAGCGCGCCGCCCACCGCTGCGCGGCCGACCGCCGTCAGGATTTCGTCGCCGTCGGAGTCCTTCAGGACGTATCCCGAAGCCCCGGCCACGAGCATGCCGCGCACGATCTCCTGATCCTCGTGACCGGACAGCGCGACCACGCCGAGCTCGGGGAAGTCGATCTTCAGCCGCCGGGTGGCTTCGATCCCGTCCATCGTCGGCATCCGGACGTCCATCAGCACGACGTCGGGCCGAAGCGAGCGCGCCATGCTGAGAGCCTCGGCGCCCGAGCCGGCCTCCCCCACGACCTGGAGATTGCCCGCCTCGAGCAGGGACAGCAGCGACTCGCGAAAGCCCGCGTTGTCGTCGACGACCAGAACCCGGATCGGCCGGCTGTGCCCGACGGGCCGGGGAAGAACGGCCGGTTCCATAGGGCGCAAGTCTCCGGGCCCCGCGCGCCGAAGCGTATCCCGCGAGCGTCGGTTTCTCCCTGGTGCACCAACCACAACGGGGGTAGGTGGAACGACCTAGTGAGCGTCCCAAGCCGATGGACCTCCCGGCTCCGGGCGTCGGGGGTCCGGCGAGCGCTTCCCGGGCGGGGCCGGGTGAGTCGGGTATCCTGGCAGCAGACTTGCTCGCCGAGCGCGCGGCCACGGGGTCGTGAGGACGCCGGCGAGGGATGGAGAGGCGAGGCGGCGGTCACGCCGGCCCCGGGGCCGACCCGGAGGGCCGCGACCGGACAGCCAGCCGAGAACGGGGACTTCCGCTGCGCGACGAGGCGCCGCAGGAGGCGGGGATCCAGATCCCCGCATCCGAGCGTGAATCGGACGAGACCAGGCCCGCCGGCCGGTCTCGGAGCCGCCGGGCATCCGGCGCAAGCACGGAATCCTCTTCGGCGACGGCCGCCGCCGCCTCTCCCGGCTCGAAGGGAGCGACGATGAACGACGACACCGGTTCGGCGACTGCGCAGCGCGCGAAGACCGCCGACACCGAACCTACCCCGGCCGACGGCTCGGGCCCCGCGACCCCGCGCACAGGCGCCCGCCGCCGCCGAGGCGGCAGGGGTCGGGGCGGCCGGGGACGCTCGGGGACGGGGTCCGCGAACGGGTCCGCCAAGACCGAGGAGGCGGGCGCCTCGGCGCCGAACACCACGTCGGCGGACCAGCCCGAAGTCGACCTGGACGCCCAGCCCGGCGAGGTCGAACGCACGACCACCGGCGGGGCCGCTCGGCGCCGCCGCCGGGGCGGCAGGGGTCGGGGCCGGGGAGGCTCGGGCTCGACGACCAAGACCGCCGAGGGCGGCGAGAACGCCGAGAACGCCGAGGCCACCGACGACACTGAGGCAGAGGCGATCACGACCACCGACGCGGGCCAGCCGGCCGACGGCGAGACGACGACCACCCCCAAGCGCCGTCGCCGCCGCGGCGGCCGGGGACGCCGGAAGAAGCCGGCCGCCGAGGAAACCGACACCGGCGCGGACCAGAAGCCGGCCGACGGCGAGGCCGCGCCGAAGGGCCGGTCCCGCTCGTCGCGCCCCGCCAAGCCCAAGTCGGCCGAATCCCCGAAGGCGCCGGCGACCCGAATCCGCTCGAGTCGCCCGAAGGCCTCGACGAAGTCCGACGAGGACGCGGATACGCCGACGCGCCTGCGCCGGCAGCGCCAGGGTCGCGCGACCGTGCGACGCCGGCGCGAGTCGATGCCGGTCGTTCCGCGTGTCACCGACAAGCTCATGGTCATCACCGAGCACGGCGAGCGCGACCAGATCGCCGTTCTCGAGGAGCGCGAGCTCGTGCAGCATTACGTCACGCGGATCGGGGCACGCTCGATGGTGGGCAACGTCTACCTCGGCCGTGTGCAGAACGTCCTGCCCGGCATGGAGGCCGCGTTCGTCGACGTCGGCCGGGGCCGCAACGCGGTCCTGTACGCCGGCGAGGTGAACTGGTCGCCCGAGGATCTCGAGGGCGCGCCCCCGCGGATCGAGCACGTGCTCAGGAGCGGGCAGTCCGTCCTCGTGCAGGTCACGAAGGACCCGATCGGCGGCAAGGGCGCCCGCCTGACGGCGCAGATCTCGCTGCCGGGCCGCTTCCTGGTCTTAGCGCCGAACTCGGACGTCTCGGGCATCAGCCGGCGACTCCCCGATGCCGAGCGCCGGCGCCTCAAGGCTATCTTCAAGGACATCAAGCCGGGCGAGCACGGCCTGATCGTGCGGACGGCCGCGGAGGGGGCCTCTAAGGAGGCGCTCGCAGCCGACCTCGAGCGCCTGCTCGAGGAGTGGAAGCAGATCGAGAAGCGATCGAAGAAGGCCAAGGCGCCGGCCGTCCTGTACGAGGAGCCCGAGCTCACCGTTCGGGTCGTGCGCGACCTGTTCACCGACGAGGAGTACCGAGAGCTCGTGACGGACTCGCCGCGCGTGTTCGGCCTGGTGACCGACTACCTGCGCGGCGTCGCGCCCGACGTGCTCTCGAAGGTCCGGCTGCATGAAGGTCCGCTGTCGGCGTTCGAGGAGTTCCACATCGTCGAGCAGATCCACAAGGGCCTGGACCGCAAGGTGTGGCTGCCCTCCGGTGGCTACCTCGTGATCGACCGTACCGAGGCCATGACCGTGATCGACGTCAACACCGGCCGCTCGGTCGGCAAGTCCAACCTCGAGGAGACCGTCGTGAACACCAACCTCGAGGCGGCCAGTGAGGTGGCCCGTCAGCTCCGGCTCCGGGACATCGGCGGGATGATCGTGATCGACTTCATCGACATGCTGCTCGAGCAGAACAAGAGGAAGGTGATCGATCAGATGAAGGAGGCGCTGGCGCAGGACAAGTCACGCAGCCAGGTCTTCGACATCAGCCCACTCGGCCTGCTCGAGGTGACGCGCAAGCGCGTGTCTGGTGGACTCTTGGAGGCGTTCTCGGAGCCCTGCCCCACGTGCGAGGGACGTGGGCTGCTCATCACCTACGACGTCAACTGAGCCATCAGGAGGAACCGATGTACGCGGTCATCAAGGCGGGAGGCAAGCAGCACAAGGTGAAGGCGGGTGATGTCCTCGAGGTCGAGTACATGCACGGCGAAGGGGACGGCGACACCGTCACGTTCCACCCCGTCCTCGTGGTCGACGACGACGGCAAGACGCACTACGGCAAGGACGCCCAGCTGGCCGTGGTCACGGCCAGGCTGCTCGGCGAGCAGAAGGGCGACAAGGTCAACGTCTTCAAGTACAAGAACAAGTCCGGCTACTCGCGCCGGCAGGGCCACCGCCAGCTCATGACGTTGATCGAGATCTCCGATGTCAAGCTCGGCACCGCCAAGCGCTCGACGGCCAGGGAGACGACGGCCAAGGCCGACGAACCCGCCGAAGCGAACGCGGGGGACGCGACCGAGGCTTCCGAGTAGCCGAAGACCGTCTGGTACCCTCGAACGCGGCATGGCACACAAGAAAGGCGGCGGCTCGTCGCGCAACGGGCGGGACTCCGAGTCCAAGCGGCTCGGCGTCAAGGCGTTCGGCGGTCAGGAGGTCACCGCCGGATCGATCCTGGTGCGCCAGCGGGGGACGAGGATCCACGCCGGCAAGGGTGTGGGCAGGGGCGGCGACGACACGCTGTTCGCCACCGAGGCCGGGTTCGTGGGCTACCACGAGTCGCGCGGCCGTCGCTACGCCACGGTCACGCCCCGCTCGTAGCGCTTACCCGATCCCGTTCAGCCCCGCGCCGCCGAGCTGTTCGCCATCGCTTCCCGCACGGCCCGAACCCACTCCTCGAGCGTCTCCTTCTTCTCGCGGTTGGTGAGCCCGAGGTAGTTCACGTTGTCCCGACGCGCCTTGCGCTTGGGGCTGCGGAACGCCGCGAGACCGCTCGGCCGCTCGGGCGTCGTGCCCAGGAGGGCGTTCAGCGGGGGCGGCTGGGCGAAGTAGAAGGCGGTCCGGCGCGGCCCGGTTGCGATCGTGCGCTCGACCATGAGCACGGGCGAGCCCCGGAGGCGGCGTACCTTCACGATGTCCGTCAGCGCGATCCGCAGCCCGGGCCGGGCCTCGTCCAGCGGAGTGAACAGCAGGGCCGCGCCGCTCAACTCGAGCGTTCCCTTGATCTCGTCGGGCTCGACCTCCTTGGCGAGCTCGACGGCCCAGACGGTCACGGCTCTCGGCATGGTTCCATCATGCGGGTTTCGGCCACAATCTGCCCATGGCGTTCGTCGACGAAGTGACGGTGTTCGCGCGCGGCGGTCGGGGCGGCAACGGCTCGGCTTCGATCCTGCGCGAGCCGTACAACCCACACGGCGGGCCCGACGGGGGCGATGGCGGGCCGGGCGGCGACGTGGTCTTCGAGGTCTCGACCGGCGCACGCGACCTGGCCTGGCTGGCCGACCACCCCCACGTCCGGGCCCCGAACGGCGGCTCGGGCGGCAAGCGTGGACGCACCGGCGCCGCCGGGGAGGACCTCGTGATCCGCGTCCCGGACGGCACGAGGGTCGAGGACGAGGACGGGCTGCTCGCGGACCTGGTGGGCGAGGGCGCACGGGCGGTGGTGGCCCGCGGCGGCCGGGGCGGACGCGGGAACGCGGCCGTGGCGACGCAGCGCGAACGCGTGCCGCGCTCGGCCGAGGCGGGCGAGGCGGGCGAGGATCGGCGGCTCTCGGTCGAGCTGCGCACGGTCGCCGACCTCGGCCTCGTCGGCCTGCCGAACGCCGGCAAGTCGACACTGCTCGCACGGCTCACCGCGGCGCACCCGAAGGTCGCCGACTACCCGTTCACGACGCTGTCTCCCAACCTCGGCGTCGCCGGCGAGGACGAGCGCTTCGTCGTGGCCGACGTTCCCGGGCTCGTCGAGGGGGCGCACGCGGGGCGCGGGCTCGGGCACCGCTTCCTGCGGCACGTAAGCCGATGCCGCGCGCTCGTCCTGGTGGTCGACCTTGCCTCGTCGGATCCCGCGGCCGACCTCGAGGTCGTCCGGACCGAGCTCGGCGCGTACGACCCGGCGCTGCTCTCGCGCCCCACGATCGTCGTAGGGACCAAGGCGGACCTCGCGCCGGACGTCGACGCGCAGGCGTTGCTCGGTGGAGGCGCGATCGCGGTCTCGGCCGTGACGACCGAGGGGATGGAACCGCTCCGCGAGCGGCTGTCCGCCCTCGCGAGGGATGCAGAGGCCGTCGCAGAGGACCGAAGCGCGTACGTCGTCCTCCGTCCCGCTCGCCCCCGGTTCACGGTCACGCGCGAGGGCGGACGGTTTCGCGTGGTCGGCCGCGGTGTCGAACGCTGGGTCTCCGAGACCGACCTGGAGGACCCGGCCAAGGTCGAGCGACTGCAGCGGCGACTGGCGAAGGAGGGTGTCGAGCGCGAGCTGGTCTCGGCCGGCGCCCGGCGCGGCGACGAGGTGCTGATCGGCGACGTGGCGTTCGAGTTCATCCCGGAGGGGCGGGCCGATGGGACGGCGTGAGGAGCTGCTGCGCGCCGAGGCGGAGCGGTGGGCCGCGTTCGAGGCGGTGCTCGACGCGGTGCCGGCGGCCCGGCTCGAGACGCCGGGCCTGAACGCCGAGGGCTGGGCGGTCCGGGACATGATGTGGCACGTCGCGTTCTGGTGCTCGGACGCCGCCCGTGCGCTGACCGACATCGCGGAAGGCCGCTTCGACCGCGCGCAGGAGCCCTACACCGCCGACCAGGTGAACGGCATGAACGACCGCGAGTTCGAGCGGTCGCGTTCGATGCGGCCCGAGGAGATCCGCGCCGAGCTCCACCGCGCGCGCGCGGCGATGCTCGAGCGGTTCGGCGTGCTGAACGAGATCACCGCCGACGCCGACGAGTGGTTCGAGGAGAGCGGGCCGCTCCACTACGCCGAGCACCTGCGCGAGCTCCGAGCGTGGGCGCCCTCGCACGACGCCTGAAATCCACCGAGGGCGCTCGGGCGCACCGTAGGATGGCCGGCGTGGGACGAGGCCTCGGGGTCATGGGCGGCACGTTCGACCCGATCCACTACGGGCACCTCGTGACGGCGGAGGAGGCCCAGGTCCAGTTCGCCCTGGACGCCGTCGTGTTCGTGCCGACCGGACATCCGTGGATGAAGGAGGACCGCGAGGTCTCGCCGGCCGAGGACCGGTATCTGATGACCGTCATCGCGACCGCGAGCAACCCGCGGTTCCAGGTCTCGCGGGTCGAGATCGACCGCAAGGGGCCCACGTACACAGTCGACACACTGCGTCTCCTCGGCGCCGAGAACCCCGACGCCGAGCTGTACTTCATCACCGGCGCCGACGCCATGCTGGAGATCCTCGAATGGAAGGACCCCGAGGAGGTCCTGTCGATCGCGCACTTCATCGCGGCCACCCGTCCCGGCTACGACCTCGAGCGGTTCGAGTCCGCGGCGCCGACGCACACAACAAACGTGAGCCTGATGAGCATCCCGGCGCTCGCGATCAGCTCGACCGACGTTCGGACGCGCGTGCACGATGGCCGGCCGATCCGCTACCTGGTCCCCGAGGGCGTCAAGAGCTACATCGAGAAGGCCGGGCTGTACCGGTGACCCGTCGCCTATCGATCCTGCTGTTCGTCGCGATGCTCTCCACGGCCGGAACGGGCGCGCTGCTGGTCGTCCGCGAACGCGCGGAGTCCGAGACCCAACTCACGACATCGCAGGCCACGGGGCTGGCGCTCGTGACGATTCGGACCGACGACGCGTTGCTGCCTGCGGTCGTCGGGAGCACCGGGTTCGGCACGACCGGGGCGCTCGTGATCCCGCCCTCGGTCATGGTCGTGATCCCGGGCCAAGGCGAGTCGACCGTGGCCGACGCGATGCAGCTGGACCCGCTTCCCGCCGCGACGGCGATCAGCAACCTCTTGGGCGTGTGGATCGACGACACCGCGACGGTGGAGGCCGCCGAGGTCGCGGCGGTCACCGACGAGACCGGAGGCGTCGAGATCCGCGGCGACGCAACCCGCGGGACCGAGGTCTTCTCGATGCTCGACGAGCCGGATCCGGGCGGCGTCGCGGCGCTACAGGTCGTCCTCAGGGCCCTCGCCGCGGCCGGGGCGTCGTGGGACGAGTCGAACCTGTCCGGGGCAGGCAACGGCGGCCACGTCGCCGACGCTCTCTCGGCGCTCTCGGGCTCGAACGTTGCCATCCTGCGGGCTGACGAGGTTGCGAGCGGCGTCGTCCGCTCGAGCCCCGAGCAGGTGTCGCAGGCGCTCGTCGACGCCTTTGGCGGGCCGGCCGCGGAGGCGACCCCGGTCATCGTGCTGAACGGGAACGGCGTGCCCGGGATCGGCGAGCGGGTGGCCGAACGGCTGATCCCCGGCGGCTTCCGGGTCGCCGTCTCGCAGAACGCCTCCGAGTTCGATCATGCCGAGACCCTGATCGTGGTTGGCTCATCCGACGACATCGGATTGGCCGAACGTGTGCGAGACTTGCTGGGTGTGGGGAGCGTGTCCGTGTCCGTGGACTCGGGGATCGCTCCTGTGACGGTCGTGGTGGGGGAGGACTTCTCCGGTTGAGCAGCACCGAAGGACGGCGTGCCGGGTAGCGACGCGACCCACGCCGACAGTCGCGAGGTCGCCGTCACGGCGGCGCGTGCGGCGGCCGCCAAGCAGGCTGCGGACGTCACGATCCTCGACGTGCACGGTCTGATCGTGATCACCGACTACTTCGTGATCTGTTCGGGACAGACGGACCGACAGGTCAAGACCATCGTCGAGGAGGTCGAGAAAGCCGTCCGCGAGATGGGCGAGCGGCCTGTCCGCCGGGAGGGCGAGGCCGATTCGAGGTGGGTGCTGCTCGACTACGTGGACGTCGTGATCCATGTGTTCGCCGAGGAGGAGCGCGAATACTACGACCTCGAGCGCCTGTGGCGAGATGCCCCGCGCGTTCGATGGAACGGTTCGGAGCACGCCGCGGCCGGTTCGCTAGACTGACCCACCCACGGGCCCATAGCTCAGCTGGTAGAGCGTCTGGCTGGCAGCCAGAAGGTCAGGGGTTCGAATCCCCTTGGGTCCACCATCGAGCCCTTGTGTGAACCGAGCAGGGATGCGAAGGGCTCCTCGTACGCGAAGTCTGCGATCGCGCTGTCCCGGACGCGGATCGTCTCGAAGAAGGCTTGGTTCCACATCCTGCGGACTTCGGGCTTCGCCTTCCGGTAGCTCGACGCGCAGTCCTTCGCGATGTCGAGGGCGAGGTCGATGATCTGGTTTGCCTGATTCAGCTTCTCCCCATCCGTCGCGAGCTGTGACTCTGCCTCTGTTACCTCGGTGTTGATCCGGGCCTGCTCGCGCTTCAGGATCTGAACGTCGATGGCGTCGGCGTAGTAGGCGCGCAGCAGCTTCTCGCGCTCGTTCGCGAGCTGCCGCAGCCGTCGTTGAGTCGTGGGCTCTCGGTACCGTCGATGGGAACATCCAGCGCGAGCGCGGCATATGGCTCGGGCCCGGAGATCGAAGATCCTCATGACGGCGGCCGCGTCGACGTTGGGACTAGCTCTCCGCCGACCAGGCCGCAGTTATCGGGGCTCGCGTCCTGAGACCGTCAGCCGGCATCGTCGTGGATCCGCGCTGGGAGCCTGAGCCGACCGGCGGTGGCGAGCCTGCCGTCCGGGCTCGGTGATGCGTGATCACTACACTCCTTGAGCGGATCTGGCCCCGAGAGCGGTGTCGGTCGGGAGGACGAGATGGGCGGGGACGAGCAGATGGATCGAAAGGCCCTCGTGTTCTTGCGCGACGGGCGCGTTCGAGTTGCCGACGCCGAGGACGTCAGCCTGTTGCCTCACGCCGTTGAGATCGGGCTGCGCCGCCGCGACCCGGCCGACAGGACCTCGGACTTGGATGTATTCCCGTGGGGAGAAGTGGCCCGCGTCTATGTCGGGATCGCTGTGTTGAGGCAAGGCCAGTGGCTTCCTGAGGTCGATGTCGCCGAAAAGACGTGGCAGAGGGGGGATCTGATCTAAGGAGCCGGCCAATGACAACTGTGGGAGCGTGTCGACGGCGGTAACGGTCTAATGCATGGCGTGTCTGGTCGTGGCCGCCTCCCAGCTGCCGAAGCCACCGGTGACCTGGACACGGTCGCCAGCTTGTTGAACCCAGATGGGGAACGGCAGTGGAGGACGCTGGGGCGCGAGTCTCTACGAGACGCGACTCGTGCGCTCGGTTCTGTCGATCGGAGCACCGGGAGGGGGACGCGCACACTTCCGGGGCCTTGCTCGCTACCTTCGGGGCTCATCCGCACAAGCGGCGGGTGACCCCGAGGACGCGGGTGTACGTGTGAATCAACTACGGAGCGCGGTGCGACCAACCGGCCTCAACAGCAAGAGGACGGACAGTCCGAGGAACGCGACGCCGGTCACAACACCCACCAAGCTCGCGTGGGTGAAGATGAGAACTGCGGCGCCGATCGCTGCTGCTAGCAACCAGAGCGATCTCATCGGAGCCTTCTTCCATCGGCTTATGCCGTTGGCGCGAGTGTACGCGTTCCGGGCAGACCCACGACGCGCGGAGGGCTCACGACGGACCTCGGCACCCGTGCAACCGATACCTCCCAGCTCTGCCCTGTGCCCTCGTTCACGACGGTGACGGTCTCCCCGGTCACCTGGGCAACCCATCGCGCCGCGGAATCCGCCCTGGTGCGGCTTCGATACGAGCCACTGCCGCGGGCCGTGTAGACGGTGAAGGACCCGCTCCGTCGTGGTCTCATGACGTGGCCCTTTGGGCGGTAGCGACTTTCTCGCTCTTGGACTCCGGTGGCGGCGGTCCGATCGGCGGGGGCGGAAGATCGAGCAGACAAGTGGCCGGATCCGACATCGTGATGGACATGGTGCCCTCCCTCGTTCGGGGGGCGGCCCACGGCTCTTCGCGAGCGGTCCCGCTGAGTGTCTGCAACTAGTGTCTCACGTCGAGTCGGACGTCGGACGGTCGACGGCTGCAGTGTGCGCCAGCGTCAGCTGGTGGATCGCTTTGGTCAGATCGAGGATCTGGTTGGAGAGCCCGATCAGCTCGACGTTCTGTTGTTCCTCGGACTGCACCATCCGCCATTCCTGGTCGGCCAGGTGTCTGCGGGCGTCGTCCTGGCGATTCTGGCTGATCATCACGAACGTCGACAGGAAGATGGCTTCGAGCGACACGATCATGGTCAGCAACCCGTACGGGTAACGCTCGATCCCCAACGCGATCCAGATCGAGAACCAGGCGATGTGGAGATAGGCGAACCACATCGATCCCGCGAACCTCGTGATCGCATCGGGCGACCCGATTCTGAACGCTTCGGGCGCGCTCTTCCCCGAGCTCGAGCAGCGCGGGATGGATGGGCTTCTTCGGCGCGGCGACGACCACGGCTCCTCCTTTGCCGTTCAGCGGCGCCATCGGCGCCAGTGGGAGCGTAAGCAGGCACGATGAGCATCGGAAGCATCTTGCCGGGCCGGCAACCGAGTACACTGATCGTGCAGGAACAAACTGCGGTTCGCGCGTAGCGACCGACCCGTGGCCCAGCGGCCCACCCGCCCCTCGCCTCCCACGAATCTCGAGGATCCAGAAGGAGGCGGCCCCGTGGTCAGGTGCCCCGTCTGCACGAAGATACAAATGGTGTACGTCCAGACCCCAACACGCACGGCCTGCTACTACTGCGGCGCCCGGTGGGCGCAATCGGGAGATGAGCAGGACGGCATCATTGGGCTGGCAGCTCCACCGTCCGCCCTGCAGTCCATGGGGAAGCTCCACTCGACGACGGAGGGAATGAGATGACGGCCAAGCTGATCACGTTCAACACGGAGGCGCGCCGAGCACTGGAGCGGGGACTCGACCAGGTCGCCAAGGCGGTCAAGATCACGCTCGGGCCGAGGGGCCGCAACGTAGTGCTCGAAAGGAAGTGGGGCGCGCCGACGATCACCAACGACGGCGTCTCGATCGCGAGCGAGATCGACCTCGAGGACCCGCAGGAGAACATCGGGGCCCAGCTCGTCAAGGAAGTCGCAAAGAAGACCAACGACGTGGCGGGCGACGGGACGACCACTGCCACCGTGTTGGCCCAGGCCATGGTGAAGCAGGGCCTTCGGAACGTGACCGCCGGCGCCAGCCCGATGGCGCTCAAGCGCGGCATCGAGGCCGCCGTGGAAGCGGCGGTGGAGTCGATCGGGCACCAGGCGATAGACATCGAGAGCAAGGCCGACATCGAGCACGTGGCTTCCATCTCCGCGGCTGATCCGGAGATCGGCGCACAGATCGCCGAGGCCATGGACAAGGTGGGCAAGAACGGCGTCATCACCGTCGAGGAGTCCCAGACGTTCGGCATGGAGCTGGAGTTCGTGGAGGGGATGCGGTTCGACAAGGGCTACATCTCGCCCTACTTCGTCACCGATCCGGAACGGATGGAGGTTTCCTACGAGGACCCCTACGTCCTGCTGGTCGAGAGCAAGGTCTCCAGGGTGGAGGACATGCTTCCGCTCATTGAGAAGATCCTCTCGGCTCCCCGGCCGCTCGTGATCATCGCAGAGGACATGGAGGGGCAGGCGCTGGCCACGCTGGTCGTGAACAAGATCCGCGGCATGTTCAGCTCCGTGGCGATCAAGGCCCCTGGCTTCGGCGACCGCCGCAAGGCGATGCTGCAGGACCTGGCCATCCTCACGGGTGGGCAAGTCATCTCCAGTGAGGTCGGGCTCAAGCTCGAGAACGTCACGCTCGACTTGCTCGGCAGCGCACGGAAGGTGGTCGTGACCAAGGACGACAGCACGATCGTCGAAGGCGGCGGCAAGCCGGACGAGATCAAGGGTCGGGTCAACCAGCTCAAGGTCGAGATCGACAAGACGGATTCCGACTACGACCGAGAGAAGCTCCAGGAACGCCTCGCCAAGCTCTCCGGCGGCGTGGCCGTCATCAAGGTTGGTGCGGCCACCGAGGTGGAGCTGAAGGAGAGGAAGCACCGCATCGAGGATGCCGTCTCGGCGACCAAGGCGGCGGTCGAGGAGGGGATCGTGGCGGGCGGGGGCGTGGCGCTGCTGCAGGCGCAGGCGGCCCTGGACAAGGTCGATCTCGAAGGCGATGAGCTCACGGGCGTGGGCATCGTTCGCCGCGCCCTCGAAGAGCCAACCAAGCAGATCGCCGCGAACGCAGGCTTTGAGGGCGGCGTGGTGCTGGAGAAGGTCCGCGCGCTCGACCCGGGGTGGGGCCTGGACGCGGTTACGGGCAAGTACGTCGACATGTTCAAGGCGGGCATCGTCGATGCGGCACGGGTCACTCGCTGCGCGCTTCAGAACGCCGCTTCGATCGCAGCGCTGTTCTTGACGACCGAGGCTGTCGTGGCTACGAGGCCGGAGACGGCACCGGACATGCCCGGAGGGCCCGGGGACATGGACTTCTGATCCAGCTAGCAAACGGGACTGTCTGTGAAGAGGCCGCCGGCAGCCCCCCGACCATGGGAGGCATCATGTCGATCATCCTGCAAGACCCGGTCGAGTTCGAGACGCCAACCCGATCCCGGGTTCGTCCGGCAGCGCCGCTCGATCCGCGCACGGTCTCCGGGGAGCGCAAGGTCTCCTTCGAGCTCGAATCCCCAGGTGGCTACCGTCGAACGGTGACCGGAACGATCGCCTATCTTGACGAGGAGGCGCAGACCTACATGGTGGGCGCACCCGACGGGCGCTGATCCGGGTGCCACTGCGGGACATCAAGAGGACGATCGAGAGCGCCCCGTAGGGGCCATGGACACAACCGCCCCGAGAGATACTCATGATCCGTTCGTCACGAAGCTGCGAAGGCCCCTCTGACGAAGAGTGGTCGGCTTGTGGTTCGAGTCGCCCCTCCGACACCAAGACTTCCACTCAGGCCCGTCCACTCACGACGAGGCCCGGCTGATCGGGGGCGCTTCTGGCTGACTGGGGAGAGCCGGAGGCCCCTAGGTAGATGCTTGACTTCGTAGCGCGGACAGGAGCGGGAGGCGGTTCACACATCGTCCAGCTAGGTCCACCACCAGAGGCCCGAGGCGTTACGTCCCCGTAACCCCGAGATCGCCGGCGCGCGGAAGAATCGGACACATGGACGGAGGGTGCATCCGGATCGGGCCGGCGTCGTCGGGAGATCTCGGTGCGATCGCCGAGATCTACCACCACTACGTGCGCACCTCGCCGGCCACGTTCGAGGTCGAGCCTCGAACGGACGACTGGTGGCGGGCATGGTTCGAGGGGTTCGGCGAGCGCGGGCGGCACCGGCTGCTCGTCGCGCGTAAGGACGAGCGAGTGCTCGGCTACGCATCGAGCTCGACCTACCGGTCGCGCGCCGCCTACGCGCCGTCGGTCGAGACGAGCATCTACGTCGATCACGGCTCGATCGGTCGCGGCGTCGGCTCGGCGCTCCTGCAGGCACTGCTGTCCGAGCTCGAGACCGAGGACGTCCACCGCGCCTGCGCCGGGATCGCACTGCCGAACCCGGCCTCGGTCCACCTGCACGAGCGGTTCGGCTACCGTCACGTGGGAACATTCACCGAGCAGGGGCGCAAGTTCGGGCGATACTGGGACGTCGCCTGGTTCGAGCGGGCGTTTCCCGACCGAGTCGCCGAGGAGGCCTCGTGACCGATCCGATCGACGAGCGCATCGACGGGCTGTACGCAAGCGAGCTCGACCGCTTCACACCCGATCGCGACACGCTCGCGAAGGAGCTGGTCGCGGCCGGTGACAAGGATGGAAGCAAGCGAGTGAAGGCCCTCCGCAAGCCCGTGGTCTCGGCGTGGGCCCTGAACGTGCTCGCGCGCCAAGACCCCGAGGCGATCGGGGAGCTGCTCGAGCTCGGCGGGAGGCTGCGGGACGCGCAACGGCGAGCGATCTCCGGCGGGGACGTCGAGTCCCTGCGGGAGGCGACCGACGAGCGCCGCCGCCTCGTGTCCGAGCTCGCCGGCAAGGCAACCGCGATCCTCGAGCGCTCCGGGTCGGCTTCCGCGGCCAACGGCGACGCGGTCGTGACCACGCTCGAGGCTGCCGCGGTCGACGAAGAGGCGGGCGCCCTCCTGCGTTCGGGGCGGCTCGTCAAACCGCTTCGCCCGCCGACCTCGTTCGGCGGCGATGGCCTTCGGGTCCTGGAGGGCGGCCGGCAGGGCGCCGCGCCGGCCAAGCCCGACCCGATGGCCGCCGAGGCAAGGCGCCTCGAGCGCGAGCTGCGGGCGACCGAGGTACGCGAACGCCGCGCTGTCGAGACCGTCGAGCGCGAGAAGGCCCGGCTCGAGGAGCTCGAACGCAAGCGCGCCGAGGGCCGTGAGCGCGTCCGGGCTGCCGAGGCCGAACACCGCGGGATCTCGATGGAGACCAAGCGGCTCGCGCGTGAGCTCGACAAGCTGCGGGGGACCAAGGCCCGCTAGCGGTTCCCGGGTCTGCGCCACCCGTTCGTTACCATGCGGGGACCATGCGCCGTTACGACCCGTCCGAGATCGAGCCGAAGTGGATCGAGCGCTGGGAGTCCGAGGGGCTGTACCGAGCCTCCGAGGACCCCGAGGACCGCCGCCCACGCTTCTACGCGCTCGACATGTTCTCCTACCCCTCCGGCGACCTCCACATGGGCCACGCGGAGGCGTTCAGTGGCGGGGACGCAGTGGCGCGCTTTGCCGCGATGCGGGGGCACAACGTGCTGCACCCGATCGGTTGGGACGCGTTCGGCCTGCCGGCGGAGAACGCGGCCATCAAGCGCGGGATCCATCCCAAGGAGTGGACCTACGCCAACATCGAGCAGCAGGCCCGCTCGTTCCGCCGGATGGGGATGTCGTTCGACTGGACGCGGCGGCTCAACACGTGCGACCCCGAGTACTACCAATGGACACAGTGGCTGTTCCTGCGCCTGTTCGAACGCGGCCTGGCCTACCGCAAGAACGCGCCGACCAACTGGTGCCCGAAGGACCAGACGGTCCTGGCCAACGAACAGGTGATCAACGGCGCGTGCGAGCGCTGCGGCACGCCGGTGGTGCGCCGCGACCTGACGCAATGGTTCTTCAAGATCACGGACTACGCGCAGCGGCTGCTGGACGACGTCGACACGCTGGTCACCTGGCCCCAGCGCGTCCTGACGATGCAGCGCAACTGGATCGGGCGTTCGGAGGGCGCGTCCGTCACGTTCGAGATCGCCGAGACCGGCGACGCCGTCGAGGTGTTCACAACGCGCCCGGACACGCTGTGGGGCGTGACGTTCTTCGTGTTCGCGCTGGAGCACCCGTTGGTGCCGAAACTGGCCGAGGCGGGCGGCACGGCGGAGGAGGCCGGGCGGCTGCTCGACGAGCTGAGATCGACCCCGCTCACCAACCGGGAGCAGGCCGAAAGCCGCGAGGGCGTCCGGCTGGGAGTGCACGCCGTGAACCCGGTCAACGGCGAGAAGGTGCCGGTGTTCGTGGCCCAGTACGTGCTGATGGAGTACGGGACGGGCGCCGTCATGGGCGTGCCGGCGCACGACCAGCGTGACTTCGAGTTCGCCCGGGCACAGGGCCTGCCGATCCGCGTCGTCGTCCAGCCCGAGGGCGAGCGGCGCGACCCCGAGAGCATGACCGAGGCCTACGACCACGAGGGCGTGATGGTGAACTCGGGGCCGTTCGACGGCGTCCGTTCGCCCGATTCGATCGCCAGGGTCGTCGAGTGGCTCGAGGAGCATGGCAAGGGAAAGGCCGCCGTCACCTACCGGCTGCGCGACTGGCTGATCAGCCGCCAGCGGTACTGGGGCGCGCCGATCCCGATCATCCACTGTCCCGACCACGGCGAGGTGCCCGTCCCCGACGACCAGCTCCCCGTCGAGCTGCCGGAGGACGTGGACTTCCGTCCGGGCGGCGAGTCACCGCTCGCGCGGCACGACGCGTTCGTGAACGCAACCTGTCCGATATGCGGCGAGGCGGCCAAGCGCGACACCGACACGATGGACACGTTCGTGGACTCGTCCTGGTACTTCTTCAGGTACTGCTCGCCGCACGACGAGGCCGGGCCCTTCGATCCCGACGACGTGGGGAGATGGATGCCAGTCTCGCAATACATCGGTGGCGTGGAGCACGCGATCCTGCACCTGCTGTACTGCCGCTTCTTCACGAAGGTGCTTTACGACATGGGTCTGGTCCCGTTCACCGAGCCGATGCTGCGGCTCATGAACCAGGGGCAGGTGATCTTCGGCGGCGCGTCGATGAGCAAGTCCAAGGGCAACATCGTCGAGCCGATGCCGCTCGTGGAACGCTGGGGCGCGGACACGATGCGGCTGATGATCCTGTTCGCCGGGCCGTTCGAGGACGACATCGACTGGAAGCTGATCGCCCCCGATCCCGAACGCCGGCCCGGCGTCACGACCTGGCTGAACCGCGTGTTCGCGGCGGTGGGCGAGGCGGCCGAACGCGACGAGGCCGACCCCGAGTCGCTGCGGCGCATCACGCACCGGACGATCAGGGCCGTGACCGACGACATGGAGCGGTTCCGGTTCAACGTGGCGATCAGCAAGCTGCAGGTGCTAAGCAACGAGATGCGTTCGGCGCTGGACGCGGGCGGGGGAGCCCGGGAGGCGGCCTCGGCGCTCGCGCTGATGCTCGCGCCGCTCGCGCCGTTCGCGGCCGAGGACCTGTGGCGCGAGGTCCTGGGCAACGAGGCAAGCGTGCATCTCGCGATGTGGCCGTCGTTCGACGAGGAGCTGGCGCGCGAGGAACGCGTGACGCTGGTCGTCCAGGTCGACGGCAAGGTCCGCGACCGGATCGAGGTCGACGCCGACTCCGACGAGGACGTCTGCCGCGAACTCGCGCTCGGCTCGGGGAAGGTGCGTGACGCGCTCGACGGCCGCCTGGTGACCAAGACGTTCGTCCGGGCCCCGCGCCTGGTGAACCTGGTCACGGCCGGTTAGCGGCCACGCTCGAGCCGCGTTGCTCCGTTCAACTCCTGGTTCCCCGCATCCGATACCTCCTGCAGGACCGGAGCGTGGTCCGCTTCCGCGTGCCGGAGATCGCGCTCCCGCTGACCGAGGAGGGTATGAGCGCGACCGACACGCGGCCCAACGACCCGGACGCCGCCGGCGCGCCGGCGCGCCTGTCGAGGTTCCTTCGGACCAAGCGAACGATCGCGGCGCTGCGGATCTGCGTGCTCGGGGTCGTCGCTTTGATCTTCCTGGGCTCGGCGGGCATCCGCGACGAGGCGGGGTCGGCCGCGGTGGTCATCCTGGTGTCGGCGGGCGTCTACGCGTTCGTGTCGCTGGTGATCGCCACGCGCGGCGAGGGCTCGTCGGTGCCGGGCCGGGGAATCGCGCTGGTGCTCGACGTTGGCCTCGTGACGGCGTGGGTCATGGCGACCGGCGGCGGAAGCAGCGAGTTCTGGACGCTGTACCTG
Source organism: Actinomycetota bacterium (assembly GCA_046731295.1). Lineage (GTDB taxonomy): Bacteria > Actinomycetota > UBA4738 > UBA4738 > HRBIN12 > DASSJM01. The sequence continues at coordinate 70,451 of JBKPKU010000105.1, forward strand.
ATCGTGATCGTCGCGGTCGCGCTGCGCTTCGGCATCGTCGAGACGGTCGGGGTCGCGCTCGGGCTCGCGGTCGTGAACGCGGTGGTGCTCTCGCGGGGCGATGGCATATGGACCGGCCGCCTCTATCGGCCGACCCTGCTCCTGGTTGCGGGGTTCGCCGTGGGCATCCTCTCCCTCCAGCGCGTGGACCAGCGGCAGAGGCGCGCCGAGATGGAGGCGATCGCGGAGTCGAACGCCCGCCAGCTCGGCCTGGAGCGCGCCGAGGTCGCGCGTCTGCGCCGCGTCGACCTCGCCAGGACCGAGTTCGTCGGCGTTGCGGCGCATGAACTTCGGACGCCGCTGGCCGCGATCCTCGGCGTGCTGACCACGCTGAAGGAACATGGCGCGGCGCTCGATGAGGCCGTCCGGGCCGAGCTGATCGAGGGGGCCGAGAGCCAGGCCGAGCGCCTGTCACGGCTGGTCGAGGACCTGCTCACGATCTCCAGGATCCAGGACGGCGTGCTCCACCTGGCCATGGCGCCGGTGGAGGCGGACGATCTGATCGCCGACGCGGCGCGGGCATCTGGGACGATGCACCGGCTGCGGACAGACATCGAGTTCGACGGCCCCGTGGTGTGCGACGCCGACGCGATCGTGCGGGTGCTGACGAACCTGTTCCACAACGCGCGGCAATACTCGCCTGCGGGCTCGCCGATAGTGGTCACCGTCACGGCGGACGAGCGTCGTGCGCGCTTCGAGGTTGGAGACGCCGGTCCCGGGGTGGCCGAGGCCGATCGGGAGGCGATCTTCGAGCGATTCCGCCGTGCCGACGACTCTGGCGCGCCGGGGGCGGGCCTCGGCCTGTACATCTCGCGCGGCCTCGTCCGGGCGCACGGAGGAGAGCTCGAGGTGGGGGACGCTCCCCAGGGCGGCGCGTCGTTCTCGTTTTGGCTGCCGGTGCTGGCGCCCGGCGAGCACGAGGTCGCGATCCCGCCCGCGGCCGCGCTCGAGTCGATCAAGCCCGATGTGAACCACGTCACGGTTCCGACCGCCCGGGCCGTCTAGCCTCCCGAACCCGTCCTCCCCCTTGGAGGGAGGCGCCCGTGTCCGAGGGATCGATCCGCGAACGCCTTTCGGCGCTGTCGCGCGCCGAGCTCATCGGGCTGGTGGCGCTCCTCGGCGTGACGCTCGTCGGCGCCGGCCTGTGGTACGTGCGCTCCCTGCCCAGGCCGATCCCGGTCACCGCCGGAACGCCGGGGAGCGAGGTGCCGGCACCCGCCGCTTCCGCGAGCCCGTCCCCCGAGGTGGTCCTGCTGGTGGACGTCGCGGGCTGGGTTCGGCACCCGGGCGTGTACGAGTTCGAGGAGGGCGCGCGCGTGATCGACGCGATCGACGCGGCCGGCGGCGCTAGGTCGGGCGCGATGATGCAGTCGCTGAACCTGGCAGCCCCGCTCGTCGACGGGACCCAGGTCCTCGTCCGGAAGGAGGGTGAGGAGGGCGTGGCGCCCCCAGCGTCGGGGAGCTCGGCCGGCGGGGTCGTCGCGGGGGTCCTGATCAACGTCAACACGGCGAGCGCCACCGAGCTCGAGGCGCTACCCGGCGTCGGCGAGGTGATCGCCCAGGCGATCGTCGACTACCGGACCGAGAACGGGGCGTTCGCCTCGGTCGACCAGCTGCTCGACGTGAGCGGGATCGGCGACGCGACGCTCGAGGACATCCGGGAGCTCGTCACGGTGTGAGCGCGTGGGTCACGCCCGCCCTCGCCGCCGCGCTGTGGGCGGGCCTGCTGGCGCAGCCGCGGATCGGGGCGTTCGCGGACGCGTGGGTGTGGTTGCTCGGCGGCGCGGCGCTGCTCGCCGCCTCGATCGCGGGCGCGCCACGCTCGTGCGGCGACGATCCGGCGCTCGAGCGCGCTGGAATGATCCGACGCGACCGACGCGATCTCGTCGAGGCGGTCGCGCCGCCGAGCGCCCTCCACTCGGCAATCCCCGCGCTGCTGGTGGCACTCGTCGGCTCGTTTCTGCTCGCCGTCGGGTGGGGGACCGTGCACGAGCATCGCGTCCAGGGCGCGGTCGTCGCCCGCATCGCGCCGGCGGACGTCACCGTCGAGGGCTCGCTCCGCACGGACCCAGCGTCCGAGCGCGACCGGTGGTCGGCGATCCTCGACGTGCGCGCGGTCGCGTGGGACGAGGGCACGGCGTCGGTCCGAGAGACCGTGTGGCTCTCGGGCCGCGAGGCGCCCCCGACCGCGGTTCGCGGCGACGTCCTGCGGGTCACCGGCTCGATCCGGCCGGTCGAGGACGGCGGGTTCGCCCAGTTCCTGCTCCGGCGTGGGATCTCGGCCGAGCTGGAGGTGGACGAGGCCGAGCGCCTCGGGCCGGCGCCCTTCGCGCCGGTCCGGTGGGCGCAGTCGTTCCGAGCGCTGGCCGGACGCTCGATCCTGTCCTCGTTCCCGCCGCGCGAGGCCGGGCTGCTGCTCGGGCTCGCGCTCGGCGACGACTCATGGCTGGACCCCGCGCTCGAACGCGACTTCCGCGCCACGGGCCTGTCTCATCTCCTGGTGATCTCGGCGAGAACGTCGCGATGGTGCTCGTGCCCCCGGCTATCGCCAGGCCTATCGGGCCGCCAGACCTCACCCAGGCCACGATCCCGCACCGATGGACTCAATGCTGTTCTGGCGCTTTGTGCGCTGGCGGCCAGGTCGCGTTACGGAGACTCAATCCAGGTGAGCGCGCCAGAGCTGCCGTGTGAGGAGCGCCTGGGCCGCGTGCTCGCGGAGATGCTCGAGCGCGTGGAGCAACGCCCAGCCGCGCGTCACGACGTCGCCGTCGGTCGGACTCGTCCAGGTGGCTGTCGGGTCGAACCGCTCTGTGGAGACCAGGAGAACCCGGCACTCCTCGCTCATCTTCTCGACGAACGATCGCAGCTCGTCCGGGTCGGCTGCGGTGGCCTGGAACTCCGACGGGCGGTCGCGTTCGGGCATGGGGGCATCGGTTGCCACGCTCAGCCACCACCTCGTGCTGTGCATCGCGTGCACGGCTAGGACCACGAGCGGGTTCGCGTCCTCGGCCGGTGGCCGCCACGCCAGCGCCTCGACCGGCGCGTCCGCGATCGCGGCACGTACCGCCGCCAACGAATCGTCTAGGAGATCGACCGCGGCGTCGATCATCGCATCCGACATCCGCAGAGCATAGGCCGGCCAACGAGTATCTAACTAGACCAGCCATGGCCGTAGCGTTGTCCGAGCGCGGAGAGGCACCGGATGCCTCTCGCGGCTGAAAGAGGCTGGCCCACCGCCACGGGCTTCGGAAAACGTCGAGCGCGATTGAGGCTGGCCCACCGCCACGGGCTTCGGGAAACGTCGAGCGCGATTCAGCCTGACGGAGCTACCAGACGAGGGTCGACGATCTCCAGGTGCACGTGGGGATGGTGCCCACCCACGTAGTAGGCGCTCTGCGAGGAGAACGGGAAGACTCGGGGCTCGCCCAAGTGTGTGACTCCCTGGACGACCGAGTCACCCGGCCGGACCCGCACCCCGTCTAGGTGGATCATCACTACCTGGAAGGCGGGATCGTCCTCCGGTCGGATCGAGAGCTCGACGTCGGGGTATCGGCCGTACAGGCGATACGCGCGCACCTTCTTGACCACGCCGTCCACCGGTGCCAGGTACGGCGTACCTTCTGGCAGCACCAGATCGACCGCCGAGGTGGCTGGCGTGGCCCGACCGCGACTGGACATGATCACGTAGGACGGCCCCGCGGTGTTGGGGGTGTCGCGCGCAAACTTCGTCCGGTTGTAGTCCCGTTCGAGGCGGCCGAGGGGCTGCAATCGCATCGCGTGGTCGTACGACGCCTCGTGGTAGCAGACACAGATGACGTGCACCGCAGGCAGGAACAGCTGGATGTCGTGGAAGCGGGCAAACGGGACGAGCCGCGGGTCCGGTCGTCGGGACGCGGGTGCGACCGACCGGGGATGGCGGACCGCCGGGTGGGCAGCCAACGTGGACGGGATCTCGGTCGACCGCCCGGCCCACGGCGCGATCGCCAGCGTGAGCCCTGCGGCCAGCGCGATGGCGGGCAGCAGGGTGAGGGTCCACGTCCGCCGACGGACTCGGCTGCGGGTTCCCACCGAGGGAGTATGCGCGGTCGCCCGAGCCCCCGCACCCGTTTGGGTGCGCCGGCCTGCTGAGGGCGTCCGTAGTCTGCTCGGCGCATCAGAACGCGCCCCGCGCCGGCGACAGCGGCATGTGGTTGAGAGGGGACGTCGCCGGCCGAGGTCGGATCGCAGCCCAGACGAAGTGATGGCGCCGCACCACGGGATCGGGGACAGGCGGGGTGAGCGGCGACCCCGACGAGGCTCCGCGCGCCTCGCACGATGGCGATCGCGACACCCAGATCTGCTTCCTGCTCGCGTGCTTCGAGGGGGCCAAGACCGCCGCCAGACCAGCGGATTCAATCGTGGAGGTGAGGGGATTTGAACCCCTGACCCCTGCCGTGCGAAGGCAGTGCTCTACCGGACTGAGCTACACCCCCGGGACCGGGCAAGGGTAGCAGAGAGCCGCATCAGCCCCGCCCGCGAACCTCTCGTGCGTGGCGTTCGAGCGCGTCGTGCAGTTCCTGCGACACCCGCGCCACCGCGAGGTCGCCGCGCGTCTTCTCGAGCAGGCTCCTCGAGACGTCGGTCGAGCGCCGCAGGTTGCCCGTGATCGCGTCGGGATAGTCGATCGTCACAAGCACCGAGTACAGGTCCTCCATCGAGACCAGCACCGCATCGCCGTCGTCGACCCGTCCCTCGCGCAACAGGTCGAGCACGCGCCGGCGGGCCTCGCCGATCGCCTCGGCCATCCCGTTCAGGTATGGCGCGTCCTCCACGCCAAGCTCGTCTGGCGTGGGGACGTCCTTGCCGCCATTCACGACGACCTCGGTCAGCCGCGCCTCCGCGTACTCCTTCTGCGCGTCCTGCAGATAGCCCGCGTAACGGATGTCGGGATGCGAAGCGACGGCCCCGAGACCGTCGTCGATGGCCACTCGGGCCTCGTCCATCAGCCGATGCGCGAGGTCGAACTCGCCGCGATGGATCGCTCGGATCGCGTTCGCGCAGCATCGGATCGCGTGGCGCGACGCGGGGAGCGCGCGCTCACGCGCTTGCATCCTCGCGTCGAACCGGCTCCGGATGGCCTCGGAGATGTCGTCGAGCTCCACGCGCGAAGCTTAGACGGTACCGGTCGGAAGCTCGGTCAGATGCGGGCCGCGTCGGCCTCGGCGGCCGGCCGGACGACGATGTTGACAAGGTCGTCGCCGAACACCGGGAGTCCGTTGAACGCCGCGCGGGCCGTGCGGCTGGACCCCTCTGCCGCGTACCGCTGCCGCGCCGGCGCCGAGGCGACCGGCACGGCCTCGGCCACCGGCTGGGCGGGCGAACGCGTGCCCCCCGCGCGCGCCTTCAGCGTCAACAGCGCCCAAACGTAGGCGCCGAGCAGCATGATGACGAGCGCGGTCGCATACCACATCGCCCGCAGCGGCGGGACGAGCCCGATCAGGGCCGTGACGACGAGCGCCTCGATCAACATGGTGAGGACGCGGCGTCGACGCTCACGCGCGCGAACCTGCGCGCGCGCGCGACGACCGATGAACGTCGTCCCCTTGCGCGGTGTCACGATCCAGCGCCCCTGCGATTCGGTTCCTGCGAGCAGATCCATGTTCCGTTCGAAGTCCCTCATGCTCTTGTCCGACGCTCCCCTCCACGAAGGGACGAGGAATGCAGCCCACAAGAGAACCAGAACCGCGAGCAACATCCAACCCACCAACCAACCCCCGTGTGTTCGGATCCCCGGTCCAACACAAGATGTTGGGTTGGGTTTGGAACGTAGCACCGAGACTATGGGGCTACAAACACCTCGCGCAAGTTCGTTGCATCGAGTCGAAACACGCTCGTGGATTCACTCCGCCACGTAACGACCGCTCTTGCCGCCGCGCTTCTCGATCAGTCGCAGACCGTCGATCTGCGCGGCGCGATCGAACGCCTTCGCTGTGTCGTAGAGGCTGAGCGCGGCGACCGCCGCCGCCGTGAGCGCCTCCATCTCGACGCCGGTGCGGTCCCATGCGCGCACCGTGGTACGGACGCGGATCGTGCCGGCCCGTACGTCGGGCTCGACGACAACCTCGGCGCCGGTGACGGCGATCGGATGACAGAACGGCAGCAGGTCGGGCGTGCGCTTGACGCCCATCACGCCCGCGATGCGGGCCGCCTCGAGCGGGTTGCCCTTCGGCGTGCCGGCAACGAGCTGCGCGCAGGCCTCGGGCGTCATCGACACTATGCATTCGGCGACCGCCTCTCGCTCGGTGACCTTCTTGCCGCCGACCTCGACGATGCGCGCCACCGGTTCCGGTTCGGCGGCACCCGCGGGTCGTGACATCGCCTCAGTCCTCCATCGAGCGGAACAGCATGACCTTGACCGAGCTGCCCGCGATCGCGGTCTGCGTGCCCGCCGGCACCACGGCCAGCCCGTTGGCCCTGGCGACCGTGGCGATCAGGTTCGACCCCCGGCCGCCCGTGGGGGTCGCCAACCACCCCTCCCCGGTCCGCCGAACACGAACGCGCGCGAACTGCGTCTTGCCGGCCGGCCCGGTGATGTCGTCCTCGACCGTGGCCTGCACCTCGGGCCTGAACAGCTGCCGGCGGCCCATCATCTTCATGAGCGCCGGTCGCACCAACACCTCGAAGCTCACGAACACGCTCACCGGGTTGCCGGGCAGCCCGAAGTACGGTTTGCCCTCGATCTCCCCGAACCCCTGCGGCATCCCCGGCTGCATCGCGACCTTGTAGAAGTCGACCTCGCCCCGGCGGAAGAACGCCGACTTGACGACGTCCCGTTCGCCGACCGACACACCACCCGACGAGATGAACGCGTCGGCCTGCGTGAGGTTCGACAGCACCAGCTCCTTGAAGGAATCGACTTCGTCGCGGACGATGCCGGCGATCCTCGGCACGGCGCCCGCCTCGCGCAACGCGGCGAAGAGCGTGTAGGCGTTCGAGTCGTGGACCTGGCCGTATTCGGCGCTCCTCGACGGCGGGATCAGCTCGTCGCCCGTCGACAAGATGACCACGCGAGGTCGCGGATGGACCGGCGGATGGGAGAGGCCCGCGGTGGCGAGCAGGCCCAGCTCGGGTGCCTGCAACCGACGGCCGGCCTGCACGAGCGTCTCGCCCGCGCGAACGTCCTCGCCGCTCGGACGCACGTGCTTGCCCTCCGGTGAACCCGCCAGGATCCGAACGACCCCGTCCCCCGGCTCAGCGTTCTCGATCGGCACGATCGTGTCGGCGCCGGCGGGAACCGGAGCGCCCGTCGCGATCGAGAACGCCTCACCACCACCCACCGTGCCCTCGGGTCGTTCACCGATCATCGCGCGGCCGACGACGCGAAGCTCGACCGGCGAGGAGGGCGTGGCGGCGGCCACCTCCGACGAGCGCACCGCGAACCCGTCCATCGCCGAGGACGCGAAGTCGGGGATGTCGCGCTCGGCGGTCAGGCCCCGGGCGAGGACGCAGCCGTACGCCTCGGTGAGCGGCAGCTCGAGCGGCTGCAGCGGCTTGATCCGTTCGAGGACGCGCTCGCGAGCCTCGTCGACCGGGAGCAGGCCCTCGCCGCTGTCGTGGTCGTGGACGTGTCCGGGGGCCGCCATCCGGGCAGTGTATCGGCGGGTCCGACGGGTGGGGTCAGACCAGCTTCTTGCGCTCGACGAACTCGGCCAGCCAGTCGCGGAACTCCTGGCCGATGTCGTCGCGTTCGCTCGCGAGCTCGATCGTCGCCTTCAGGTAGTCGAGCTTGTTCCCGACGTCGAACCGCCCGCCGTCGAACACGTAGGCGTACACCGCCTGCTCCTGCGCCAGGATGTTGATGGCGTCGGTGAGCTGGAGCTCTCCCCCGACTCCCGGTTGCGTCCGGCGCAGGCAGTCGAAGATCTCCGGGGTGAGTACGTACCGGCCGATCGCCGCCAGGTTGGACGGCGCATCCGTCGGATCGGGCTTCTCGACGATCGAGCGCACCCGCGCGAGGTGCTCGTTCTCCACCAGATCGGGCTCGATGCAGCCGTACAGGGAGATCTCCTCCCGGCGGACCTCCATCGCCCCGAGCACGCTCCTGCCGTACTTCTCGTGGGCCTCGAGCATGCTCTGAAGGAGCGGCACGGTCTCTATGATCAGGTCGTCGCCCAGCAGCACCGCGAACGGCTCGTCGCGGACGTGCCCCTCGGCCGCCGCCACGGCGTGCCCGAGACCCAACGGGTCGCGCTGGCGGATGTAGTGGATCGAGGCCATGTCCGAGATCTCGCGGATCTCCTTCAGCTCCTCGAACTTGCCCTTGGCCTCCAGGAAGTGCTCCAGCTCGAAGGAGCGGTCGAAGTGGTCCACGATCGCATGCTTGCCCCGCCCGATGATGATGATGATGTCGGTCAGCCCGGCGCTCACCGCCTCCTCCACGACGTACTGGATCGCCGGCTTGTCCAGCAGCGGCAGCATCTCCTTGGGCTGCGCCTTCGTCGCCGGCAGGAACCGGGTCCCCAGACCCGCCGCCGGGATCACGGCCTTTCGAACCTTCGTCATCGCACCTCCGCTACGGGGAGCCGGAGAGTGTACCCCCACGGGGCAACCCGCCCGGTCCGGGGAGCCGCCCGATCGATCGCGGCCTCCCGGCACGGTCAGGCATCCATACCCGGATACACTTTCCTCATGCCGACCTACGAGTACGAGTGCACGTCGTGCGGTCAGCACATCGAGGTCTTCCAGCGCTTCTCCGAGGACCCACTGACCACCTGTGGGGTGTGCGGGGGCACGCTGCGCAAGGTCTTCCACCCCGCCGGGATCGTGTTCAAGGGCTCGGGCTTCTACGCCACGGACAGCCGCTCGGGCTCGAAGTCGGGCCCCAAGCGGGAGGGCGAGGGCGCCTCCTCCCCGTCCTCGGACGGCGCCTCGACGTCCACCTCGTCGAGGGGGTCCGACGGCTCGTCGAAGGGCTCGGAGGGCGGGTCCTCGACGGGTTCGGAGGGCGGGTCCTCCTCCTCCAAGGCCAAGGAGTCGTCCTCCTCGTGACCCGGGCGCAGATCGGGGTTTTCGGAGGGTCGGGCCTGTACTCGCTGCTCGCGGACGCGGAGGCCGTGGAGGTCGACACGCCGTTCGGGCCGCCCTCGGCGTCACCGGT
>JBKPKU010000106.1:0-30592 GCA_046731295.1 Actinomycetota bacterium
GATCTTCGGCTTCCGGCCAAGGATCGGGCGGCACGGCGCGTTCGTCTGCACGGGCCTGTGGCCGAGGGTCGTCGCGCTGCTCGCGGAGCGCGGCGAGGAGCTCGACCCGCGATGCCTCGAGCCCGGCGTGGATACCCAGGAACCGGCGTGATCGCCGCGACCGTCGCGGCTGGGCTCGCGGTGCTGGCGGCATCGCTCGTGGCGTTGGCTGCGTCGCGCGAGGGAGCGGCGGCCGTCCTGTCTCCGTTCGAGCCGAAGGCACTCCCTTCGGATGTCGGGGCACGCCTCCCGATGGGCCCCCTCATCGTTGCGGGCGCGGCCGCGGCCGGGTTCGTCGGGTACCGGTTCGCCGGAGTCGTGGGCTCGCTCGCGGCGATCGCCACCGTCGCGATCGCCCCTCGGTTGGTGCGGAGACGGCGAGCCATCCGGCTCGAGCGCCGGATGCAGGAGCATCTCGCCGAGGCCGTCGCCCTCATCGCCACGGCCATTCGATCGGGCCGGTCGCTGCTCCAGGCGATCGAGCTGTCTGCCGACGAGCTGGATCCCTCGGTTGGAGCGACGTTTCGGCGGCTGGTCGACCGGACCGAGCTCGGCGATCCGATGGACGAGGCGATCGACGCTTGGGCGGCGGAGCTCGGCGGACCCGACGCGAGGCTGGTCGCCGGCGTCCTGAAGCTGCACCGGCGCACGGGCGGCTCGCTCTCGACGACGCTCGAGGACCTGGCCGGCACGCTCCGGTCTCGGCGGAGCGCGGCGCGTGAGGTCGAGTCGCTGACGGCACAGGCAAGGCTCTCGGCCACGATCCTCGGCCTGTTGCCGATCGGGTTCTTCCTGTTCCTGTCGGTCGTCGCTCGCGGGGACCTGGAGGCCGCGTACGAGACGCCCGCGGGCGTGGCCGCGATCGGGCTTGGTTTCGCGCTGCAGGGAGCGGCCTACCTGTGGATCCGCGGCCTGCTCCGCGTCGAGCCGTGACGGCCACGACGGCGGGGATCTTGGCGGCCGCTGCGGCGCTCGCCGCGGTCGGCTCGGTCGTCCTGTGGCCGAAGCCCGATCCGCTCGGCACCGTCGTGGCGACGGGCCCAGACCCCGTTCGGCGAGCGAACGCCTTCGAGCGGATCGGCCGGTGGCCGCTGGTTCGGGGCATCCGGGTGTCGAAGAGCGCGTCGGCGAGGGTCGAGACCGCCGGCGTCCGATGGGATCCGCGGGCGGTGGTCGGGGCCAAGGTGGCGTTGGCGGCGGCGACGCTCGTGGTGTTCGGCTCGGCCGCCGGCCCGGTGGCGCTGCCGGTCGCCTACGTCGCGTGGCGCGTCCCGGACCTGGTCCTTGCCCGGATGGCTCGCCGAGCGACGAGGGCGGCGGACCGGGAGATCCCGGTCGTGCTCGACCTGCTGGCCGTGGCGACCTCGGCGGGGCTTCCGCCGCAGCTCGCGTTCCGTCGCGCGGTCGAGGGCGCGGAGGGTCCGCTGGCAGACGCGCTGCGCGAGGTCGTCGACGCGACGGATCTCGGCGGGCGATGGCGCGACGAGCTGAGGGCCGCGGGGGATCGCTTGGAGCTTCCCGACCTCCGCCGGTTGATCGGCGCGTTGGCGCGGACCGAGGCGATCGGCTCGTCCCTGTCCGAGGAGATCTCCAGGCTCGCCGCCGACGTACGGGAGGTGCGGCGGGCCGCCGCCGCCCAACGCGCCCGAACGGCCCCGGTCAAGATGCTGTTCCCGCTGGTGTTCCTCGTCCTCCCCGCGTTCCTCCTCCTGACGGTGGTCCCCGTCCTCCTCACCACCGTCCGTTCGATCGCCTGAGACATCACCCGAGAGGAGGTGAACGGGGATGCTGTTGTCTTGGTACGTGCGCGCCCGCCACGTCCGCATGGGTCACCGACTGGCGGAGGAGGCCGGGCAGACCACAGCCGAGTATGCACTGGTGATCCTGGCCGCTGCGGCGGTGGCAGTCGTGCTGATCGCGTGGGCTCGAGCCTCGGGCAAGCTGCCGGCGTTCTTCGATTCAATCATCGATCAGGTCGCGGGCAGTGCAGGCTGACCGAGCTCGATCGCATCCTGGCCGGGGAGGGGACCGGGGTTCCTCCGCCGTCGAGTTCGCGCTGCTGCTGCCGATCCTGCTGCTGGTGCTGCTGGCGCTCGTGCAGGTCGGCGTGCTGGCGCGCGACTCGCTCGTGCTCACGCAGGCCTCGCGCGCCGGGGCGCGCGAGGCAGCCGTCCAGCTCTCGACCGACGTGGTCGAGCGGGCCGTGCGCGACGCCGCGCCCGGGCTGGCGGCCGATCGTCTCAGCGTGAACGTCGCCTGGAGCGGGACGCGCGGTGCCCCGGTGACCGTCTCGGTCGCGTACAAGGCGCCGGTTGCGTCGTTGCTTGCGGGTTGGCTGCTTCCCGGGTCGGTCTCGATGTCGGCGAGCGCCACGATGCGGCAGGAGTTCGCCTGATGGCCCAGAGGAAAGCCCGCCGCGACGAAGGCTCGGTGTCCCTCCTCGTCGCCGGCGGCGTCGCGGCGCTTGTCGTCTTCTCGATGGGCGTCGCCGACGTCGCGCGCGTCCTGCTCGCCGCGTCGACCGCGCAGACCTCGGCCGACGCGGCGGCCCTGGCCGCGGCGCAGGCGCTCGCGCTCGACGAACGCGAGCCACTTCCCGAGGAGCTCGCGGCGGAATACGCCTCGCTCAACGGCGCTGTGCTCGAGACCTGCACGTGTGACCCCGGCACGTTCGCCGCGACGGTTGAGGTTCGGATGCCGGTTGGGGACCTGTTCCTGTTCGGCGACGAGCGTACGGTGCGGGCGAGGGCCCGCGCCGACGTCGACCTCCCGCCCTCGGCCTGAGGCCCGATTCGTCCAGGAGCCTCAAGTCGGGGGGCCGTTGTACGATGCTCCACCTATGGCGATGAGGCAGGGAGTCCCGGTCAGCCGGGGCCGCCGCGCGCGGCTCGCGACGGTCGATTACACGCTGGCGAAGCGTGCCCTGCTGGCAGAGGCGGGGTCGGGCCTGACGTCCTGGGCCGACGTCTGCGACGCCCATCCCGAGCTCATGCGGGCGGCGAAGAACGTTGGCGAGCCCACCCACCGAGACTGCCCGGTCTGCAAGGACGCCAAGCTCAAGCTCGTCACGTTCGTGTACGGCGACGGGCTCAAGCAGGACAACGGCCGCGTTTGGCCTCTCGACGTGGGCCTGTCGATGGCCGCGGACCGTCCCGGGTCATGGTGCTACGTGGTCGAGGTGTGCACCGAGTGCCACTGGAACCACCTGCACGAGGCCTTCGTGGCCCGGGCCGGCTGAGCCGGTCTCCACGGGAACTCCACGACGTTTGTGCTGGTCACGTGCCGGGGAACGAAACGCCCGTGACTACACTGGACGACGAATTGGCGGTCAAGACCGCGCCCGCAAGGGCCCCCAGGGCCCGTAAGCACGCACCCAGCAAGAAGCGGAAGGGGTTTCGCGCCTGGCTCCGCCGATGGTGGTGGGTGTTCGTCGTCGTGCCGCTCGTCGGGGCCATCGGGCTGCTGCTGACGCTGTTCTACGTCTACTCACAGCTCGAGCTGCCGCAGACGCCGCCCCCGCTGCAGACCACCTACATCTACGACCGCGACGGCCACCAGATCGCCACGCTGCACGCGGCGGTGGATCGCACGATCATCCCGCTGTCCAAGATGCCCGAGCAGCTCCAGCACGCGGTCGTCTCGGTCGAGGACCAGGACTTCTACGGTCACCCGGGTATCGACGTGCTCGGCATCGTCCGCGCCGCGTGGACCGACCTGGTCGAGCGCGAGATCGTCCAGGGGGGCTCGACGATCACCCAGCAGCTGGTCAAGAACGTCTACGCCGGCCAGTACGTGGAGGACCCAAAGACGGGGGAGCGGACCTACGTCCTCCCGCCCAGGACGTTCGGGCAGAAGGTGCGCGAGAGTCTGCTGGCGATCAAGGTCGAGCGCGAGTTCACCAAGGACGAGATCCTTGCCAAGTACCTGAACACCGTGTATTTCGGCCGCGGCGCCTACGGCGTGCAGGCGGCGGCTCAGACGTTCTTCCAGAAGGACGCGTCCGATCTGACCGTGAACGAGTCGGCGCTCCTTGCAGGCATGATCCAGAGCCCCTCGTACTACGACCCGGTCGACCAGGAGCAGGGGGCGCTCGACCGCCGGAACTTCGTCCTGCAGCAGATGGCCAACGAGGGATACCTCACACAGGAGCGCGCGGACGAGTTGGAGGCCAAGGACATCAAGGTGGATCCGATCGAGGTCGGGCTGAACTTCCCGGCCAAGCTCGGCTACTTCCTCGACTACACGCGCCGCGAGCTCATCGCGAAGTACAGCGAGGGCGAGGTGTTCGGCGGTGGGTTACAGGTGACCACCACGCTGGACTCGGACATGCAGCGCTACGCCCAGGAGGCAGTCGCGAACCGGCTGCCGACGCCCGGTGACCCGGCGGCCGCCCTCGTGGCGATCGACCCGCGGGACGGCGCGGTCAGGGCCATGTACGGCGGGAAGAACTTCGCGGCTTCGCAAGTCAACCTGGCGACGGGCGACGGCGGCTCGGGACGACAGGCGGGGTCGGCGTTCAAGCCGTTCACGCTGGCCGCCGCGATGGAGGCCGGCTACTCCCTGAACTCGCGTTGGTCCGGCCCGAGCTCGATCACGATCCCGGACCCGAAGTGCTACACGGACGGGAGGCCCTGGGAGCTGCAGAACGCGGCCGACGAGGAAAGCGGGACCTTCACGCTGCAGCAGGCCACCGCGTTCTCGGTCAACACGGTCTTCGCGCAGGTGGCGTCCGCGGTCGGGCCCGAGGCCATCGTGGACGTCGCGCACCGGATGGGCATCCGGTCGCCGCTGGAGCCGGTGTGCTCGATCACGCTCGGCTCGCAGTCGGTGACCCCGCTCGAGATGGCCAACGCGTACGCCACGTTGGCGGCTCACGGCTGGCGGCACCGGGCGACGCCGCTCGAGACCGTCGACGGCGCCGACGGCAACGTCCTGGACCAGATCGGCGGCCGCGGCAAGCAGGAGCTGAGCCGCAACGACGCCGACCTGGTCACCTACGCGCTCGAGGGCGTCATCAGCGGCGGGACCGGCACGGCCGCGAACATCGGCCGCCCGGCCGCCGGCAAGACCGGGACGGCGCAGAACTACTGGGACGCGTGGTTCTGCGGGTACGTCCCGCAGCTCGTGACGTGTGTCTGGGTCGGCTACCCGCAGGGGCAGATCCCTCTCGAGAACGTCGAGGGGGTCCCCGCCGTCTTCGGAGGGACGATCCCGGCTGGGATCTGGCACGACTTCATGACCCAGGCCACGGCCAACATGCAGGTGAGGGACTTCCCGACACCCTCGTTCGAGGGGCAGACCCTGGGCGCGCCGACGCCGCCGCCCCCGCCGGCGCCCTCGGTGCCCGAGCCCTCGCCGAGCCCCAAGCCCAAACCCTCGCCGAGCCCGGAGCCGAGCCCGAGCCCCTCGCCGAGCCCGCCCCCGAGTCCGCCGCCGAGCTCCACCCCGCCGCCGACCACCCCGCCGCCCACCACCCCGCCGCCCACCTCGCCGCCCGCCGCGCTGCCCGAGCGCATGCCGCTGCACGACACGAGCTGAGCGCCCGGCTGGTCGAGGCTAGGAGGTCGCTTCGCTGACCGAGAACTCGCGGGCGGCCGGCACCGCCCCGAGCGGGAGCGAGGCCACCACGGTGGTCCCCCGCCCGGGGGTCGAGTGCACCATGAACGTTCCGTTGGCTAGCTGGACCCGCTCCTTCATGGTCGCGAGGCCGACGTGGCCGCTCTGGAGGTACTCGCGGGCCTTGCCCGAATCGAAGCCGTCGCCGTCGTCCACGATCTCTACGCGGAGCTGGCCGCCGGTGGTCTCGACCGAGACGTTGACCGAGGTGGCCTTGGCGTGCTTGGCGGTGTTCGCCAGGGCCTCCTGGACGACGCGGTAGGCCAGCGTCTCCAGGTCCTGCTGGATCTCGACGGTGGCGTTGCCCGAGAACTCGGTGTGGACACGGTGCTCCCGCCCGAAGCGGTCGAGCATCTCCCGGAGTGCCGGGATCAGCCCGCGCTCCTCCAGGAGCGGCGGGCGCAGACCCGACATCAGCCGGCGCAGGTTGTCCGCCTCCTCCGACAGCTCGGCCCGGACCTTCGACAGCACAGAGAGGCCCTCGTCGACATCGCCGGCTCGCAGCATCAGGAGCACTGCCTCGAGTGAGAGTGACGCGGCCGAGACGCCCTGCACCGGACCGTCGTGCAGGTCGCGTGCGATGCGGTTGCGCTGGGCCTCGATCGCGGCGTTGGTTCGGCGCATGATCCGCGTCCGATCCTCGTCGCGGTCCTGCAGGAACTTGAACAGCGATCGGATCGTCTGGTCGGCGACGCGGGCGGCGGTCACGTCGCGCACGAGCAAGAGGCGCCGCGGCGGGTCGCCGGGGATGTCCGAGGTACGCGACTCGAGGTAGATCGCGTGGCCCTCGCGCTGGAGGGTGCCCTGGCCGGTCGCCGGCATCGAGGCGAACGCGTCGTCCGCCTGGATCGACGCGGCGAGCGCCGTCCACGGCTGGCCCTCGACGACCGCCTGGGGAAGATCGATCATTCGGCAGAACGCGCCGTTCGCATGAACGATCACGTCTCGCTGGTCGAGCTCGATGATCCCGTCGACGGCGGCCTCGAATACGGCCCGCAGCCGTTCCTCGGACTCGCGCAGGGTCTCGTTGGCGCGCTGCAGCCGCCCGAGCGCCTTGTCGGTCTCACGCAGTGCCAGCTCTTTCTGCTCGAGCGCGTCGTGCACCGCTCGCTGCGCCTGAGTCCCCCGGACCTGGTTCACGAGGATCCGTAGCGCCACGGCCGCCGCGAGCACACCGATCAGCAGCGAGCCCTGGCTGACCTCGACCTCCTGCTGGATCTCGGCGTAGGCCACCAGCCCCAGCGCCGCGCTCGTGGCCGCCACGGACAGCGTCGTGAGCACGGCCTTGCCGTACCGGGCGGGATCCATGCGCCGATCGATCTGGCGCCGCGGAAACACGCTGACGAGCGCCGCGAGGACGAGGGATCCGAAGGCGATCGGCAGGTCGATCTCGGGGCGCCCGACCTCGAATCGCGCGTGCAACCAGTCCTGGGCGAACGCGAGGACGCCCGCGCACATCGCGCAGATCGCGACGAAGGTGCCGAGATGCGCCACGTTGGGTCGCGTCAGCAGGAGTGCCCCGAAAGCGGCGAACCCGGACGCCACCACGAGCGCGAACTCCGCAGCCGCGGCCGCCGAGGCAGGCGCGGCGATCGTGGCATCGCGCAGGTACAGGAACAGGATCGTGCCGATCGCGGCACTCAGAAGGGACACGTCCGCGGCGATCTCGCGCCGGTCGTCGCGCGGTACGTGCTCGCGGAACTCGATCGCGACCGCGACGAGGAACAGCGCCCCTGTGGCCATGAACGCGAGGTCGTAGATGTTCAGGTGCGGTGGATCGGGACCGGGGGCCTCGGTGATCTGGAGCGTGAGGCTGACCAGCGCCATCGCGAGGATCCCGAGGCCGAGTGACGGCGCGCTTCGCCAGGCGTCACCGCGACGGACCCGGAGAAGGATCATGATCGCTGCGAGCAGGCAGGAACCCGCCACGACCGGGAGCGGGTTGGAGTCGACGCCGGCGTCGCCGCGTGTCGCCGCGTACGCGAACACCACGCCGCCGCCCGCAAGGAGAAGGACGAAGGGCGCGAACCACCAGGCTCTTCGGTGCTGCGTCTGGGTCGACATCGTCGAGGCGACCATGATGGCGCAGGAAGGCGCGGGGCTCCATCACCCGACCGGGGTCATGTGGCGTAGATGGCACTAGGCCGGACGGCGGGCACGGACCTGGCCCGCGCAGACTAGTCCGGCTTCCCCACCCGCCTCGGCTACTCGATCAAGCGACGCCGGAGGGCCTCGGCCACCGCGGCCGTGCGGTCGGAGGCTCCCAGCTTCTCGAAGATGTGCTCGAGATGCGTCTTGACGGTGTCGGGCGAGATGTAGAGGCGTTCGGCGATGTCCCGATTGGTGTGCCCGAACGCCAGCAGCTGCAGGACCTCGATCTCCCGAGCCGTGAGGGTTTCGGCCCGGCGGTCACGCTCCTTGGCCTGGGAGAGCTCCTCGGCGAGCGCCACCACCAGCTGCGGGTCGATGACCATGTTGCCGCCCGCCACCAGGCGAACGGTCTGGATGAGGTGCTCTGCGTCGCGGGCCTTCAAGACGTAGCCACGGGCGCCGCTGCGCACGGCCTCGACGACGAACTGCCGGTCGTCGTAGGCGGTGAGCATGATCACCCCCGTCTTGGGGTGGCTCTCGCGGATCTTCCGGGCCGCCTCCAGCCCGTCCATCTCGGGCATCCGGATGTCCACCAGGGCGATGTCGGGCTCCTCGCTGCCCACGAGGTCGACCAGCTCCTGACCGTTGGCGGCTTCCCCCACGACCTCGATCCCGTCCGCCATGTCCAGGTATCGGCGGAGCCCCTGCCGCACGAGCGAGTGGTCATCCGCGATCGCTACGCGAATCGTCACACTGGTCCCCCTCCGAACACGAGACGTGCGGGCACATCCTATATGGCGTCCACGACGAGGCAGAGAGGCCGTCAGAAGATGTAGTACCAGTTGATCGTGAGCACCGCCAGGATCGCGAGGCCGGCCGCCTCGGCTGCCAGCACCGGGGCCGGCGGGATGCGCAGCCGCTCGAGCCCGAGCTCGAGGCCCCAGAAGGCGGGGAACAGCGGCAGCACGAACCGGGGCATCGACATGAGGGGCCGGCCCTCGAATACGAAGGTAAGCGGGACCAGAAGGCTGCACCACAGGTACACGGCGTAAGAGGGCCGCAGGCGCACGACCGCGTAGACGGACGCGGCCAGCATCGGCACCACGATCAGCCAGTCGATCAGCCAGTAGCCACCAAGGCGCTCGCCAACGTGACGGAACGCGTCGCCGGTCCCGTTCCACAGGGTGACCCACGGCCAGGAGAACGTGCGCTCCCAGTTCGCCTGGCGGGTGATCGGGGCGAGCCACTCGCCTGCCCGGACGCCCCAGTACGCGAAGTAGGCGAGCAGCCCGCACAGGGTGGCCCCGGCCGCGAGCACCCCCGGCCAGGCGGGGCTTCGGCCCTCGTCCCGCTGGTGGAGCGCCTCGACCAACAGCGCCGGGGCGAGCGCGACCCCGACGCTTCGTGTGAGGGCGGCCAGGGTGCCCGCGGCGCCCGCCACGGCCCATCGCCCTCGGCGAGCGCCCCAGAACGCGATCACCACCAGCAGGAAGAACAGCGACTCGCTGTAGGGCATGAGGAAGAAGTGTGCGGTCGGGAACAGGCACATCAGCAGGATCGTGCTGCGCGCGGCGCGTTCGGAAAGCTCGGTGGTCGTGAGCAGATAGGTGAGGATCAGCCCACCGAAGAAGGACGCATTCGACACGAGGGTGGCGGCGGCGAGCGGGTGCCCACCCATCACGAACGAGAGCCCACGGGTCACGAGCGGATACAGCGGGAAGAACGCCGCGCTGCCGTCAGCGAGGCGGTAGCCGCCGTCGGCGATCCGCAGGAACCACAGGGCGTCGAACCGCTCCCAGGCCGTGAACATGTTCTGCCAGCCGGGATCGGGCGGGTTCGCGGGCCAACCGGGCACGCCGACCTGGCGCAGCGGCGGGAACAGGGCGACCCCGAGCAGCCCGATCAGGAACATCGCCAACCTGAGGCCGACGAAGACGAGCAGGCAGAATCGGATCGCGCGGACCATGCGTTCCCGGTCGCCGGCCGCGGGGACCGAGACCACGACGTCCGGCACCGTCCGGCTCACGGCATCACACCGGGACGGGCTCGCGCACCTGGTTCGGCTCGGGCGAGACGATCGGTTCGGCGATCGAGGGCGCCGGCTCGCGGCGGCGAACCCAGGCGATCACGCATAGGATCAGGATGAGGGCCCTGATCAGGACCGAGAGCTCGAACCCACCCAGGGGTGTGCCCGCCAATCCGTTGTGGCGGCCGTCCAGCAGCCCGAACCAGGAGAAGCGGGTGACGAAGACGGCCACGTCGGCGGCCTCGAACGCGAGGAACAGACGGAGCTCCGGAAGGGCGAGCGCGAACCACGGCAGGAGCCAGACGCTGTACTGCGGCGAGTACACCTTGTTCGTGAGAAGGAAGATGACCAGGATCGGGAAGCCGAGCGTCCACCTGGGGAAGCCGGGCTGCCGCTTGGCCTTGAGGTACCAGACCGTCGCGACCCATCCCAGGAACAGGACGATGGACCCGATGTTGACCAGCCGCGTGTTGGTGCACCCCATCCCGGTTGCCTGTTCGCAGCCAATGAACCACAGGCTGTCCCAGTCCGCCGGTCTGACGGAGCTGTATCGGAAGAATTCGAGCCACCCCGTCGTCCCCGCCAGGGCGAACGGGAGGTTCAGCGCGATCCAGGAGCCGGCGGCCGCCCACGCGAGGTGGATCCCCCGATCGGGCTCGCGCCCATGCAAGCGCCCGGCCACGAAGGGAACGACGAAGAGCGCCGGATACACCTTGGCGGCGGCGGCCAGACCCAGAAGGGCTCCGGCGGCGATGTCCCGTCGCCGCAGGTACGCGAGGGTGGCACCGGTGGCGAGGGCAACGGCGAGGAGATCGAGGTTCAGGGTCGCGTAGATCGCGAGGGTCGGTGCGAGGGCGAAGTACAGGGCTCGACGCCCGACCATGACGTGGAGGCAGAAAGCCGTCCACAGGGCCGCCAGCCATAGCAGGGCTGCGTTCGCGTAGAAGAATCTCGCGTTGTGGGGCCCAGAAGCGGATGCCGTCAGTCGCATCATCCACTCCGTCAGCACCGGGTACTCGTCGCACGTCCCTCCGGTCTCCTCGCATGGATCCAGATAGGGCAATCGGTCGCCGAGCAGCTGCTCGTTCCCGAGCAGCGGGATGATGTCTGTATGGCATAGATACGTGAAGGGGCGGCCGTCACTCCAGTCGCCGTGCACGCAGGACGCCTTGAGCGCGTGACCGACCGCGAGGGTGGCGGCCACGCACAGGAGCACGACCCCGATCCCGATGGTCCGGCCGGCGGGCGACACCGCGCGATTATCGTCGTCGCCGGCTCTCCGAAGGGTCGTCATGCCATCGTCGGGGACTCGGCCAAGGGCTCCTCGGCCAGCGGCCTCTCCTGTGCCTCGGCCGGGTACGCGGCGGCGTGACGAGCCCGAACCCACTGAACAACACAGAGCACCAGGATGACCGCTCGGACCAGGATCGCGATCTCGAAGACCCCGAGGGGGATCCCCGACAGCCCGCCCTCGATGTCCGAGTAGCGCCCGAACCAGGAGAAGCGGGTGACGAACACGGCGACGTCGGCCGCCTCGAATGCGACGAACAGCCACAGGTTGGGAAACGCGAGGGCGAACCAGGGCAACAGCCACAGGCTGAACTGCGGCGAGTACACCTTGTTCGTGAGCAGGAACAGCACCAGGATCGGGAACCCGAGCCTCCACCGGGCGAACCCCGGATCCCGCCGTGTCTTGAGCACCCACACGAGACCGGCCCACGCGATGAACATGACCAACGACGCGGCGTTGACCAGGTCGGTCTGCGAGCACGTCTGTCCCGTCGCCCGTTGGCAGGCCACGTACCAGAGCGAATCCCAGTCGGCGAATCGTCCCGCGTTGAACCGGAAGAACTCCCACCATGCACCGGGCGAGGCCAACAGAAACGGGACGTTGATCGCGATCCAGGTCCCGGCGGCGGCCCACGCGAGCCGGATCCCGCGGTCGGGTTCCCTGCCGTGGAACCTACCGGCGACGAACGGCACGACCAGCAGGGCGGGGAACACCTTGGCGGCAGCCCCCAGCCCGAGCAGGACGCCCGACCAGCCGTCCATGCGCCTCAGATACAGGAACGTCCCGCCGGTCGCGAGCGCGACCGCCAGCAGGTCCCAGTTCATCGTCGCGTACAGCGCAAGCGTCGGCGCCAGGACGAAGTACAGGACGCGGTCGCCGGCAAGCAGGTACAGGAGGAGCGCGATCACGAACGCGGCGATCCACATCATGATCGAGCTCGTCGCGTAGTAGCCGATGATGCTGGGGCCCGAGATCCAGGCGGCCGCGCGCATCGTCCACATCGTCAGGACCGGGTACTCGTCACACTCGGTGCCCTCCTGCACCCGGCAGGCATCGAGGAACGGGAGGCGGTTGGAGGTCAGCTGTTCGCTCTCGAGCTGGTGGACGTTGTCCGAGTAGCACAGGCGCGCGTATTGGCGTCCGTCGGCCCAGTCGCCCGAGGCGCACGGCGCCTTGATCGCGTATCCGATCGCCAGCGTGCCGACCAGCAGGGCGAAGACCGTCCCGAGACCGATCCGCCTGGCTGCGCTCGACATCGGCTGATTATCTCCGGCGCATCCCGCCCGCACCGGAACCAGGGAAGGGGCGGCGGGGCCGCCGAGGGGGAGGCGGCCCCGCCTTCACGTCCGGCGAGATCCTGTTGGTTTCGCCGGTAGGAGACGCCTCGTGAGCGTCCGCCCATCCGTGCCTTCGCAGGGGTTTTCGGCACGTCCGCCCTGGTGCCTGAGGGGCCGATGGACCGAACTTCGGATGACCCGCTCCCGGTCGTCCCCGCCGGGCCGGGCTAGCCGAGCAGGTGCTTCAGCGAGCGCTCGTCGATCGACTCGCGCGCCCGGATCAGCTCCCGGGCGTCGTCCACGTGGTCGAACAGGTTCCAGAGAAGGACCCCCCGCGGCCGCCGGTCGCCGTCCAGGTAGTAGATCAGGCCCTTGCGGTTGGGCGTCTTCCACTCGGCGAGCGTCTCGCGGCGGGCGTCGATGTCCCCGACCGCCTCGTACCCGAGGTCGAACAGGTCCGAGTAGAAGAACGGCAGGCGGTCGTACGGCTGCTCGGCGCCGGCCATGTTCTTGCCCACGGCTCGGCCGTGGCTCTTCGCGTGGTCCTCGTGTTCGACGCGGACGAGCTCGTCCAGGCCGGCTTCCGGGAAGCGCGCGACGTCGCCGGCCGCGAACACGTCGTCGCGCCGGTCGACGCGCCCAAACTCGTCGACGGGGACCCCGTCGTCTACGGGCAGGCCGGCGGCCGCCGCGAGCTCGGTGTTCGGCTGGATCCCGAGACCGGCGACCACGATGTCGGCTTCGAGCGTCTGGCCCTCGGCGATCATGACGTGTGTGTGGTCGCCGTCGCGTTCGATCCCGGTCACCGAGCCGCCCGCCAGGACCTCGACGCCCTTCTCACGGTAGTAGTCGGTGACGAAGGCGGACAGGTCCGCCGGGAAGATGCGCGAGCAGACGCCGGGGTCGGGGAACACGATCGCGACCGGGCACTCGTTCATCGCGAGCGCGGCGGCGATCTCGGAGCCGATGAAGCCCCCGCCGATCACGACGCATCGCGCGCGAGCGTCTGCGAGCGTGCGCAGCTGCCGATAGTCGTCGAGCGTCCGGTAGTAGATGACCTCGTCCCCGCCGAACGGCATCCGCCGAGGCGTGCCGCCGGTCGCGAGCAGCAGGCGTTCGTAGGAGTACGTCTCGCCCTCGCTGTCGGTCGCCTCGTGCTTCGACAGGTCGAGCGAGACGATCGTGCGGGACAGGTGGAGCTCGACGCCGAGGTCAGCCGTGCCGCGCCAGATCTTCTCCTCCGGGTCGCCCTTCCACAGGTCCTTCGAGAGCGGCGGCCGGAGGTAGGGGGGATGGGGTTCGGCACCCACGACGCCGATGGATCCGGCCTGGTCGAGGTCGCGGATGCCCTTGCATGCGCCGTCGGCGGTCAGGCCGCCCCCGGCGATCAGGTATCGGTAGCTGGGCATTGGCTTGCCTCCGAGTAAGCCCCCACTCTAGCCAAGGAGCGATTCGGAGCCGCCCACCACCGGAGCCTCATGACTTCGGCACGCTCCTGCCGAATGCAGCGATGCCGGATGGAGAGTTCCCTGGCACCGATGACGGTCGTCTCAGTTCGAATACAGGCTGGCGGCGAGCCGCGCCGATGTACTCATCGACAGTCGTGTCGACTCGAACTCGGAAGGAGTCGAGGACGGCGAGGGGGGGTCGGTCGAGGGGGCCGACCACCCATCGGACCAGCCGTGAGCCGCGCAGGGTCCCGACCCACTCCACGTCGCCGGATGCGGCCTGAAGGAGGGATCGCTCGCCGAGCTCCAAGAACGCGACCGGAGATGTCCGCGGAAGGCCACTTCTGCGCCCGCGGACGGTGAGCAGGACGTTCGGACCAGCGGGCAAACGTGTTGCGAGGAGTCGCCTCATCAGCGGGTTCGACATGCGGATCAGACCAGGCGCGCGCGTGAATGCGAGGGCGAAGAGGGCGACGATGCCGCCACCCATCCGCTGGCCGATCGACATGCGCGAGGTTCACGCCCGTTTCCTGAAATGACCACTCTCCTGTCTCCTCACCGAAGTTGGTCTGAGGTTGGGCTCCCCACACGAGCGCCCCGGCAAACGCCGAGCAGGGAACGAGGGCGCGGGGTCGCGCGGCCGGGCTCCCTCCGCTCCCGCTGGGATCCGAGAGCGCTCCCGCTGGAGGGCGCGATCGATCAGCCCCCGGAACTCCCTTAGGTGTAGGAGTGCTCCTCGTCGGGGAAGCGGCCGGCCTCCACGTCCTCGGCGAACGAGGATGCCGCCTTCGAGATCTCGTTGCGAAGGTCCGCGTACGCGCGGGCGAACGACGGGACGCGTTCGGACATGCCGAGCAGGTCCGAGGAGACCAGCACCTGGGCATCCGTGTTCGGCCCGGCGCCGATCCCGATCGTGGGGATCTGGAGCGTCCTGGTGAGCTCGGCCCCGAGCTCCGAGGGCATGGCCTCGAGCACGATCGCGAACGCTCCCGCCTTCTCGAGCGCGAGCGCCTGGTCCGTGACGCGGCCGGCGGCCTCCTCGCCGCGGCCCTGGACGCGGTAGCCGCCCATCGCGTGCACCGACTGCGGGGTCAGCCCGACGTGCGCCATGACCGGGATCCCGAGCTCGACCAGCTTGTGCACGAGCTCGATCTGCGGGCCCTCGATCTTGACCGCGCCGGCGCCGCCCTCCTTCAGGAAGCGTCCCGCATTGCGAACGCCCTCCTCCACGCTCACCTGATAGGACAGGAACGGCATGTCGCCCACCACGAGGGCGTTCCTCGCGCCGCGGGTCACGGCCTTGGTGTGGTGAAGCATCTCGTCCATCGTGACCGGCAGGGTGTTCTCGTAGCCGAGCACGTTGTTGCCGACCGAGTCGCCAACCAGGAGCACGGGGATCCCGGCCTCGTCGAAGATCTTCGCCGTGGGGTAGTCGTACGCGGTGAGCATCGCGAACCGCGTGCCCTCCGCCTTCCACTTCTGCAGGTCGCGGATGGTGACCGTCATTCGCTCGCGCCTCCTTGTCCGAGTGCACGGCCAGTCGTCGACGGAGTCTACCCGAGCGGTGCGTGGGCCCCCGAGAGCCCTGCTGCGTGTCGGCGGCCGGTGGTAGGGTCGCCCGACCAGGCAGGCCGGTACACTCTGGGGGCCAACCGCATCCTGCTCCCCCTGTGGGGGCCGTCCAGACCAGAGGAGGTGGGGAACTGAGGCAGTACGAAGGCATGCTCATCCTGCCCCCGGAGGCCGACGAGTCCGTCGTGTCCGGGGCGCTGGACCGCATCACCCGCGTCGTCGCGGAGGCGGACGGACAGGTCGGCAACGTCGACCGATGGGGCCGCCGGCGTCTCGCGTTCGAGATCGAGCACCAGAGCGAGGGCTACTACGTCGTGGTGGAATTCACGGCCGAGCCCGAGACGCTGACCGAGCTCGAGCGGTCACTGCATCTGGCGGACGAGGTCCTGCGGTTCAAGATCGTCGTTCGCGGCGAGGCCGCCGCGTAACGAGAAGCGACTTCCCCCTCCCCGGCACGCCATCCGACGGGGAGCGGTCACGGAAACGGAAGGTGATGGAGATGGCGAGCGAGAACCAGGTCACCATCGTGGGCAACCTCACGGACGACCCCGAGCTGCGTTACACGCCCAACGGGGCCGCCGTGGTGAAGTTCCGCGTGGCGGTCAACCGCCGCTACAAGGACGAGTCGGGCCAGTGGAAGGACGGCGAGACGTCGTACTTCTCCGTCAACGCCTGGCGGAGCCTGGCCGAGAACGCGGCCGAGAGCCTCACGCGGGGCACGCGCGTCGTCGTGACGGGCCGGCTGCAGATGCGCTCCTGGGAGACGCAGGAGGGCGACAAGCGCACGGTGGTGGAGATCGAGGCCGACGAGGTCGGCCCGAGCCTGCGTTGGGCGACCGCGAAGGTCGAGCGCCAGGGTCGTTCGGGTGGTTCGAGCGACTGGGCGCCGGCCACGGTCGGCGCTCCCATGGCAGACGAGGGGACACCGCTGGATGCCACCTAAGAGCAAGAAGCGTCCCGCGAAGCGGGAGAAGGACGACAAGGGCTGGCAGAGGAAGCAGAAGCGGAAGGTCTGCATCTTCTGCAAAGACCGGATCGAATACGTCGACTACAAGGACACAGCCACGCTGCGTCGGTTCGTCTCCGAGCGCGGGAAGATCCGCGCGCGCCGGGTGACGGGCAACTGCTCGCAACACCAGCGCGACGTCGCGACCGCGGTCAAGAACGCCCGCGAGATGGCCCTGCTGCCGTACTCGACGCGATGAAGATCATCCTTCAGAAGCCCGTGGACAAGCTCGGCCTCCCGGGCGACGTCGTGGACGTCGCCGACGGTTACGCGCGGAACTACCTGATGCCCCGAGGGCTCGCGGTCAAGGCGACCAAGGGCGGGGTCAAGCATGTGGACAGCCTCAAGCGCGCGCACACCGTGCGCGTGAACGCGGCCAAGGCCGAGGCCGAGCAGGTCGCCCAGCGCCTGATCGCGTCGCCGGTGGCCGTCCCGGCCCACGCCGGCGAAGAGGGCAAGCTGTTCGGCAGCGTCACGCCCACCGACGTCGCCGCGGCGATCGAATCGCAGACCGGCATCCGTGTGGATCGGCACGACGTCCACATGGACGAGCCGATCCGCTCGGTCGGCGTGCACGAGGTCAGGGTCCACGTGTTCGCCGAGGTCGACCCGATCATCTCGGTCGAGGTCGTCGCCTCCCCCGAGTAGTCGCCGGTCCCGGCCTCGCGCCATCGCGCTGAGGTCGGGGCTCGGCCCGGGCTGCTCGGATCGCTGTGCTCGGCAGGCTCGAGGGTGCTTCCGGCGACCTCGACGACGCCCGGACCGAGCCCCCGCCCCGCGCGCCGCGCGGGTCCGTGCGATGGCGGGTGGGGTCAACTTCCTGGCCCTTCAGCTCGCGGCTCCGGCCTGGCCTTTACCAGCAGGTCGGCCACCGCACGCAAGCCTGCTACTGCGAGCCTCAGGCTGCGACTTCACGGCGGAGGGTGAGCCAGAGGAAGGCCGTCACGACGAGGATGCCTCCGCCGGCGATAAGGAAGACGGCCCGCGCCGACGTCGCGTCGAGGAGCGGGCCGCCGGCCGCGTAGGCAAGAGTGCTGCCGCCGAACGCGGCCGTCGACACCAGCCCGAACACGCGGCCGAGCATCTCGCGTGGAACGGCCTGCTGGATCAGGGTATCGGCCGCGATATTCTCCAGGCCGTTGCCGAATCCCCCGATCGCCTGGGCGAGCACGGCGACGACGACCAGCGGGGCGAGGCCGGTCACGATCGTGCCGACGCCGCTCGCGAGCCACGCGACGACGAGGAGGGTCGTAATGGCGAGCGCGGTTCGGCGAATCGAAAGACCCACCGACGCGGCGATCATGCCGATGCCGAACGCCGCCGAGACGAGCCCGAACGCGGCCGGGCCGCCGCCAAGCGTCTCTCGGACCAGGAACACGAGCGCGACGTTGTCGACGGCCGCGAAGGCGACGCCCAGGAACAGCACGATGACGAACGTTCGAACGATCCTGGTCCGCCACGCGTAGGAGATCCCCTGCCTGCCCACGGCCAGGAACCCGTCCCGGTGAGATCCGGTCGCGACCCGCATGCGGGGGAGTCCGATCAGGAGCGCCGCCGAGATCGCGAAGGACATGGCATCGAGCGCCAACGTCCAGCGGATGCCGATGGCGGCAACGAGTGCGCCCCCGAGCAGGGTCCCGAGG
The DNA here is from genome assembly GCA_046731295.1 of Actinomycetota bacterium. GTDB lineage: Bacteria > Actinomycetota > UBA4738 > UBA4738 > HRBIN12 > DASSJM01. The sequence goes on from JBKPKU010000106.1 coordinate 18,010, forward strand.
GCCACCTGCAAGTTGAGCGAGGTCCCCATCCATGCGTTGGCCTGCACGAGTTCGTCCGCGTGGACGAGCGAGGGGATCGCGCTCCGACCGGCCGGAGTGAACAACGTGTCCAGGACCGCCGATGCGGCTACGAGCGCGAGCAACCAGCCGAACGACGGCGCGAGCCCGGCGACGACCGAGAAGATCGCGGCGTTCCCGAGATCGCACAGGACCATCAGCCGCCGTTGCTCGACCCGGTCGGCCACGACGCCCGCGAGGGGGCCGAGGAATCGGGGGAGCGAGCTCGCCAGCAGCAACGCCCCCACCGCCGCTCCCGTCCCCCGGCCCTCCTCGACGAGCAGGACCAACGCCACCAATCCAATCCCGTCGCCGACATGCGAGATCGTCCGCGCGAGCCACAGCCTGCGGAACGCGGGCGAAGACCGAAGGGGGTTCGTTCGGGAGCCCCCGCTCACGAGGACCCCTCGGTGTTCCCGGGGCGCGCGGATGCCGAGCGTGGGATGCGGAAGAGCTGGACCGACGCCGTGAACGGCATCGAGTCGGAGATCGGTCGTTCGAGGGCGATCTCGTCCAGTCGGTGCAGGAACGTGTGGAGCGCCTCGGTGACGGCGGGCAGATCCTCGGGTCGCAGTTCCACCTCCCGCGTGCTGAACACGTCACGGTCGGTGTCCTCGGGCTCGGGCTCGGCCGCGGCAGCATCCAGACGCCGCTGCAGCTCGGCCAGGTACGCGTGGTGAACGGCCTCGCGCATCCCCGGCGGCGCGTCCGAGTCGAGATCGACCCAGAGCGAGTGTGGGACCTCGAACAGGATCTCGATCCCCCCTCGGTTGCGGCGCTGCCCGATTCTTCGGGCGATGCCGGCGCGCTCGAGCGTGCGCAGGTGGTGCTGCGCCGATCCGAACCGGATCTGGAGCCGCCGTGCAAGCTCGGAAGCGGACAGGGCCTCGGTACGCAGCAGGTGCATCATCCGAACCCGCGTTGGGTGGGCGAGCGCCCGCATCGCTGCCAGGCCACCGACCCGGACGGGACGCTCGGCGTCGGCGCGCGGTTCGGCCACGGTACCACTATACAAGAACTCTTGTGGGGTCGAGTCGACGGGCAACCGCGCGCGTTGATCGGGGGGCGGGGAAGGGTGCGCCCCGGGCGTCGTCTCGGTCGCCGGAAGGACCCCCGAGCCATCCGAGCACAGCGATCCGAGCAGCCCGGGGCCGCGCCCCGACCTCATCCCGCCTCCAGACGTGAGAGCGCGTGACGCAGAGAATCACAGCCGTGTGATTCGCCTGTCGGTGGTGCGCGATACACACCTGTCCACAGGGTTTTCCTCATGTGGAAGCGCAGGTCGGAGGCACAGTGACAAGGAATCTTCAGGCACGACCAGCGGATCGGGTTTCCCCACGGGTTTTCCGCTGGAGGCCGGAGGACGCCGGGGCTAGCGTTGCGCGGTTCGCTCGGCGGTCGAGGGGGGATCGGACGTGGTGAGGTCGGCGGACGAGGTCCGGCGGCTTCGGCCCGAACGGGTCCCGCCCAGCAACCTGGAGGCCGAGGAGTCCGTCCTCGGGTCCATGATGCTGTCGCCCGACGCGATCGCCGACGTGATCGAGATCGTCCAGCCGGCGGACTTCTACCGAAGCGCCAACGCGACGATCTTCGAGACCCTGCGCGAGATCTACGGCAGGGGCGACCCCGTGGACGCGATCACGACGGTCGAGGAGCTCAAGCGCCGAGGCACACTCCAGCAGGTGGGCGGTCACCTTGCCATCTCCGACCTCGTCGACCGCGTCCCGACGCCGGCGGCCGCGTCCTCGTACGCGCGCATCGTGGCGGAGACCTCCCTCCTCCGCCGCCTGATCGGCGCGGCCGCCGACATCATGGACATGGCGTACTCGGCGCCCGAGGAGCCCGAGCAGGTCGCCGACGCCGCCGAGCAGCGGATCTACGAGGTGGCCCGCCACGGCGAGAAGGAGCAGATCGCCTCGCTGCGCCAGCTCGTCGACGACGCGATGACGGACCTGGAGCGGATCCAGAACCGGGAGTCCGCGTTCGCCGGCGTGCCGACCGGTTTCCGCGACGTGGACTCGCTGCTCTCGGGCATGCAGGCCGGAAACCTGATCGTGATCGCGGCGCGACCGGGCGTCGGCAAGTCCTCGTTCGTCACCAACGTCGCCCGCAACGTGGCGGTCGATGCCGGCCTGCCCGTCGCGATGTTCTCGCTGGAGATGTCGCGGTGGGAGATCGGGATGCGCCTGCTGTGCGGCGAGGCACGGGTCCCGTGGGACAGCATCCGCAACAAGCGGGTGGGCGCCGAGGACTGGTCGCGGATCGCGCAGGCGGCCGACAGCCTGCACGAGGCCCCGCTGTTCATCGTCGATGCGGGCAACGTCACGCTCGTGGACATCCGGGCCAAGGCTCGGCGGCTCTCGGCCCGGCGCGCGGGCCTGGGGATGATCATCGTGGACTACCTGCAGCTGATGTCGCACACGCGCAGGGTCGACAACCGCCAGCAGGAGATCGCCGAGATCAGCCGCGGTCTGAAGATGCTCGCCAAGGAGCTCGAGATCCCGGTCGTGGCCGTCTCCCAACTCAACCGCGATCCCGAACGCCGTCAGGACAAACGGCCGCAGCTGTCGGATCTGCGCGAGTCCGGCGCCATCGAACAGGACGCCGACGTCGTCATGTTCATCCACCGCGACGACTCCGATCCGGCCAAGAAGGGCCTCGCCGACCTGATCGTGGCCAAGCACCGGAACGGGCCTACCGACACCGTGCCGCTGACCTTCCTGCCCCACCTCACGCAGTTCCGCAACCACGCGACCGCGGTCTCGTGACCGTCGCACCCCGCCGTGTCCGGGCGATCGTCCGGCGGCTCGAACGGCACTTCGGCGACCTGCTCCCGCCGAGGGCCTCCGATCCGCTCGACGAGTTGATCCTCACGGTCCAGTCCCAGCACACCAGCGACCTGAACGCCGAGCGGGCGTTCGGCCTGCTGCGGGGGCGCTACCCGTCGTGGGATGACGTGGTCCGGGCGCCGACCGCCGAACTCGCCGACACGATCAGGTCCGGGGGGCTCGCCAACACGAAGGCCGCGCGCATCCAGGCTATCCTGCGCGAGATCCACCAGCGCGAGGGGCGCTACGACCTGAGCGGCCTCCGGCCGCGATCGGACGCCGAGATCGCGGAGTACCTGTCCTCGCTGCCGGGCGTAGGCCCGAAGACGGTCGCGGTGGTGATGGGGTTCGCGTTCGGGCGAGAGGCGATTCCCGTCGACACGCACGTACATCGGGTGGCTACCCGGCTCGGCCTGGTGCCGAAGACCTCGGCCGAGCGCGCTCAGCGGCTGCTCGAGGTCTCCGTGCCGGACGACGTGAAGACCCCGCTGCACGTGGGACTGATCCGGCTCGGGCGAGAGATCTGCAAGGCGGGCCGCCCGCGGTGCGAGGACTGCCCGGTGTTCGACGTGTGTCCGACCGGTCCGATCGTCCTCGGCCGCCCGCCGACGCGGGCTCAGGCGGCGCGTTCGGAGACGGTCCCCAGGCCCAGGCGGAAGCCCGACCGCCACGACGGGTAGCGTGGCTGCCAGCCGAGCTCGCGCTTGGCCTTGGCGTTCGACGACCCGCGCACCGACGTCATGAGTGCGACGCCGGCCTCGCCGGTCAGCAGGCGGGCGAGCCACACCGGGAAGCGCCGCCGACGGATCTGCTCGACGTACTCCCCGCCCTCTGACAGCGTGGTGCCGGGTCCGTAGAACGTCCCGTACCGCAGGACGAGGCCGTCCAGTCCTCGCGTATGGGTGACCGCATGTTCGAAGTGCTCGATCGCGTCCAGCGCCGCTCGCATCGCTGTCGGCGGGTCGCGATCGAGCGGGTCTTCCTCCGTCTTGACCGGTCCGCCGGTGCGTTCGTTCGGCCAGCCGGTGAAGCTCTGGGCAACCATGCGCCGAACCCCGGCCTCTCGTGCCGCCGAGATCAGGATGTCGGTCCCATCGGTACGCAGGCGGTTCGTGGCCTCGAAGGCTTCCTCCATCGTGCGGATATCGGTCTTGCCCTCGAGGCCCGTCAGCTCGTGGACGATCACCTGGGGCCGGGCGGCCCGGACGGCCGAGTGCACCGCGGCCCCGTTCAACCCTTCGAGCACGACGGGCTCGACCCCGGCCTGCCGAAGGCCCATCGCCTTCTGCTTCGAGCGCGTGGTGCCGACCACCTCGTGCCCCTCGGACAGGAGCATCGGGACCAGCCGCCTGCCGAGGACCCCCGTCGCTCCCGCGATGAACACGCGCATCGCCCGGCCTCCTCTCGTGCGAATCGCGGGGCATGTACCCAGGAGGAACGGGCCGAATCGTCGGGCTCAGGCTCGCGGTGGTGGAGCGGGCGAGGGGAATCGAACCCCCGTTTCAAGCTTGGGAAGCTTGCGTTCTACCATTGAACCACGCCCGCACGAGCGGCCCGCCTTAGTGGACCGGCCCAGTGTAGCGAGCCGAACCCACCGCGCGCAGAGCACCTGTTAGCCTCCGAGACCCCATGGCTGAGCAGGACCCCGACCTCTGGCCGCACGCGCTGTCGACGCTCTCGGCCGGACGGTCCCTGGACCGGGACGAGGCCGCGGCCGTGATGCGCCTGGTGATGGCCGGCGAAGCGACGCCGGGGCAGGTGGGCGGCCTCCTGATGGCCCTTCGGACCAAGGGCGAGAGCGCCGAGGAGATCGAGGGGCTCGCCGACACGATGCTCGAGTTCGCTGCCAAGGTCGACGCCCCGGTCCCGGTCGTCGACACGTGCGGCACCGGCGGCGACCGGAGCGGGACCTTCAACATCTCCACGATCGCCGCGATCGTGGTCGCGGGCGCCGGCGTCCCGGTTGCCAAGCACGGCAATCGGGCCGCGAGCTCGCAGTGCGGCTCGGCCGACCTGCTCGAGGCGCTGGGCGTCCGGATCGACCTGGACCCCGACGCCGTCGAACGTTGCCTGTCCGAGGCCGGCATCGCGTTCCTGTTCGCGCCTGTGTTCCATCCGGCGATGGGCCACGCGGGTCCGGTTCGGCGCGAGCTGCGCGTGCCCACCGTGTTCAACTTCCTCGGCCCCCTCACGAACCCGGCGCGCCCGTTCGCTCAAGTGGTGGGGGTCTCGGACCCGAGGATGCTCCCGCTGCTCGCGCAGGTGCTGGCCCGGCGGGGCACGCGCGCCAGGCTGTTCCGGGCCCTCGACGGCCTGGACGAGCTCACGACGACCGGCCCGTCCGCCGTGTTCGACGTCGCGGACGGGCAGGTGCGCGAGTCCGAGCTCGACCCGGCCGGGCTCGGGCTCGAGCGCGCGACGCTCGAGGACCTGCGCGGTGGCGACCCGCAGGCGTCCGCGCAGATCGCGTTCGCCGTCCTGCGTGGGGAGCGCGGACCCCGCCGGGACGTCGTCCTCCTGAACGCGGCCGCCGCGCTCGAGGTCGCGGGCAAGGCGTCCTCGCTCGAGGAGGGGATGGCGATCGCGGCCGCGTCGATCGACTCGGGTGCCGCGACCGACACGCTCGTGCGATGGGTGACGGCATCCGGGGCGGACGCCGGATGATCCTGTCCGACGGCGACATCCGCAGGGAGATCGCGGGCGGGCGCATCGAGATCGACCCGTTCGACGAGGCGTGCGTCCAGCCCTCGTCGGTCGACCTGCACGTGGATGACCGGTTCCGCGTCTTCGCCAACACGCGCTACCCGTACATCGACGTCCGCCGCGAGATGCCGGACCTGACCGAGCTCGTGGAGGTGGACGAGGGCGAGCCGTTCATCCTGCACCCCGGCGAGTTCGTCCTGGGCGCGACCGCGGAGCGCGTCCGCCTTCCCGACGATCTCGTGGCGCGCCTGGAGGGCAAGTCGAGCCTGGGGCGCCTCGGCCTGCTGATCCATTCGACGGCCGGCTATGTGGATCCGGGATGGGACGGCTACCTGACGCTCGAGCTGTCGAACGTCGCGAACCTGCCGATCACGATCTATCCCGGGATGAGGATCGGACAGATCTCGTTCTTCCGGCTGAGCGCCCCGGCCGAGACCCCGTACGGCGCCGCCGGGAGGAGGAGCAAGTACCAGGATCAGCGCGGCCCGACGGCGAGCCGCTTCTTCGAGGAGTTCGGCGAGCCCGAGCCCTCGTCCTGACGATCAGTCGTCGCCGTCGCCGTGCGGGTCGGGCGGCGCCGGCGTGGCGGCCTCCTGGCGTCTCCCCGCTACCTTCCCGACTCGCCCGTCTTGGCGCCGAACTCCATCGGCTGCAGACCCGGCCCGATGCCCATCGACACGGCTGCCATCGCGGCCTGTGTGCGGTTGGTGACGCTCAGCTTGCGGAAGATCGCGGCCAGGTGGGCCTTGACGGTCTTCTCCGACAGGAACAGCGCGCGCGAGATGTCGCGGTTGCTCTTGCCCTCGGCCAGCAGCGCCAGGATGTCCGTCTCGCGCTGGGTGAGCGAGCCGGCCGCGCGCGCTGGCGAGCCCTCGCCGCCCGCGCCACCCTCCATGCTCTCGAACAGGTTCTGGATCACCTTGGGCGAGAGCACGTTGCCGCCGCCGGACATCGCGACGTTGATCGCCTGCTCGAGGTCCTCGGGCGAGGCGTCCTTCAGCATGTAGCCGGCCGCACCCTCGGCGAGCGCGCGGCGGACGTAGTGCGCGTGGTCGAACGATGTCAGCATGATCACGGGCAGCCTGGGCCAGCGGCCCTTGATGTCGTGCAGCAGCTCGAGCCCGTCGGCGTCCGGCATCCGAACGTCCACGAGCGCGATGTCGATCGTGTGTGCGGACAGCTTCTCGATCGCCTCGGTGGCGTTCCCCGCATCCACGATCTCGGCGTCGGGGAAGCACTCGCGGATCACGTGACCCATCCCGCGGCGCACCAACGCATGGTCGTCGACGACGAGCACCTTCACCGTCTCACTCCTTGTCCGTGACGGGAAGCCTCGCGACGACCCGCGTTCCCTTGCCCGGCGCCGATCTGACGTCGAGCGTTCCGTGGGCGTCGGCGACCCGCCGACGCAACATGTCCAGACCCAGGTGGCCTTCGACGCGGCACCGGTCCGAGGTCTCGAAGCCGCGACCGTGGTCCTCGACGCTCACCTCGACCGCGCGGCCCGAGGCCTGCACCCGAACCGCGACCTCGCCCGCGTCCGCGTGCTTGGCGGCGTTCGCCACGCCCTCGCGGATCACCGACGATGCGGTCTCGAGCACCGACGCGGGGATCTCGGCCAGGTCGCCCTCGACCGACCACGTGGCGGGGAGCCGCCATCGTTCGAGAACGCTTCGCAGGAGGTCCTCGATCGACTCCGCTCTCGTGGGCTCCTGGGGCGTCAGCGCCGCGAGCACCACGCGCACCTCGCCCAGCGCTCGCCGGAGCTCGGCGACGCCCTTGTGCAGCGCCTGGGTGGCCTCCTCCGGTCGGATCTCGGCGCGGTGCGCAAGCGCCTCGAGCTCGAGCACCGACGCGGTGAGGATCTGGGTGAGTCCGTCGTGGATCGCGTAGGCGAGCTGCTCCCGAGTTCCGTCCTGGTCCGGTATGCCGTCGCCGGCCTCGAGCACGTCCTCGTCCCCGAGCCCGGGATGCTCGAAGCGCCGGGCCGGGGTGGCCCCGCTCCGATCCGTCATGCTCACCGCCTCCATCGCTGCCGCCCACGCGGCTGGGCCGGTGTCTCCGGCCTCCACGTGCGCGCAACCGTCGGTCGGCACCCCCCGCACAGGTGGACGCCGGTCCGATCGGTCTAGTTCTCGTTTCGGTCGTTCGGGGCGGCGGCTTGAACTTGAGGCCCGGGCGGAACCCGTGCGTGAGCGAGCGGTTACCCGCGGATGGAGCTCTCGAGCACCTGGGCCAGGTCCAGGACCTCGGTCTGGGCCCCGCGGGCCCTGGCCCCGTCGTCGAGCATGATCAGGCAGTATGGGCAGGCAACGCCTACGGTGTCGGCGCCGGTGGACGCGGCCTCGTCGGCGCGCTCCTCGTTGATCCGCTTGCCGATCCGCTCCTCCATCCACATCCGGGCCCCGCCGGCGCCGCAGCACAGCGCGCGATCGCCGTGCCTGGGCATCTCGACGGTCTGCACGCCGGGGACTGCCTCGAGTGCAACGCGGGGGTCCCGGTAGACGCCGTTGTGGCGGCCGAGGTAGCAGGGGTCGTGGTAGGCGATCGTGGCCGCCACCGTGCCGGTCGGCTTCAGGCGTCCCTGCTCGACCAGCCGCGCGAGCAGCTGCGAGTGGTGGATCACCTCGAAGTCCCCGCCGTAGTCCGGATACTCGTTGCGCAGCGTGTTGAAGCAGTGCGGGCAGTTGGCGATCACGGTACTCACGCCCGCCCCGGAGAGCGTCTCGACGTTCTGCTCGGCGAGCGTCTGGAACAGGTACTCGTTGCCGATCCGTCGCGCGGGGTCGCCGGTGCACATCTCGCGCGGTCCCAGGATCGCGAAGGAGACCTGCGCCCGCTGCAGCAGGGTCACGACGGCTCGCGAGATCGACTTGGCGCGGTCGTCGAACGAGCCCGCGCATCCGACCCAGTAAAGGTACTCGGGGGCGCGCTCGCCCTCCCCCACGACGCGTACGTCCAGGCCCTCGGTCCAGTCGGCGCGCTGGCCCTGCGGCATGCCCCACGGGTTGCCGGCCGTCTCCAGGTTGCGCAGCAGCGTCCCCGCCTCGGCCGGGAAGCGGGACTCGGCCATCACGAGGTTCCGCCGCATGTCCACGATCGTGTCGACGTGCTCGATGTCAACCGGGCATTCCTGCATGCAGGCCCCGCACGTCGTGCACGCCCACAGGACCTCGTCGTCCACGACGTCGGGAACCAGGGGTACGGGCTCGACCTCGCGGCCGTTCGCTTGCGCCTCCAGGATCACGGGGCCCTGCTCGAAGAGGTGGTCTCGAAGGTTCATCACGAGCAGCTTGGGCGACAGCGGCTTGCCGGTGTTCCAGGCGGGACAGGCGCTCTGACAACGGCCGCATTCGGTGCACGCGTACAGGTCCAGGGACTGCTTCCACGTGAGGTCGGTGATCGTGGCTGCACCCAGGTGGACTTCCTCGCCGGCGGGAGCCTCCAGGTCGATGCGAAGCGGCGTCAACGTGCCGCGAGGCCGGGTGTTGGCGAAGTACACGTTGATCGCGCTCGTCGCGATGTGCAGGTGCTTCGAGTAGCCGAGGTAGACGAGGAACGTCAGGATGATCACCATGTGGATCCACAGGAACGCCCACATGCACGCGCGCTGCCACCCCTCGGACATCCACGCGAACAACGAGGACGCCGAGGTCGACACCGGTGTCCACCACCAATCCTGTCCGTAGCCGACCGCGATCCGTGCCCCGCGCGCCAGGAACAGGGTGACGATGATCCAGAAGATCAGGCCGAGGATCCGGTAGGCCTCGGTTCGGTGACTGCCGACGAAGCGCTCGGGACCCCGGACGACCCGGATCCACACCGCGATCGAGATACCCACGAGGACACCGAACGCGAACAGGTCCTGCACGAGCCCGAGCCAGGGCGTCTCGCCGATCAGCGGGAGTTCGAACGCCGGGTCGATGAGCTGTCCGACCACCTCAAGGATCGTGGTCAACAGGACCAGGAAGCCCCAGAAGATCAGGGCGTGCATCAGGCCCGGGACGGGCCGCTGGAACAGCTTGCGCTGCGCCAGGACCTCGGTGCCCTCCCTGGCGACGCGAGTGGGCACGTGCCCGGCCCGCTCCACGGGCCTGCCGAGCCGGACCAGCCGGGTGAGCAGTCGCGCCCTCCGCGCGGCCAGGCCCCCGGCGATGGCGATCATGACGGCGAGGAGGGCGGCTCGCGCGAGCATCGGCGCGAGCATACCCGGATGCGTCCCGTTGCCTGCCTGATCGTCTGCACCCCCTCGGCCTGAGCTCCCGGACAAACCCCTTCATCGGCCCGGAATACGTCCCCCAAGCACGAAGTTGATACCCATGCGCTCAGGTTCTATATTTGGGTGCACTGAAAGAACGATGCGGAGAAGGAGGCAACCAGATGGCACGAGCTGTGGGGATCGATCTGGGGACGACGAACTCGGTGGTCTCGGTCCTCGAGGCCGGCGAGCCCGCCGTCATCCCGAACGCCGAGGGATCTCGCACGACCCCCTCGGTCGTTGGGTTCGCGAAGAACGGCGAGATCCTGGTGGGCGAGGTCGCCAAGCGCCAGGCCATCACGAACCCCGATCGGACGGTCCGGTCCGTCAAGCGCCACATGGGCCAGAAGGATTGGGGCCCGGATGTGGACGGCAAGACGTGGACGCCGCAGGAGATCTCGGCGCAGATCCTGGGGAAGCTCAAGCGTGACGCGGAGGCGTACCTCGGCGACACCGTGACCCAGGCCGTGATCACCGTCCCGGCGTACTTCGACGACTCCCAACGCCAGGCCACGAAGGAGGCCGGGCAGATCGCTGGGCTCGAGGTGCTGCGCATCATCAACGAGCCGACGGCGGCGGCGCTCGCCTACGGGCTCGACAAGCAGCACGACCAGACGATCCTCGTCTTCGACCTCGGAGGCGGCACGTTTGACGTGTCGCTGCTGGAGATCGGCGAAGGCGTGTTCGAGGTCAAGTCGACCCACGGCGACACGCAGCTCGGCGGCGACGACTGGGACCAGCGCGTCATCGACTGGATGGTGAAGGAGTTCAAGAACAACTACGGGATCGATCTGGGCGCGGACCGGATGGCGCTCCAGCGGCTGAAGGAGGCCGCGGAGAAGGCCAAGATCGAGCTGTCGCAGGTCTCCGAGGCGACGATCAACCTGCCGTTCATCTCCGCCGGCGCCGATGGCCCGCTGCACCTGGAGATGAAGCTGTCTCGCAGCGAGTTCGAGCGCATGACCGAGGATCTGGTGCAGCGCACCCGCGAGCCGTTCGACCTTGCGGTCAAGGACTGGGGCAAGTCGGTCGACGCGATCGACCACATCATCCTGGTCGGCGGCTCGACGCGCATGCCGATGATCCAGGAGCTGGTCAGGGAGCTCACGGGCGGCAAGGAGCCGCACAAGGGCGTGAACCCCGACGAGGTCGTGGCCGTCGGCGCGGCGATCCAGGCCGGCGTCCTCAAGGGCGACGTCAAGGACATCCTGCTCCTCGACGTCACGCCGCTCACGCTCGGCGTCGAGACCAAGGGCGGCATCTTCACCAAGCTGATCGAGCGCAACACGACGATCCCGACGCGCAAGTCGGAGACCTTCACGACGGCCGACGACAACCAGACCAACGTGGAGATCCACGTGCTGCAGGGCGAGGCCGAGACGGTCTACTCGCCGGGCGTGCGCTCGCTCGGGAAGTTCATGCTGACGGGGATCCCGCCGGCGCCGCGCGGCATGCCCCAGATCGAAGTCGCGTTCGACATCGACGCCAACGGCATCGTCAACGTGTCCGCGAAGGACATGGCCACGAGCAAGGAGCAGGCCATGACGATCACCGGCGGCACGGCGCTTTCCAAGGAGGACATCGACCGCATGGTGGCCGACGCGGAGAAATTCGCGTCCGAGGACCACAAGCGGCGCGAGGCCGCCGAGGCACGTAACGCCGGCGACCAGCTCTCGTACCAGATCGACAAGTCGCTGGAGGAGTGGGGCGACAAGGTGCCCGAGTCCGACCGCGACGAGCTCAAGAAGCTGAACGACGAGCTGAAGGAGGTGCTGAAGGGCGAGGACATCGACAAGATCAAGGCCGGCACGGACGCCGTGATGCGGAAGTTCCAGAGCATCGGCCAGGCCATGTATCAGCAGACGCCCCAGGGTGCCGAGGCGGCGGGTGCCGGCGGCGGAGAGGAGACCACGCCCCCCGCCGGGGAGACGGAAGACGACGTGGTCGAGGGCGAGATCGTGGACGAAGGAGGTAACCAGGCATGAGGGCTTCGATCGATCGTTGGGACCCGTTCCGGGACCTGGTCTCGATCCAGGACGAGCTGAATCGGCTTTTCGGCCGGACGTTCGTCGGCTCCGAGATGACCCGTCCGTCCGCGGGCGGGACGTGGATGCCGTCGATGGACGTGTTCGAGACCGAGGACCGGATCGTCGCGGAGCTCGAGCTGCCGGGCATCGAGCCCGATGAGGTCGAGGTGTCCGTGGAGGACTCCACGTTGACCGTGAGCGGCAGCCGCGAGTACACCGACGAGCTGAAGGATGAGAACGTCCATCGTGTCGAGCGGCGCTACGGCGCGTTCACCCGCGCGATCACGCTGCCGCAGACGGCGGACACGGAGAAGGTCGAGGCGAAGTTCGACAAGGGCGTCCTTCGCGTGGAGGTGCCCAAGGTCGAGCGCGCCAAGCCCAAGCGGATCGAGATCAAGGCGACCTCGTGACCGAGCACGACGAGCGCGATCGCGAACAGCAGCGGCCGAAGGTCCGCGTCGTCGACAAGCGCCGGTACCGGGAGGGCAACGCCGAGCCGGCGTCGCCCTCCCCCACGGCGGATGGGGCGAGCGACGCCTCCGGTGCGTCGCCTGCACCGGCCGAGGAGGCCGACGAGCTCGCCCACGCGCGGGCGCAGGCGGCCGAGTATCGGGACCACCTGCAGCGCCTGCAGGCCGAGTTCGAGAACTACCGCAAGCGCATCACGCGCTCGCAGGAGCGGCTGGTCGACGCGGAGCTGCAGCGGTTCG
>JBKPKU010000107.1:0-10530 GCA_046731295.1 Actinomycetota bacterium
GGCTGCGCTATCTCTTCCAGCGCCTTCCGCAGACGGGCGATCTCAGCCTCTTGCCGCCGCCCCCGTTGGATTTCGTCGGACAACTTCGCCTTTAACCTATCGACGCGGCGCTGGATGTCGAGGTACTCGCTGTGGCTCGCCATCACCCTTCCTCAGGAACGGGGCCGGGAGCCGCCCCAAGGGCGTCCAGGCGCTTGCATAGTCGGCGTTCGAGCTCGTCGGGCCTCAATGGCATGAGCCTACGCCGCCGCGGGTACGGTCTGGCCTCTTTCGCTCTTGGGAAGACTGATCTAGCCAACGCCCGTTTTCGCAGGTCAACGTACCGATTGTTGCCTGAGGGCAACGATCGGTGCGTTGGCCTAAAACGAACGTTGTCAGGAGTGTCGCTTCCCACCCGGAAGCGACACTCGTCCCCACGTCGACGAACGGCGTCAGTCCCCGGTCGGGTGAGTTCCCCAGTCCGCCTCGCCGGCGTCGCCAGTGTGAGTGATCTGAACGAGGCCCGAGCCGTCAGCGTTGACGATCGCGATGTTGGACCGCGTCCCGTCCGCGGTAACACGCGTGAAGACGATCTTTGTGCCATCGGGCGACAATCCAGCCGCGCATCTCCGGCATCGGCCACCCGGAGACGCGAACCTTTGGGCGAGTTGCTGATCGACTGGAGGAAGACAAGGCGACGGGCGGTCGTGTTTTGGACTGCTTGCGGAGATGGGCTGGAAGGCTAGCGAGCGCTGCACGGAGAGTCGGTGGTCTGATTGGACTAACAGGGCCCCGGGTACGGGTCACTCATGAGGTCTGGTGTTGGATGGGACGTGACTCGGAAAGGAAGGACGGTCCGCATCGACGTCGACGAGGGTGTGGATATGTCCCAAGATGCGAGCACCGCTATCATCGCGGCAACCATGGAGCACTTGCTGGACGAAGACCTGAGTGTGGTCCAGTTAGACGTTTCGGCAGTCGTTCCAGACTTCCCGAAGGAGCTAACTCCGGTCGTAGCGGTGCTGGAACTGCTCGCCGAGAGATTCGGCAAGGAGTTGATAGTCGGTCCAATCTAGGATCGGTTACTCCGCGCAGACTTGCGCCGAACGGCCCGAGCAGGACCTTCGGCGGGGCTGATCGACCCGGAGGGGAGGCGGCGCGGGTCACCCGCGCCAGCGGGAGGGAATGTCCCAACCTGTACGCGTCCGGGAAGCAAACGGTTCCGGGAAGCAAAAGGTTCGGACCCTCGCGACCAATTCGCGCAAGTAGGTGATCGTCGAGCTAGGCCCGCGATGGGGCACGGTAGGGCCTTGACCCTCCAGGGTGTTCCTCCAGCCGCTCGGCAAGCTGATGAGCTGAGGATGCACTCGACCTTGCCGCAGCGAGGCACGCGGTCCGAACGGTGGTCATATCGGTTTCGGGTAGCCCAGGACCGCAGCGTTCCGAGCCTTGCGGGGGCAACTCGTGAGGAGTGGCTTGTTGCGGAGTGCTGGCTCTGGCCGTTCCATTTGCCACGTGTGGCGTCTTGCGTGGGAGTCTTCGCCGTAGCCTGACGGCGAGTCGTCAGAAGAGACGAGCAGGACATGTGCTACCTCGAGTGCAACTAGGCTCTCGGATCTAGGACGGAGGGTGGTCGGAGGTAGCTATGGATTCGAACGAGGCGGCGACGGCTTGGGTCCAGGCATGGTCTGCAGGCTGGGCTCGCCACGATCCGGAGGTGATCGGCTTACGCTACGCGGACGATTGCGAGTTCATCTCGCAGCCGTTTCGAGAGGCCCTCCGTGGCCGCGATGGCGCACGCACCTATGCGGCACAGGCCTTCGCAGAGGAACGCTCCGCCCGATTCCGATTCGGTGAGCCGATCGTGGGCTCGGATCGCCGCGCCGCGGTCGAGTACTGGGCGATCATCACCGATACGAACGGAGAGGTTGTTACGCTCGCGGGCGTAACGGTCTTGCGGTTCGACCCCGAGGGCCGCGTCCTTGAGCATCGGGATCACTGGGCGATGAGCAAGGGAGAGCGAGAACCACCTCCGAGCGTCTTCGGGCAAGGTACGATCTAGGCCCCTTCGCGATCGCCACTGCTGGACTGGCGCGAAAGGACCAGCCTAGAGAGGCGAGCCCGTAGCGCTGTCGATCGCTGTTTTCGATTCTCGCAAGGCGGCAGCCGGCGGCCGGCAGCCTAGGCTCCCCAACCAAAATTGGCGCTCCTTCTTGTCGAATGGACGGAAGATCCCGACCGCGATCGTGCACGTGGAAGCGACACATAGCCTGGGATCGTGAATGCGATTGGGATCCCAATGGTGGCGCCGGTGGGAACTTCGTTGAATGTTGTGGGGGGCTCGGCCGCCGACCTCACCGACGAGGAACTCCAAGCCGTCGCCGAGCGCCGGCGTTCCTAACTGGACCTGGTTCACCCTGGTTCTTCGGCGAAGCTGGAGGGGGAAATTGGCGAGTCCATGGCTGGTGATCGCCTTGGCTCGCGTCAGTCACGGCAGCGGCCCGAAGAAGGCCTGCAGATCACCCGCCAGCTGAGTGGGCGCCTCCATCGCCGGGAAGTGTCCGCCACGCTCGAACTCGGTCCAGTGGGCGTTGGGCGGCGCCGGGACCAACTTGCGGACTGTCTCGTCCGCGCCAAACACGGCGAAGCCCTGCGGAACGGCGGGTGGCGCTCCCCAGTCCGAGGAGTGTGCCTGGTCATAGAGCGTGTGGGCGGCCGTGGCGCCGGAACCGGTGAACCAGTACAGGCTCACCGTGGTGAGCAGCTGGTCGCGCTCGATCGGCAGATCCGTCCATGCTTCGAACTTCTCCGCGATCCAGGCCAGTTGCAGCAACGGCGAGTCGACCAGGCCGTAACCGATCGTCTGCGGCCGACTGTTCTGGATCGAGAGGTAGCCCGAGCCCTCCTTCCTGAACTCGGCCATCCGGGCCAGGATGACCTTGTCGACGGGGTCGTTCTCGTCAAGCTGGTCGGCCATCCCGGGAAGGAACGTCGCCACGTTGGCGGCAGTCAGGGGGTCGGTCACCACGTGGACGCCGGTGACGTGCTCGCCGTCGAGACCGGCGACCATGCCGGACACGCCGCCGCCGATGTCGCCCCCGTGCACGCCGTATCGCTGGTAGCCGAGGCGGCGCATCAGCTCGACCCAGGCCCGGGCCGTGCGGCCCATCGACCAGCCGGTCGCGCTCAGCGGGGTCGAGAAGGCGTATCCGGGCAGGGACGGCGCGACGACGTGGAACGCCGGGCCGTCGGTCGGGTTGACCAGCGGCTCGATGAGGCCCAGGAACTCGGCGACGGAGCTGGGAAAGCCGTGCGTGATCAGAAGCGGCTTCGCGTCGGGTCGGTCGGATCGGACGTGCATGAAGTGGACGCGCTGGCCGTCGATCTCGCTGATGAACTGGGGGTGCTGGTTGAGCTCGGCCTCACGGGCGCGCCAGTCGTGGCCCGTACGCCAGTACTCGGCGAGCTCCTCGAGGTAGCCCAGGGGGACGCCGCGGGTCCACCCCACACCGGGCAACTCGCCGGGCCAGCGGGCGGCGGCGAGCCGGTCGTGCAGGTAGTCGAGGTCGGCCTGCGGGATCTCGATGTGGAAGGGGTGGATCTGGTCGCTCATCGCGCTTCTCCTTTCTCACCATCCGCTCCCGTGCTTGTGGGTGGATAGGGTAGGGGCAATAGCGGAAGGATTCGTTCCTCGTTTCCGGGGGAAGATCGAAGGATGCTGGAGACGTCGGCACGGCTGCTCCGCCTGCTGTCACTGCTGCAGGCCCGGCCCGACTGGACGGGCGCCGAACTCGCCAACCGGCTGGGCGTCACGACCCGCACCATCCGGAACGACGTGGACCGGTTGCGGGGGCTGGGCTATCCCGTCCAGGCACGACCGGGTGTGGCAGGCGGGTACCGGCTCGGCGCCGCTGGGACGCTGCCGCCGCTGCTGCTCGACGACGAGGAGGCGGTGGCGGTCGCGATCGGATTGCGTACCGCCGCAAGCGGCTCGATCGCCGGCATCGAGGAGACCTCGGTGCGTGCGCTGGCGAAGCTGCATCAGGTCCTTCCGTCGCGGCTGCGCCAGCGGGTCAGCGCAGTCGGGTCGCACATCCTGCCGATGCCATCGCCCGGCCCACAGGTGGATCCGGACTTGCTGACCGCGATCGCCGGCGCGTGTCGAGACCATGAGCGGCTGCGGTTCGACTACCTGGCGTATTCGGGGACGACCACCCAGCGCTCGGTCGAGCCGTACCGCCTGGTCAACGACCGGCGACGCTGGTACCTGGCGGCCTGGGACCTGGATCAAGACGACTGGCGCACCTTCCGGGTCGACAGGATCGAGCTGCGGACGCCGATCGGACCGCGCTTCACGCCGAGAGCACTGCCCCCCGACGAACAAATCGCAGCACAGGTGGCACGTGGGGTCGGTCAGGCAACCTGGCGGTACCGAGCACGGGTGATCGTGCAGGCACCCGCGACGCACGTACGGGATCGGCTGCCGATCCCGGTGGAGGTCGAGTCCCTGGGCCACGATCGGTGCACCTTCGAACCCGGCTCGGATCACCCGCAGATGCTCGCGCTCTACCTGGCGATGCTGGACGCGGACTTCGAGATCGTCGACTCGCCGGGGCTCGTTGATGCCCTGCGCGCTCTCGCGGAGCGCTATCAGCGCGCGGTCGACACCAGCCGGCATACACACTCCGGCCGTTCGTAGAGGGAAGGCTCCGGTGCGAGGTCTGCACCCGACGCATCGAGGAGCTCTCGGGGGAGTTGACGTCGCTTGAGGCCCGGCTATGAGAGGAGCGGAGAGAAGATCACTCTCGTCGCTCCCCCAATCCTTCCCTGCGTCGGTGGCTCAGTCAGCGTGGAAAGGATGCCGGGGTGGCGGGCCTGGGCGCTGTCGGGAACCGCCCGACCAGCCGGGGAGTAGAGGTGGCATGAAGTGGGGCCGCATCCTCATGACCGCCCTCGCCGTGGCCCTGGTGGCGGGAGCGTGCAGCGGCGGTTCGGAAGCGCCGCCAGTCGCACGATTGTCGAAGGCCTTCGGGCCGACGGGCGAAGGCGAGTCTATCTCGCTCTCCGCGCTCTCTGGCCGGATCGCGTTCGACAACTTCGAGGACGTGTGGACCATCAACGCGGACGGCACGGACTTGACCCGGCTCACGCACTCGCCCTGGCCCGAATTCCAGCCGTCGTGGTCGCCCGACGGGCGCTTCATCGCGTATCGATCCGAACCCAACGAACATCCCGAGCTCTGGGTCATGAATGCCGATGGAACGGGGCAGCACCGGCTGACCCGGGACGGCGGCTTCCCGGACTGGTCTCCCGACGGCATCGCGTACGCGCCCGGCGGCGGGCCTTCGGGCAATAGCTGGATCGCGATCATGAACGCCGATGGATCCGGACAGCGCGTGCCCCACACCGACTACGGCGAGTTGCCCTCGTGGTCGCCCGACGGCACACGGATCGCCTTCAGCAACAACCTTTCCGGCGAGGCCCTCATGTACATCGTCGACGTCGACGGTTCGCGGGTCGTGGATCTCTCGGGGGTGGGGGAGGGCAATCAGGTCGCTTGGTCGCCCGACGGCCGCTCGATCCTGTTCGCTTCGGATCGAGATCACTCGGACAACTACCGGGACATCTATGTTATGCGTCCGGACGGGTCGGGTGTCCGCAGGCTGACGCACCAAGACCCGGGCGCCGAAACGCCGGCGTGGTCTCCGGATGGCCGCTACATCGTCTTCGCCGCCCCCGGAGGCCTCGGTGTGATGCGGGCGGATGGTTCCGGCGTCACCTTGCTGCCGATCGAGGGAGTGGGGGAGGCGACGTTCCCGGATTGGCGGTGAGACGGTGGCGACCGCGCGACCGACGGCGGAGACACCTCGGTGGCCGATTGGGACCGAGTGAGGCGGCGCCCCGTTCGTCGTGTGATCACGCTGTCGCTCGAACGGGCCCCCCGCCCGCCGACGTGATCGAGCAATCCTGTCGGGCGCGGCGGATGTCGACGTCCGGCCGTCGTCGAGCACCTCGCCTGGCGTACAGATCGAATCGATGCCTGCGCATCGCATCCGAACGTCCGCGAAAGGGCTCGATGAGAGCGCGAGCGGCGCTGCTCCTCCTGCTCGGCGCCGTCGCGTGCTCGAACGGCGAGAGCCCCGAGCCGTCGCTCTCGGCATCGACCGGCCGGGCGCCGACCTTGTCGGCATCGGGTGTGACCGGGCAATGGACCACCTACCATGCGGACGGATCTCGGAGCGGTGTCGCGACCGCGGGGCCGTCCCTCGCCGACGTGCACCCGGCGTGGACCTCGCCTGAGCTCGACGGGGACGTGTATGCCGAGCCGCTCGTCGTCGGCGAGACCGTCGTGGCCGCCACCGAAAACAACTCGGTCTACGCGCTCGACGCCTCGACCGGCGGCGTCGTGTGGCGGACGAACCTGGGCGCCCCCGTCGACAGCTCGACGCTGCCGTGCGGCAACATCGACCCGGTGTCTGGGATCACGGCGACCCCGGTCGCCGACCCGTCGACGCGCACGATCTACGCCGCCGCGTTCCTTGCTCCCGGGCATCACGAGCTGTTCGCGCTGCGCTCGGACACCGGGGCCGTCGAGTGGCGCCGACCGATCGACCCGCCGGGCATGAATCCCTTGACGCAGCAGCTGCGCTCGGCGCTTGTGCTGGCCAACGACCGCGTCTACGCGGCGTACGGGGGCCTGTTCGGCGACTGCGGCCAGTACCACGGGTGGGTGGCCGGGGTCGATGCCGGTGGGGAGGGCTCGCTTATCGACTACCGCGCGCCGACCCAGAACGCCGGCGGGATCTGGGCACCGTCCGGACCCGCCGTCGACGACGACGGGAATCTGCTTGTCGCGACCGGCAACAGCTTCGACAACGGTACGTTCGATATGGGAGATGCGGTCATCCGGCTCTCGCCCGACCTCCAGCAGCTCTCCTTCTTCGCGCCCGCCAACTGGGCCGAGCTCAACGCGGGCGACGTCGACCTCGGCTCGGTTGGTCCGGCGGTCCTACCGAACGGCACCGTGTTCCAGATCGGGAAGGGGGGCGTGGGCTATCTCCTAGACGCAGGCGACCTGGGAGGCATCGGGGGCGAGCTTTCCTCGGCCGAGGTCTGCGGGGCATCGTTCGGGGGGACCGCGCACACGTCGGAAGCGATCTACGTTCCCTGCACCGACGGGCTGGTCGCGCTCGCCCTCGCCGATGACGGACGGAGCTTCTCGGTGCGGTGGCGCTCGGCGACCTTCGACGCCGGGCCGCCGATCGTCGCCGGCGGGCTCGTGTGGACCGTGGACCTGTCGGCTGGCGCCCTCGTCGGCGTCGATCCAGACAGCGGAGAGGAGGTCGTCCGGCAGCTGCTGACGCAGGTCTCGCACTTCGCCAGCCCGTCTTCCGCTGGCGGGTGCGTCTTCGTGCCGACGCTTCGAACGATCACAGCGGTGTGCACAGGAGTGGCTCAGTGACGCGAACGGGGGAGTGGGCATCGGTGCCAGTCTCGGCAAACCGGGCCCCGGCGATCCTGAGTTGCGTCATGAGGTCGATTGGATGAGCGACAGGATCCACAGGACCCACAAGAGCCCCCCGAGGAGATAAACGCCGAGATCCAGGATCGCGATCGAACGAGCCCACGACGCGTGTCCATTCTCCTAACGTCCAACCCGATCGGACGGGGATGCGGAACCGTGACGAGGCCCGCACGAAGAGGTCGACGCGATCGTCGGGGCGGCCGCCGACGGCGCCGGCGCCACGTTCGAAACGTGAGCGATACTCAAAGGAGATCGAGATGACCGCCGCCGTGGCTGACGATGGACGTGCGATCCGTCTGGCGGACGGGTCGCAGATGCCGATGCTCGGCCTCGGCGTCTGGCAGGTCCCGGATGGACCGGAGTGCGTTACCGCCGTCCGTTGGGCGTTGGACGTCGGCTACCGGCACATCGACACCGCTCAGGCGTACGGCAACGAGAAAAGCGTCGGAGAGGCGCTCGACGAGAGCGGCGTTCCACGCGATGAGGTCTTCATCACCACCAAGTTCTATCCCGCGCGGAAAGACCCCGCTGCACAGGTTGAGCGTAGCCTGCAGCGTCTCGGGCTCGACCACGTCGACCTCTACATCATCCACTGGCCGCGGGGCGGTCCGACGTGGGCGTGGCCGGGGATGGAGCGAGCTCATGAGCTCGGGTTCGCGCGCTCGATCGGGGTTTCGAACTTCGACGTTGCCGAACTCGACCAGCTGCTGGCGGCGGCGAGCATCGCTCCCGTGGTCAACCAGGTCCAGTTCAGTCCCTACGAGTATCGGAAGGGACTCCTCGACGCGTGTCAAGAACAGGGGATCGCGCTCGAGGCGTACAGCCCGCTCGGGACCGGTCGCCATCTCGCGAGCGAAACCGTGAGACGGATCGCGGAGCGTCTTGGGAGGACGGCTGCCCAGGTGTTGCTCCGCTGGTGCGTCCAGCACGGCGTTCCGTTGATCCCTAAGTCGACGCACCGGGAGCGGATCGCGGAGAACGCGCAGATCTTCGACTTTACCTTGTCCAGCGACGACATGGCCGAGCTCGATGCGCTCGACCGCACTGGTCAGACAGGCCGTGCTCTCGAGCGCAAGTGGTGGTGAGCCCCCCTCTCTTCCACGAGACAACGCGACCATGCTCCCTTGGCGCTTGCGTTCGCGGAACATCTGCACGCAGTTGCTCCTACTCCGTGCATCGATCGGAGTGGGTCGTTGCGTGGCTAAATCGATGGATCCGCGGTTGAGGGTCGGTCGGGGAGCTGCTCAGTTCACCAGTCGATGGGGCGATCCGCATCGCGAGCTCGAACGAGACTTGATCGAGCGACTCGGCAAGCTGGGCGATGGCGACGAGGTTGTCGCGTAGCCACTCGTCCTCGACCGGTCCACTCGTTCGAGTGGCCGGGCTGAGACGGTTGAGCCACGGCCGGCTCAGGTACTCCTGGAGCGGCTCCGACTCGTCGAGCACGCTACCCCACCAGTACAGACGACTGTAGAGCTCGACGTGGCGATCGACGATCTCGGCGTACGGGCCCGAGTTGACCATCACATCGGCCCAGCGTCCGAGCACTTCCTGACCCTGACCGAGCAGCTCGGCGATCCTTTCGATGGAGCGCTTCGCGACCGTCGGCGCTCGCGAACATCTCGTCGATCGCGACGGCAAGACGTCGGGGTATCGCGCACCGCCTCGATGCCGGCCTGGAGCAAACCGTCCTCGAGGTCTTCGTCCGGATCGAGACCAGTGAGCTCGAGCGGCTCGTCCAGACCAGCCGCGCCGCGCGGACCAGATCGAACAAGATGCAACGATCCGGCGGCGTGGGATCCAGATCTGTCGGTAGGAGAGTGGATGATCCCGCGCATCGTGGAGTTGCTTCACGTCAGCTGGGATCTCCAGCCATCGCCGTGACTCTCGGCTACCGGGAGGGACCGTTTCCGTTTGGAATCCTCGCGTAAAGCACATCTTCGAGCAGAGCTGGATGCTGCCTTCTTCCACCCTGTATGGGGTTAAGTGATCGGACACCGACTACAATGGGCATGTTCCCGATCGTGCGACGCCGCGACGAAAAGGAACACGGCGAATAACGAACGAATCATGGGCTGCTATGAGGCGATGGCGAGTTCGATGGCTGAGAACACTACGTACGCCTGAACTCTTGATTCGCCTCCCGGGTTAAAGTCCACCGCGCAGGTCGTGTCGTCAACCTGGGCCCAGCAACACTGAGCTCGCCGATCAGCGTCCGAACGTGGTCGTGAGCTCTCCTGACCCCAGGACCTTGCCCGTCGCGTCCAGGGCCTCGATCCGGAAGACGTACCGGTGCGGCTGGTCACCGCGGGGAGGGCACGGGCCTCTGTACCCTGTCCGGCCGAAACCGTTGCGTTCCTCGGTCCCGCCAGCGGGCATCGTACCCTCGCCGACGTCGGATGCCGACGGATCGATCCCCGTCACCGACCAGTGCGTGAACGTGCCGCTTGGCGCGTCGGGATCCTTAAGGCTGACGCGTAGCTCCGCGGTTCCCTCCGGCACCTCGGACCAGCTGAGGGCCGGTGAGACGTCCTCGCCCTCGCAGGTGAACTGGACGGGGAGGGTGTCACCCTCGGAGAAAGCTGGGCTTCTGACTTCCACCTATGGCGCCTCCTTGGGCCGGCTCCCGGACGACCCGGGCCCCGCTCCCCAGACCGCCAGTAGGACCGCGACAAGCGTCGTCGCGAGGCTCGCCACGCCGGCACCCTAGCGAGGCGGCGGCTCCCCGGCAACCGCCTCCACCCCGTGGGCGTCGGGGATCCTCGGGCCCGAAGGCTTGGCCACATCGTTTCATCACTGGGCGGCAAGTTGTTGCTGCTTCTCCCGTGCGTATGTCGCCTACTACTTGCTCATGGGAGACTGCTCCTGCGTTGCGTACGCGATACCTTCATGACGTTTCCCCATGACGTTTCCCGGTCGTTCGCGGGACGAATGCGGGACGATGGATGGCCGACGAAGTCCGCTCAGCGGGTCCGACCTGCGCTTCTGTCGTCGAAGACCCTCATGTCTGCACCTTGACTAGGGTG
>JBKPKU010000108.1:0-6424 GCA_046731295.1 Actinomycetota bacterium
CTCGAACACGGACTTCCCGCCCGAGACGGGGAACGCTGCGTTGAGATCGCGCTCGAGCTCGGGCGGCGTCAGCTGGAACGCGCCCGAGACCGCCGGGTCGAACTGCGCGCCGTGGTCCGCCGTCACGATCAGCACATAGCGGCCCCGGCCCACCCGCTGGTTCAGGAACCGAACGAAGCGCCCGAGGTCCTCGTCCTGCCACCGCAGCGTGTCCACCATCTCCGGGCTGTTCACGCTGAACAGGTGGCTGATGTGGTCGATCGCCTTGGAGTTGATGAACAGCAGGTCCGGCGTCGCGTCCGCGCCGAACCCCTCGCGCTTGATGACCTCCTCGACCATGCGTCCCTGGTACGGGATCCGCGCCGGGGTCGCCCAGCCCTCCTCGAACTGCGCGATCGAGTTGTCGCGCCACTTGCCGTCGATCGCACCGTCCTGGCGGTCGAGCCTGCCGGTGTAGGCCGACAACGGCGGCAGATCGTTCACGTAGGGCGGGAACGTGTAGAAGGGCTGGTACCGGCCCTGCAGGTTCCACTCCTTGCCCTCGGCGCCCTCGTTGCTGGCGTCGACCGGCACACGCAGGACCGCGATGTCGCGGTCGCCGCCTCCCCACAAAGACCCATGGCTCGCCATGTTGAGGTGCCACGTGACGCTCGCGAGCGCACCGACCAGCGGCTCGTTGCCCATCGCGCGGTCGTACAGGTCGGCGAGCGTGGGCTCCATCAGCAGCACCGGCCCGAGCGCGCCCGCGCGCACGAGATCGTCGCCCAGCCGGAACTCGGCGTCGGTCTGCCCGGTGTTCATCGGGAACGCGCCGGTGCCGATCGTCGCGTGGCTCGCCGGCGTGATCGAGGGCGACGAGCCGACGCTCGCGCGGTCGAACCAGATCCCCTTGGGGATCAGGGATCGAAGGACCGGCCAGTCGTTCGGGTAGGAATCGAGCACGCTGCGCCCCCCCGCGTCCCACACGAGCGTGACGATGAGCGGCGGGGGCGTCTGGGGCGCGGGGACCTCGTCCAGCGGATGGCCGTCCGGCGCGTTGAAGTCGTACCCGAGCAATTTGGCTTGGGTGGGCGCGACGTCGGCGAGCGTGACCGGCCGGTCCACGCTCCCCAGCGCGGGGATGATCCCCGGCCCGTACCAGAGCAGCGGGACATCCTGCAGGTAGTCCCACGGCCCCGAATGCGGGAAGTTCGTCCCGACGTAGTTCGGCTCCTTCGGCACGAACACGATCTGGCCCGAACGCTCGGGGTCGGTCCCGCGCCAGATTCGGACGAGCTCGCGGTGCGGGATCGCGCAGGCGGCGTTCGCGAGCGCCCCGGGCGCGGGCGGCGCAACGGCCCCGGAGGCGCCCGAGGCCCCTGTCGAGCCCGACGCGCCGGCGTTGGACGCGATGCCCTCGGCGCACGAAACCGCCAGCAGCACCAGCGCGAGCGCCGGCGCCAGGCGTCTCACGTCCGGGCCTCGGGCAGGCAGCGCAGGTGCTGCATGATCCGGGACGGGAACGCGGCCTCGAACACCAGGTCGTTGGCCTGGTCGGCCGCGACGGTGACGGTCGGCAACGCGGTCTGGTCCTTGGTCAGGCTCATCACGTATCCGGCGACGTCATCGAGCGTGTAGCCGTTCTGGCGGAGCTCGGCCTGGTCCACGAAGATCTGCGTCGGCTGGATCAACTGGACGATGTGGGTCGAGTCACCGTCTGTATCGAACGCCGTGTTGATCCCGTTCGTCATCGCGGTGGTCGAGATCTGGAACGCGCCGGTGACCTTCGGGTCGGGGATCGAGCCGTGGTCGGCGGTCAGCACCAACGCCCACTGCCCCTGCCCCACCTGCGAGTTCAGGAAGTCGACGAAGTCGTGCAGCGCCGCATCCTGCGCGACGACGGCGTCGTGCATCTCGGGGCTGTTCACCGTCCACACGTGGCTGATGTAGTCGATCATCTTGTAGTTGATGAACAGCAGGTCGGGCGTCTCGTCCCGGCCGAACCCCTCCCGCTTGATCATCTTCTTGATCACGCGCGTCTGGTACGGGATCCGCGCCGGTGTGTCGAACCCCTGCAGCAGCGTCTGGATGTCGTTGGTGCGCCACTTGCCGTCGATCTTGCCGTCGTTCGCGTCCACCGCGCGCACGTCCTGCGCGAACCCGCCGACGTCGTTGATGTACTTCGGGAAGCGGTAGTAGGGCGTGAGGTTCGGCGTGAGGTTCCAGTCGAAGCCCTCCTCGCCGAGGGTGTCGGCGCCCACCACCTCACGGATCGCCGCGATGTCCTGATCCCCGCCGCCCCACATCGCCCCGTGGCCGAGCATCCCCAGATGGATGCTCACGGTCCCGATCTCGCCCACGACCGGCTTGTTGCCCATGGCCCGGTCGTACAGGTCGGCGAGCGTTGGCTCGATCAGGTACGCGGGGCCCTCGGCCCACGGCGTGGTGAGGTCGGCGCCGATCCGCATGCGGTGCGCGACGATCCCGTGCGCGTCCGGGAACGCGCCGGTGCCGATGATTGCGTGGGTCTGCGCCGTCGAGGTCGGACTCGAGCCGACGGTGGCGTGCTCGTACCAGGCCCCCTGCGGGATCAGCGACCTGAGGTACGGCCAGTCGTTCGGCCAGCGGCGAAGCACGTCGCGCCCGCCCGCGTCCCAGACCATCGTGACCATCAGCTTCGGGGCGTTCGTGTTGCCGGCGATGGCCTCGACCATCGGGGCCCCGTCGATCGCCGTGAACGGGAAGTGGAGCAGTTGGGCCTCCGTCGGCGCGATGCCGGCAAGCGTGACCGGACGCTGGACCACCCCGGCCGGCGCGATGTGGCCCGGCCCGTACCAGAACATCGGGATGTCCTGCGCGTAGGGCCACGGCCCCACGTGCGGCAGGCCCGAGCCCACGTAGTTCGGCTCGATCGGCAGGATCTGGATCTCGGCGCTGCGGTCGTCGCGGTTGCCGCGCCAGGTGCGCAGGAGCCACTCGTGCGGCATCGAGCAGGCGAGGGCGGCCGGCCCGGCGTTCGGGTTCCCAAGGTTCGAGGGCGCGGATGCGGTCGCGCCGGTGGGGCCTGTTGCCTGTGCGGCGGCGGCGCCCGCGCTCCAATCCACGGACGCGAGGGCCACCATCATCAGGACGCCGAGCAGCGCGAACACACGTCTGGGAGCCATGGGTCGCGCATACGAAACACGACCGCGCCCCGAACGGCAACCCAACGGGTACGGTGGGTCGTCGTGACCGGGCGGCGGATGCTCGTGCTCCTCGTCGCGCTCGCCGCGATCGGGATCCCGGCGGCCGTGCTCACGGCCACGTGCGCCGGGCGCTCGTGCGAGAGCGCCGGCGGCGGCGAGGTTCGGGTGCCCTTCTGCCCACTCCCCGAGGCGGTGAAGGACGGCATCGTGAACGGGTTCCGCGAGGGGCGTTCGCCCGACGTCATCGGCGTCGCCGACGGGACGCCCGTCTACACGGGATCGGGCCGGGCGCGCGCGTCGTGGCCCGCCGCCGCCTCCACCGACACGAGCCTCCCGATCGTCCTGTCGGGCGCCGGCGTGTCGGACGGCGCGACACTTCCCGACGGGATCACGCTGGACCGGATCGCGCCGACCGTGAGCCGCATCCTGGGCTTCCAGCGCGAGCACCCCCAGGTGCGTTCGGGCACCGCCGTCCCGGGCGTGGCCGATGGGACGCGCCCGCGCCTGGTCCTGCTCGTCGCGTGGAAGGGGGCCGGAACGCCACAGCTCCGCGGCGGGCATCGGGAGTGGCCCTTCCTCTCGTCGCTGATGCGCGACGGCGCCGGGACGGTCCGCGGGCGGACGGGCTCGCTCCCCCTCGACCCGGCCGCGACCGAGACCACGATCGGCACCGGCGGCCTGCCCTCCCAGCACGGGATCACCGGCTCGTACGTCCGCAACACGCGGGGCCAGGTCGTCTCGCCGTACACCCCGAACGCGCCCGTGCAGATCATCGCCACGCTCGCCGACGACCTCGACCATGCCGACCCAGCAACCCTGGTGGGACTGGTCGCGCCCGATCAGACCGATCGCGGCCTGGTCGGCGGCGGCTGGTACCCCGACGAGGATCCCGTCGACGTCGTGATCGGCGACGGCGAGGCGGCGCCGCTCGCCGTGCAGGCGCAGCTCGACTCGGGGTATGGGGCGGACGGCGTTCCCGACGTGCTGGGTGTAGTCCTCGACGGCCCGGTCCGCGCGATGGATCGCTGGACGGAGCAGATCGTGACCGATGCGCAGCGTGCCACATCCGGGGCGACGCTGGCGGTCGTCGCGGGGACGGGATCGTGGGAGGCGCACGCGCGCGCCGTCCCGGACACCACGCTCGTCGATGCCGTCGAGGAGGCCGTGCCTGGGGACGAGCGGGCGGTGGCCGCGGCCGTACCGGGCGGGCTGTTCCTCGACCAGCGAGTCCTCACGGACGAGCAGGTCACGGGGCAGGTCGCCGTGGACGCGATGCTCTCGGCCGACGGACCAAATGGTGAGAGGATGCTGGCGGACGCCTTTCAGGGGTTCGCGGTGTCGTTCGCCCGGTACTGCTGACCCCGCCAAGGAGACCGCCTCGATGGCTCAGCTGACCGCCCCCGTCTTGACCGCCGGACCGCGCCGTATGGCCGACCGGCGCACCGTGGTGGGCGTCGCTGCGATGTTGGTCGCCGTTGCCCTGCTGGTGAGCGTCGGCGACCTCGGGCGGATCGCGTGGGTCCGGACGTTCTTCGTGATCTTCGGCTCGATCCTGATCCAGGCGCTCCCGTTCGTGATGCTGGGCGCGTTCGCCGCCGCGCTCGTCGAGGTGTTCGTGCCGATCGGCGTGTTCGAGAAGCTCGGCGCGCTCCCCCGCCCGCTGCAGCTGCCGGCGGCCGCGCTCGCGGGCCTGGCGTTCCCGATCTGCGAGTGCGGGTCGGTCCCCGTCGCGCGCCGGCTGATGCAGCGCGGCCTGATGCCGTCGGCGGCGGTGACGTTCATGCTCGCGGCGCCGGTCCTGAACCCGGTCGTGATCGCGTCCACCTACGTCGCGTTCCGTGGCCGGAGCACATTGTGGACGATGGTGGGCGGCCGGTTCCTGCTCGGCATGCTGGTCGCGATCGCGGTCGGCTGGGCGGTCGGCAACCGCTCGAAGGAGCAGCTCCTCAAGCCGAACCCGGAGGAGGAGCACGAGCACCTGCTCGAGCTCGGCCGACCCGAGGCGCGGTGGCGGCGGTTCTTCGTGCACCTCGGCAACGACTTCCTGTTCATGGGCCGCTACCTGCTGCTGGGCGCGACGATCGCGGCCGCGATCCAGACCTTCCTGCCGACGTCGGTGCTGACCGGCGTGGCCACCCGGTCGGTGATCAGCGTGCTCACGATGATGGCGCTCGCGGCGGCACTTTCCCTGTGCTCGGAGTCCGACGCGTTCGTGGCCGCGTCGTTCGTGCAGTTCGGCCCGGCGGCACAGCTCGGGTTTCTCGTGTTTGGCCCGATGGTCGACCTCAAGCTCGTCGCGCTGTACGCGGGGACGTTCCGCCGCGGGTTCGCGCGCACGGTCGTGCTGGTGTCGGCGGTGGCGACGTTCGTCGGGGCGCTGTGGGTGGGGGTGGCGTTCGGATGAGCGATGCGATCGTCGCGCGCACCGGCGCGCGGATCCGCGATGACGCCGCGCCGCCCCGTCGCTGGAGCCCGACGCGGGTGGCCGGGACGCTCGTGCTCGCCGCCTGGGCCGGCCTGTTCTGGTTCCTGTGGCTCACCGGACGCGAGGCGTTCTACCTGTCGACCCGGACCGACTGGGTCGTGCCGGTGGCGGCGGGGCTGCTGACCGCCGCCACGATCGGGCGGCTGGCCTCCGCGAAGGTCGCGACCCCCAGGCCGGTCGCCGCCCGCGAGCTGTGGATCATGGGCCTGATGGTGGTTCCGGTCGTGCTGGTGGTGTTCTCGGCGCCGGCCACGCTCGGGACGTTCTCGGCGGGCAAGCGCTCCGCGTTCTCGGGCACGTCGGTGGCCACGTCGGCGAGCGACATCGGCAGCGGCGAGCTCACGCTGGTCGACGTTGCGGCGGGCGAGACCAGCCCCGACGGCGAGCGCGCGCTCGCCAAGCGGGCCGGCGAGCAGGTGGACTTCGTGGGGTTCGTCTCGATCCGCGAAGACACACCGGCCGACGAGTTCCTCCTGGCCCGCTACGTGGTGACGTGCTGCGTCGCCGACGCGACGATCGCCGAGGTGCGCGTCGTCAACGTCACGCCCGGGCAGTTCTCCGACGAGGACTGGGTACGGGTGCAAGGGACGATCTTCCCGCTCGGCCGAGAGGTGATCGTGGACGCGAGCGACGTCACCGCGGTCGCGCGCCCGGACCACCCCTACCTCACGCCGTAGACCCCAGCTCGCTACAGTTCCGGCAGGTTCCGATCAGGTCCAGCCGGTGACTCACCGCCGAGAAGCCCGTGCGGTCCTCGATGTCCGAGAGGCTCCGT
>JBKPKU010000109.1:0-3442 GCA_046731295.1 Actinomycetota bacterium
CCGGGTCCCGAACCCGAACGGGCGGCCCGGCGAATGTCCCGACGAAGGAGGGATGTTCCGTTGATCGGTCTCAACAGGGTCAAGACCTGGATCCTGATCGCCGCCCTGGGCGGCCTGTTCGTCCTGATCGGCGCGTGGTTCGGTGGCTCCAACGGGGCGATCGTCGCCCTGGCCATCGCGCTGGTCTTCAACTTCTCGATGTACTGGTTCAGCGACAAGATCGCGATCGGGACGACGCGGTCCAAGCCGGTCACCGAGCAGGAGGCTCCCGAGCTCTACAAGATCGTCCGGGAGCTCACCGAGATCAACAAGATGCCGATGCCGAGGATCTACGTCTCGGACATGATGCAGCCGAACGCGTTCGCGACCGGCCGCAACCCCGACCACGCCGTGGTCGCGGTCACCAAGGGGATCGTGCAGATCCTGGACGAGCGCGAGCTGCGCGCGGTGCTCGCCCACGAGCTGTCGCACGTGGCCAACCGGGACATCCTGATCGGCTCGGTCGCCGCCGCGATCGGCATGAGCATCACGTTCCTGGCGCGGTTCGCCTTCTGGTTCGGCGGCGGGGACGACCGCAACGGGATCGGCATCATCGGCCTGCTGATGGCCTGGGTCCTTGCCCCGATCGCGGCCGCGATCATCCAGATGGCCGTGAGCCGTTCGCGTGAATACCAGGCCGACGAGTCGGGCGCGATCCTGTCGCACGATCCGGACGCGCTCGCGAGCGCGCTCCGCAAGCTCGAGGCGACCGCGAAGCAGGTGCCGGTGCCGGCGAGCGTGGGCCCGGCCGAGGCGCACCTGTTCATCGTGAACCCGCTCCGCGGGCGTCAGGCCGCGGCAGGCCTGGCCAACCTCTTCTCGACCCATCCGCCCACGCCCGAACGCATCGCGCGGCTCGAGCAGATCAAGAAGGAGCTGGGCGAGGTCCGCTAGGCCTCGGCGAGAGACGCCGCAGCAACGAGCGGAGGTCCCGGATCACCTCGGGGCCTCCGTTCGCGTTCGAGACCGGCGGCGGATCGGCAACGCCGCCGTCGCGATCCTCGCGCACGATCAGGAACGGCCGGACCCCCACCGCCTCGGCCCCCTCGCAGTAGGCGAGCTGGTCGTCGACGAACACCGCCTCCTCGGGGGCGGCGCCGAGCGCGTCGAGCGCCTTGTGGTAGATCCCGGGCTCGGGCTTGGCGACCCCCGCCTCGAACGACAGCACAACGGCGTCGGTCACCTCGTGGAGCCCGAGGCGTTCGACGACCGGGCGTGTCCCGTGGTCGCAGTTGCTGACGACCGCGGTCCGGTGGCCGCGTTCGCGCAGCTCGCGGAGCGTCGACAGCGAGTCATCCCATAGGTGCACGCCGGTCTGAAGGAACGTCGTGATCGTCTCGGCCAGCTCCTCGACGAGCGCGTCGTCCCGTTCGAGCCCGGCTTCCCTCAGCACCTCGGCGAGGTCGCCCTCCAGGCTCCCGTAGGTCCCGATGCTCCGGGCGACCCTCGTCCGCTCGAACCCGTCCAGCAGCTCGCGGCCCGAGAGCCCGGCCCGCGCCTCGATCCGTTCGCGCAGGACCGGCCAGTCGGTCCAGACCAGGGTGTCGTACAGGTCGATCAGGACGCCGCTGACCGGGCTCACGGGCGGGCTTCGGCTACGCGGCCAGCTCGGCGCAGAACGCCGCGTAGGCGTCCACGTACTTGCGGATGTCCTCCTCGGTGTGTTGCACCGAGATCGTCCACTGCTCTTCGTCGCCCGGGGTCATGAACAGCCCGCGGTTGATCATCCAGGCGAACGACGCGTAGAAGAGCTCGGGGATCGTTTCGAGGAAGTCGCGGTAGTTCACGAGCGGCTCCCTGCGGTAGGAGACGCAGCCCTTGGCCCCGAGGTCCATGGTGTGCGCCGGCAGATCGTGCTCGTCGATCGCGCGCTGGCAGCCCTCCGCCAGCATCGTCCCGAGCTTGCCCAGGTGGTCATAGGCATCCTTGGTGAGCACCTCGGTGAGCGCGGCCAGGCCGGCCGCGACCGAGAGCGGGTTGCCGTTGAATGTCCCCTGTTGCGCCGCCCCCTTGGAGACCCACTCCATGAAGCGCGCCTCGCCACCGAACGCGCCGATCGTGGCGCCCCCGCCGACGGCCTTGGCATACGCGGCCAGGTGGGGCCGGACCCCGTAGCGCTCGGTGGTCCCGCCGTAGGCGATCGTCCCGCCACACTTGACCTCGTCGTAGATCAGGGCGGCCCCGTTGCGTTCGCACACGTCCCGCAGCGCCTGCAGGTATCCGGGCCGGGGTGGCACCAGGCCGATGTTCATCATCACCGGCTCGAGGATCACGCAGGCGATCTCGCCCGGGTTGTCGGCGAAGGCCTGGGCGACGGCGTCCACGTCGTTGAACGGGACGATGATCACGGTCTCGGACAGGACCTTCGGGATGCCCCTGGAGGTTGGCTCGGTCGTGTACCAGGCCTGACCCTCGGCCCCGACGCGGAACCGCATGGCCAGCACGTCGGCCTCCGGGACCACCGAGAACAGGACCGAGTCGTGGTGGCCGTGGTACGAGCCCTCCATCTTGACGATCGTGTCCCTGCCCGTGGCCGCCCGGGCCACGCGGATCGCGTCCATCGTCGCCTCGGTGCCCGAGTTCACGAAGCGCATCTGCTCCAGCTGGAACCGCTCGCAGATCGCCTCGGCCAGCGCGACCGTGGACTCGGTCGTCACCGCGAAGTGGATGCCCTGGTCGGCGACGGCGCGGATCGCCTCCACGATCTTTGGGTGGGCGTGGCCCACGACGTTGACGCCGAACCCGCCGTGGAAGTCCACGTACTCGTTGCCGTCCACGTCCCAGACCTTCGAACCGCTCCCGCGCCGCAGGTAGGTCGGGTAGGGATCGCCCGCCTGGAAGTTCGAGGCGACGCCGCCCGGGAGGCTGCGGATCGCGCGCTGGTGCAGGCTCTCGGATCCGGGCGTCCGGTCGAGGAGCTTGGCGCCCTCGCGCTCGGCGATCTCGGCCGCCCTGGCCTTCAAGCGTTCGACGTCGGTCACTGGTCACCTCCCGTGGGGTGGGCAAGCCTACCCAGGGCAACGACCGTCGGGCAACGCGAGGCAGCCTATGGCCGGAAGTTCACGAACTGCAGCGGCACGTCGAAGTCGTGCTCCTTGACCGATCTCATGACGAGCTGGAGGTCGTCCTTGGCCTTGCCGGTGATCCTGACCTGGTCGCCCTGGACATGGCTCTGGACCTTGACCTTGAGGCCCTTGACGAACTTCACGATCTCCCGAGCCTTCTCCTCGGAGATCCCGACGTTCAGGTTGATCGACTGCCGCGAGGCTCCCTTGGCGGCCGGCTGGACCGGCCCGAAGTGCAGGGCCTTCAGCGAGACCTGTCGCTTCACGGCCCTCTCCTTCAGGACCTCGACGGCCGCCCTCAGCCGGTCCTCCGTCGAGGAGCGGACCTCGATCAGCTT
>JBKPKU010000110.1:0-12062 GCA_046731295.1 Actinomycetota bacterium
CCGCCCGTGACGGAACCGAACCCCCCGGTTCTCCGCGTCGAATGCGGGACGTGACTAAGGGAACGAAGCCCGGCCACCTGCCCGCCCCCTCCCGGACGGAGGAGGAGGGGCGCGTGTGCGCGTTCGAGGGGTGCCGCACCAAGCTCTCCGTGTACAACGAGGGCGCGTATTGCTGGCAGCACTCGGACGTCGTCTTCCCGAACTACCGCGGGAAGCGCATGCGGCACGACCGCGCCTAACACGGTCGCGGGACCGTCCCGCGCCCCCTCCCTCGCGCGGGATCGGAGAACGGCCCGTCCCCGGGCCGTTCTCCCGCTTCTGGGGCCGTTCGAGCCCGGCCGGTCACATGTCACGTCACATCCCTCAGGGCCTAGGATGCTCTGACGTCGCGCGCTTGCGCGGTCGGCTGCACTTCCGAGGAGGCGGGATGGACGAGCTGGGAACGATCCTCGGCGTCTGGGCGCATCCCGACGACGAGGCCTACCTGTCGGCCGGCATCATGGCGCGCGCCGTCCGCAACGGGTCCCGCGTCGTCTGCGTGACGGCGACCCGAGGCGAGGGCGGCTCGATGGACGAGGGGAAGTGGCCGCCCGAGAAGATGGGCGAGGTCCGCACCGCGGAGCTCGAGCGCAGCCTGGAGATCCTCGGCGTTCGGGAGCATGTCTGGTTCGACATGAAGGACATGGACATGGAGACCGGGCTGTCCGACGATGGGTTCGAGCGTGTCCGGGAGCTGGTGGCCGACGTCCAGCCCGACACCATCCTCACGTTCGGGCCGGACGGGATGACCGACCACGCGGCACACAAGGACGTGTCGAAGTGGGCGACCAAGGCGCTGCAGGATGCCGGCAAGCCCGGCTCGAGGGTCCTGTACGCCACCGTCACGCCGGAGTGGGCGGCCGAGTTCGTGCCGGTGTGGGAGCCGTTCAACGTGTTCCGTCCGGGAACGCCCCCGATCACCCCTCGCGAGGAGCTGGCCGTCTACTTCGAGCTGCCCGACGACATCCTCGAGCTCAAGGTCAGCGCGATCAACGCGCACGTGAGTCAGGTCGAGTCCATCCTGGAGGCCGTGGGGCCGCAGGTGTGGTGGCGGGAGATGTCGTTCGAGGCCTTCCGGCCCGGGGAGCAGCGACCGTGAGCGAGATCTCCTACGCGTTCCTGGGCTCGGGCGAGTTCGATCCGTGGTCCGAGCCGGTCGAACGCTGGCTGCTCGAACGCTCCCGCAGCCACGGCGGTCCGGTGCTCGTATGCCCGACGGCCGCCGCCCACGAGGGCGATGAATCCTACGACGGCTGGGCGAACAAGGGCATGGACCACTACCGCGCGATCGGCGTCCCCGCCGAGGTGCTGCCGCTCAAGACGCGCGACGACGCCTCGCGCGAGGACGTGATCGCCAGGCTCGCGGACGCGTCGGTCATCTTCTTCTCGGGCGGGAATCCGGCCCGGCTGACCCAGGTGGTGCTCGAGACGCCGTTCTGGGACGCCCTACAGGCCGCCATCCTCGACGGCCTGCCCTACGCGGGCTGCAGCGCGGGCGTCGCGTACCTGACCGAGCTGACCTACGACTCGGACACCCAGGACCTCGATTCGGTGTGGGCACCCGGCATCGGCTACGTCCGCAACGCGCTGTTCGCGCCGCACTGGGACATCGTCGACACCTGGATCCCCGGGGCGACCGAGTTCATCTCGGGTTCGGTCAAGCCGGGCCAGACGTTCATCGCGCTGGACGAGGAGACCGCCCTCGTGGGCGACGGACGTTCGTGGCGGGTCATAGGGACGGCCAAGATCCACGTGTTGCGCGACGGCGAGTGGACCCGGTACGCGGACGGCGACGCCTTCGAGCTCCCGCTCGAAATCGCCGGCGAGCGGGCGTGAGCCCGGCGGACGCGCTCGGGCGCGACGCGCCGATCGAGGACCGCGCGCCGGAGATCGTCCGGATCCTGTCCGAGACCTACCCGGACGCCAGGGTCGCGCTGAACTTCTCCACGCCGCTCGAGATGCTGGTGGCCACGATCCTGTCGGCGCAGTGCACCGACGAGAAGGTGAACGAGGTCACGGCGACCCTGTTCCAGAAGTACCGGACCGCCGAGGACTACCTGAATGTGCCCGAGGACGAGCTCAAGGCCGACATCAAGCCGACGGGGTTCTTCAACCAGAAGGCGATCTCGATCCGTGAGGCGTGCCGGCGGATCGTCGAGTCGTACGGCGGCGAGGTGCCCGACACCATGGAGGACCTGATCACGCTGCGCGGCGTGGCACGCAAGACCGGCAACATCGTGCTCGGCAACGCGTTCGGGAAGGTGGAGGGGGTCGCGGTCGACACCCACGTCAAGCGCCTGGCCAACCGGCTCGAGTTCAGCGACCAGTCGGACCCCGACAAGATCGAGCAGGACCTGATGCGCCTGATCCCCAGGGAGCGGTGGTTCGACTTCACGTACGTCCTGATCGACCACGGCCGGGCGACCTGCATCGCGCGCAGGCCCAAGTGCGAGGAGTGCCCCGTGAACTACCTCTGCCCCTCGAGCCTGGTGTGATCGATCACGACCTGTCCAACCTGGCGTTCCCGGCCGTGGTGGCGCACCGGGGCGCCTCGTCCACACGCCCCGAGAACACGCTGTCGTCGTTCGAGGAGGCGATCCGGCTCGGCGCCCAGATCGTCGAGTTCGACGTGCGGCTGTCGCGCGACGGCGTGCCGGTCGTGATGCACGACCCCGCGGTCGACCGCACGACGGACGGGACCGGGTTCGTCCACGAGCTCACGGCCGCCGAGATCGCGACGCTGCACGTCGACGGGCAGGCGCGGGTGCGCGGGGACTTGACGGTGCCGACGCTCGACGGGGTCCTCGACGTGTTGAGCGGACGCGCGGGGGCCGCGATCGAGATCAAGAACATCCCCGGCGAGCCGGCGTTCGATCCCGCCCGCGAACCCATCGTGGAAGCGGTGCACGCGGGGCTCGGGCGCGTGGGGTTCGAGGGAGCGGTGCTGGTCATCTCCTTCAACCCGGCGTCGATCGCGGCCTCGAAGACGATCGCGCCCGGCGTTCCCACCGGGTTCCTCACGACGGACCTCGTCGATCCGCGCGAGGCGCTGGCGTTCGCCGTCGCGCAGGGACACGACATGGTGTTACCGGGGACGCGCGCCTCGATCCCGGCGGGGGCGACGTTCGTCGAGGAGGTTCACGCCGCCGGGGTTCGGGCGGGCACGTGGACGGTCGACGATCCCGAGACCGTCCGGATGCTGTTCGACCGGGGGTTCGACACCGTCGCGTCGAACGACCCGGCGATGGCGCTCGGCGTGCTCACCGAGCGCGCCCGTTCGTGACGCCGCGCCGCCGCCGGCTGCCCGAGGAGCTTCGGGCGCCGGGCCGGGCGTTCGACGACCTCGTCCCGGAGCTGGAGCGGGCCAAGGCGGCACTCACCGACGCGGTCCCCGGCACGCGCATGCCGGGCCGGCCGCTGGCCGAGGCGCTGTGGGCGTTCGAGACCGGTCTGCGGCAGGCGGAGGAGCGCATGGGCGCGTGGCGGATTCCCGAGGTCGAGACCGAGTGGATTGCGGCCGAGGCCGGCCTCGCCGAGGCCCTCGGGATGGCCGAGCGCCTGCGGACCCGGGACGCCGAGCCCCATGGGTTCGAGGAGCTGATCGGCGTGGTCGGCGACCTGCTCGCGCCGCTGGAGGCGTTCGAGGCCGGGGCGGCCCGGTTCCGCGAGCTGCGCCGATGAGCGGGCTCGAGCGGGTCTCGGCCGAGGTCGTGGCCTGCCGCGCCTGCCCGCGGCTGGTCGAGTGGCGCGAGCGCGTCGCTCGGGAGAAGACGGCGAGGTTCGCCGATCAGACGTACTGGGGCCGCCCGGTACCGGGGTTCGGCGACCCGGAGGCGCGGATCCTGGTGCTCGGCCTCGCGCCGGCGGCGCACGGCGGCAACCGGACCGGCCGGATCTTCACCGGCGATCGATCGGGCGACTTCCTGTACGCCTCGATGCACCGTCGCGGACTGGCGAACCAGGCGGAGTCGACCGCGAGCGACGATGGGCTCCGGCTGACGGACGCCTACGTGGCCGCGGTCGTGCGGTGCGCTCCGCCCGGCAACAGGCCCACGCCTCTCGAACGCGACACGTGCCTGCCGTACCTGATGCGCGAGATCGCCGCCCTCGAGCGCCTCCGGGCGATCGTCGCGCTCGGCGCGTTCGCGTGGGACGGCGCGCTGCGGGCCCTCGCCGGGCTCGGCCATCGAACCAGGCCGCGGCCGAGGTTCGGGCACGGCGCCGAGGCCGGTGTCGGGCCGTACGCGCTCGTGGGGGCGTACCACCCGAGCCAGCAGAACACGTTCACCGGCACGCTCACGCCCAAGATGCTGGACGCGGTGTTCGAACGCGCGGTCGCGCTCGCGCGCTGATCAGCGGCCGTCGTCGGGGCGCTCGTCGTCCTTCGTCGGGAACTTCGTCGTCCCCAGCCGCGGGTCGTAGCCGCCGGTCGCCTCGTCGCGGCGAACCTTGCTCGGGTGGATCCTGCGATAGATCGGCAGCCGGTTGACTTCGAGGATCACGAGCACGAACAGGCACGCGACGACGGAGGACAGGTACAGGCCGGCGCCGGCCAGGATGCCAACGGCCGCCGCGGCCCACGACGAGGCGGCGGTCGTGAGCCCGAGGACTTGGCCGCCGCCCTCCGTGTCTCGCTCGCGGAAGATGAGGCCCGCCCCGAGGAAGCCGACGCCGGTGATGACCCCGGCGATCACCTTCTCGGCGGAGGCGGGGAAGAACAGCACGCCGAGCCCAGTGACCCAAGCGGCACCGAGCGCAAGCAGACCGAACGTGCGCTCGCCGGCGGGCTTGCCCCGGTACTCGCGCTCGAACCCGATCGCGTACCCGAGCGCCGCGCCGAGCGCGATGCGCCCGATCAGCACGGCCTGCGTCGCGAGCCTCACGGCACCAGCCTCGTCCCGGTCCGTGGCCGGGGAATATGACGTCGCACGCGGGTCTTATCCTGGGAAGCCATGATGCACGGCCGCTACATGCGCGTCCCCAGGGAGGAGGACGACCGACCGATCGCGCCGCACACGATCCGGCGCGTCATCGGCACGTTCCGGCCGTACCGCGTCAAGGTGAGCCTGGTCGGGCTCGCGATCGTGGTGACCTCCGGCCTGGGCGTCGTCAACCCGCTGCTGATCAAGTGGATCTTCGACAACGGCCTGTTCGGCGATCCGCCGGGATCGTGCGCCGGCGGCTCATGTCCCCAGCTCGACACCGTGTACATCGGCGTCGCGCTCATGATAGCGATCCCGATCATCACCGGGATCATCGGCATCTGGCAGACGTACCTAGCCAACTGGGTGGGCCTGCGGGTGATGCAGGACCTGCGGAACGCGCTCTACTCCCACCTGCAGTTCATGCCGCTGCGCTTCTTCACCACGACACGGACCGGTGAGATCCAGTCGCGCATCGCCAACGACGTCGGTGGCGTTCAGGCCGTGTTCACCGACACGGTGTCGAACATCCTGGCCAACGTCGTCGTGATCGCGAGCACGCTGGTCGCCATGCTTCTGTTGTCCTGGCAGCTCACCGTGTTGTCGTTGTTCATGCTTCCGTTCTTCCTCTGGCTCACCGTGAAGGTGGGTCGCGCACGCAGGGAGGTGGCAACGAGCACGGCCAAGACCTATGCGGACCTGACCGCGGTCACCGAGGAGACCCTGTCGGTCTCCGGCATCCTGCTGTCGAAGTCGTTCGGCCGCCAGCGCCACGAGATCGACCGGTTCCGCGGCGAGAACGAGCGCCTGACCGGCCTGCAGATGAAGCAGACGATGATCGGCCGGTCGTTCTTCGCGATCGTGGGGACGTTCTTCTCGATCACGCCGGCGCTGGTCTACCTGGTCGCGAGCTGGGTGATCAGCCGCGACCCGACCGGAAGCACGATCACCGCCGGCACCATCGTGGCCTTCACGACGCTTCAATCGCGCCTGTTCTTCCCGATCGGCTCGATGCTGCAGGTCTCCACGGAGATCCACTCCTCGATGGCGTTGTTCGACCGGATCTTCGAATACATGGACCTGGACCCGGAGATCGAGGACGCGCCCGACGCCGTCGAGATCCCACCGCACGAGGTCCTCGGGCGAGTGCAGTTCGAGGACGTGTCGTTCCGCTACGACACGCCGCCGGAGGACGGCGCCTCGCCCGTGTCCCCGACCGACCTTGCGCTCGCCAACGAGGCCCCGAGGGAGTGGACCCTCGAGGACGTCTCCCTCTCGATCGAGCCCGGCCAACTCGCGGCGCTGGTGGGTCCGTCGGGCGCGGGCAAGACCACGATGACCTACCTCGTGCCACGGCTGTACGACGTGCAGCGCGGCGTCGTGAAGATCGACGGGATCGACGTTCGGCAGCTCAAGCTCGAGTCGCTGGGCGACCTGATCGGTGTCGTGACGCAGGAGACCTACCTGTTCCACACGACGATCCGGCGCAACCTGCTGTACGGCAAGCCCGATGCCACCGATGATGAGTTCGACGCGGCGGCCCGGGCGGCGAACATCTACGATCGGATCGCCGAACTCCCCGACGGCTACGACACCGTCGTGGGCGAGCGCGGGTACAAGCTCTCGGGCGGCGAGAAGCAGCGCCTGGCGATCGCCCGGGTGATCCTGAAGGACCCGCGCATCCTGATCCTTGACGAGGCCACGTCCTCGCTCGACACGACCTCCGAACGCCTGGTGCAGGCCGCGCTTGTGCCGCTGATGGAGGGTCGGACGACGATCGCGATCGCCCACCGCCTGTCGACGATCCTGTCGGCCGACGTGATCTTCGTCGTCGACCGCGGCCGGATCGTCGAGCGCGGCACGCACGACGAGTTGCTGGCGCGCGGCGGCCTGTACGCGAGCCTGTACCAGCAGCAGTTCCGCGGCGGCCTCGTCGAGGCCGTGACCGAGGACGGCATGATCCTGTCCAGCGGCGAGGTGGTCCGCACCTCCAGCGAGTAGCGCTCGCTCAAGCCGGGGGGATCGGCCGGGCGTACGTGAGCAAGACGAAGCCGTCGGGGAACGTCCGGTCGGGGAGCCGTTCGAACCCCAGCGCCTCGTACATCTTCTGCGCGGCCTTCATGCGTCGGGTGGTGTGGAGCGTCATCCGCGTTCGGCCGGCCTCGCGCGCCCGGTCGAAGCATTCGCGCATGAGCGCCCGGGCGACGCCCCTTCCCCGTTCGTCGGGATGGACGCCCAGCATCCGGATGTGGGCCTCGTTCGGAGGCAGCGCCGGCTCGTCCGGTTCGATGCGCTCGTCGAGTTCGAGCGTCGCGCTCCCGAGCACGCGGCCGTCCTCGACCGCGACGAGCACGAGCCCGACGTCCGCGCGACCCTCGACGTCGGCGATCGCCGTCAGGTAGCGGTCCCACGAGTCGCTGTCGGCGAACTCCCGGTACGCGAGCGCGGTCACGCGGCCGGCCTCTTCGTACTCCTCGGGCCTGGCGGGGCGCGTCTGAATCGTCATCGCTCGAGCCTAGCGCCGGCTCGGCGGTCAAGGAGATTGACGGTTGGCCGTGCGCCGGACGACGATGTGCAGGTGGGTGAGCCCGACCTGTCGCGCCTGCTGCTCGAGGCCTCGCGCGTCCTCGGCGCCGAGATCGTCGCCGGCCTGCAGGAACGCGGGTTCCCGGACGCGCGCCCCGGGCACGCGGCGCTGTTCATGCACATCGACCGCCGGTGGGGGACTCGCCTGACCGATCTCGCACGACGGGCGCGCATGAGCAAACAGGGGATGATGCTACTCGTAGACGACCTCGAGACCCGGGGCTACGTTCGGCGCGTGCCCGACGCCGACGACTCGCGCGCCAAGATGGTGCGACTGACCGCTCGCGGACGCCGATTCGTGGCCGAGGCGCGCCGCTCCGTCGCAGCCGTCGAGGCCCGCGCGCGGCGCGAGCTCGGCGAGCGCCGGTACGAGGCGCTTCGGGACTCGCTCGAGTATCTGATCGGGGTCGGCGAGGGGTTCGAGGAGGCATGACCGTTCGAACGCTGGTTGCGTTGCCGGATGCGGCCGCCGTCGCCCGACGCGGGGCGGACGAGGTCGCGACGGGCGCGAGCGTGGCGGTCGAGGCGCGGGGTCGATTCACATTCGCGGTGAGCGGCGGTCACACGCCGTGGGCGATGTTCCGCGCGCTGGCGGACGAGGACCTGCCGTGGGAGGCGATCGGCATCTGGCAGGTGGACGAGCGCGTCGCCCCCGACGGGGATCCCGACCGCAACCTAACGTCGCTGGTCAAAGCCCTGCCGGAGGCGGTCGAGCTCCATCCGATGCCGGTCGCCGAGGACGACCTCGACGCGGCGGCCGAACGCTACGCGGCATCACTGCCCGAGGCGTTCGACCTCGTGCACCTGGGGATGGGGGACGATGGCCATACCGCGTCGCTCGTCCCCGGCGACCCGGTCGTCGGGATGGCCGACCGCGCCGTCGCGCTCACCCGCGAGTACCGGGGTCGCCGCCGCATGACGCTGACTTATCCCGTGCTCGACCGGGCTCGGCGGGTGCTGTGGCTGATCACGGGCGAGGACAAGGCGGCGATGTTGCCCCGGCTGCTCGCGGGCGACCCCTCGATCCCGGCGGGCAGGGTCTCGGCCGGGGAACAGCTCGTCGTCGCCGACCGCGCCGCCGCGGCGGAGGTCGGGGGTTAGCTCAGGACGCTCACATCGAGCAGCTTCCCGACGAGGTACGTCACCGCGGCCGCGGCCCCGCCGACGGCCAGCATCCGAAGGCCCGACAGCAGCCACGGCTTGCCGGTCAGGTAGGAGATCGCGGCGCCGACGCCGAACAGCGCAAGGCCCGACAGGATCGCCGAGGCCACCACGGCCGGGTTCCCGGACGAGATCAGGAACGGCAGCAGCGGCACGAAGGCGCCCAGGGAGAACGTGACGAACGAGGAGCCGGCGGCCGCCAGTGGCGAGCCGAGGCCTTCCTTGTCGAGCCCGAGCTCCTCTCGCGCGTGAGTCTCGAGCGCCATCTCCGGGTCCCGCATGAGCTCGGTCGCGAGTCGGTCGGCCAGGTCGCGCGGCAGGCCCTTCTGCAGGTAGATCTCTGCCAGCTCCCGGCGTTCGGCCTCGGGGTCGGAGCCGATCTCGTGGGCCTCCAGGTGGATCAGCCGCTCATACACCTCGCGCTGCACGCGCACCGAGATGTACTCGCCGGCCGCCATCGAGAACGCGCCGGCCAACAGCCCCGCGACGCCGGCGACGATCACCACGTCGTTGTCCACGCCGGCCCCGGCCACGCCGAAGATCAGCGACAGGTTCGAGACCAGTCCGTCGTTGACGCCGAAGATCGCCGCGCGCAGCGCCCCCGACCGGCCACCCCCGCGCTGCTCGGCGATCGGACCCGGGTGCGGGACGACCCGCCACGTCCGCCCGCGCAGGCGCGAGACCATCTGCGACAGGAGGCCGAGACGCTCCTTGGTCCGCTCGTCCTCGGGCGACAGCCCGTTCGTCGACGCCATCGCGGGTTCGACCTACCCGGCGCTCGCCGTGGTCAACCGTTCGCGGGCGATGCCGGGCGTGTCGAACCGACGCCTCAGCGACCGGTCCCACGGGTCGTAGTACGGTTCGGCCATGGTCGAGCAGGTCGACGAGATCTACGCGGACGAAGCAGGAAAGTGGGACGACCGCTACGGCCTGCTGTTCCTGCTGATCCTGACCTCGATGCTGCTCACTGCCGCGAACACGGACTGGCTCAAGATCGTGGCAGTCGTGGTCCTTGGCGGGACGGTCCTGTTCGCCTTCCTCGCGGCCCGAGCGGGACGACGTGCGTGGCGCTTAGCGATCGTCCTGGTCCCGGTCGCGGTCGTCGTGGGGATCGTCGGCCGGCTCGACGACGCGCGCGGTGCGCAGCTGATGGCAGCCATCGTGACCCTCGTCCTGCCGATCGCCGCGATCGGGGCCCTCGGGCGCCGGATCGTGAAGGGGCACGACGTGAGCGGCCGGACGATCCTGGGGCTGCTCTCGGTCTACCTGTTGATCGGGATGACCTTCTCGGCCCTCTACGTCACGATCGCGATCGCGAGCGGCGACCCGTTCTTCGCACAGACCAAGGACGCGCAGCCCGTCGACTTCACGTACTTCAGTTACATCACGATCGCGACCGTGGGCTACGGGGA
This sequence comes from Actinomycetota bacterium, assembly GCA_046731295.1. Lineage (GTDB taxonomy): Bacteria > Actinomycetota > UBA4738 > UBA4738 > HRBIN12 > DASSJM01. Next base: position 10,121 of record JBKPKU010000110.1, read on the forward strand.
CCTGACACCCGCGAACCCGTTACCGCGCATGCTCGCGGCGATCGAGGGCCTGACCGGGCAGCTGTATCTCGTGACGGTGGTGGCGGTGGCGGTGTCGAGGGTTCGGACGCGGCGCGACCGAACGAGGGAAGAAGAGGGCTGAGTCAGCCGTCGCGGGCTCGGATCGAGAACCGGCTGAACCAGCGCCGCGTCCCCGACGGGTCACGCTCGGCCTTCAGTTTGGCCTCCTCGAGCTGGACCTCGTCCTCGCGCGTGAGCTCGGTCTCGACGACCTCGTGCCGCTTCAGGTAGGTGGACACCGTGGACTGGATCACGGCCGCGGCCGGCAGCGCCATGAACGCCCCGATCAGCCCGCTCAGCGCGGCGCCGGCGAGCGCCGCCCCGAACGCGACCGCCGGATGCAGCTGCATCGTCTTGGCCGTGATGCGGGGTGCGAGCAGGTAGTTCTCGATCTGCTGGTAGATCACGACGAAGATCAGGAAGAACAGCGCCTTCCACGGATCCTCCAGCAGCGCCACCAGCAGCGGGACGGCCGCCGCGATGTACGTCCCTACGACCGGGATGAACTGCGACACGAACCCCTGCCACAACGCGAGCGGGACGGCGAACGGAATTCCAAGGCTCTGTAGGACGATGAACGAGAACGTCGCGTTGATCACCGCGAGCAGGAGCCTCGAATACAGGTAGCCCCCGGTCTTGTCGATCGCCACCTCCCAGGCCGCGAGGAGGTCCCGCTGGATACGGGGCGGCAGGAGCGAGCAGACGCCCCGCCGGAAGCGAGGGCCGTCGGCCACGAAGTAGAACGTGAACAGCCCGATGGTGAGCACCTGGAAGATAAGGCCGAGGACGAACGCGCCCACGGACGCGACGTTGGCTGCGATGCCGCTGACGTCCGCCTGTGCATTCGCGATCTGTCGCAGGATCGTCGCGCTCGTGAGCTTGGTATCGAACCACCGCTGCGTGTACTCGCTCGCCTGAGCAAGCCAGCCGGGGACCCGGGCGATCAGCTCCTGCACCTGGTCGATCACCAGCGGAACCATGAGGGCGAGTGCCACCAGCCCCAACAGCCCCAGACCCAGGAGCACGAACGCGGCCGCCAGCCCTCGACGCCAGCCGCGGCCGACCAGCCAGTTCACGGCCGGTTCGAGCGCGAACGACAGGAACAGAGCCGCGATCAGCCACAGCAGGAGCTGTTGCAGCCTGCGCACCAGGCTGAATGCGGCGTAGGCGAGGAACGCGGTGACCACGATCCACAGCAGCAGCCGCGGGATCCAAGCCGGCATACCGCTGGCCTCGGCGGCCGAAATGCCTGCCGACTCGCCGATCGGGGCGCGTTCGTCGTCGGCGCCGGGCTCGCCTTCGGGAGCCGGTTTCGGGCCCTGAGCGGACGGCGTCGGCTCTTGCGCGGCGGACGGATCCATGCGGGCAGGGTATCGGCCGTCGTTGCCGGTAGCCAGCATGAATGCGTGGAGCACGCCGCTACGATGGGGCCATGCCCGAGGACGCGGTCGGCAAGACCGGCCGGCCCACCGAGACGCGCAACAAGCCCGAGCGCCCGCGCGACCGGCTCGGCCGGCCGCAGGCGTGGGGCGCCGAGAACGCGCTCGAGCTCGAGGACTTCGAGGCGTTGCCGATCGAGGAGGTGCACCGGCTCGGCCGCGAGCACCTGAACGCCGGCCGGTACTTCCCGGCGCACGAGGCCTGGGAGACCGCGTGGAAGAGGGCCCGCGAGACCGACGACGCGGAGTTCTTCAAGGGGCTGTCGCAACTTGGGGCCGGCTACGTCCACCTGCTGCGGGGAAACGCGCACGGGACGATGCGGTTGCTCAGGCGAGCATCGGGTCGCCTGAGCGCGTACCCGGACGGGCACCTGGGCGTGGAGACCACGCGCGTGGCGCGCGAAGCCGAGGCGCTCGCGAAGGCCGTCGAGGACGGCCACGTT
>JBKPKU010000111.1:0-11247 GCA_046731295.1 Actinomycetota bacterium
GCGCCGATGCTGGGGTATGCCGCAGGAACGCTCATCGTGGTCGGGCTCTGCGTTCTGGTCGTGGCGCTGCTCGGGTATGCCGTCTACTTCTTCTTCATCAAGAAGGGGGATATCGACACTTCCGGAATGTGAATGACCGGAAGCGCCTCCTCCAGCGCGATCGACTGCGAGGAGGATCGGACCGCTCCGGGAGGTGCTCGTCGGCATGCTGCGGGAGATGGAGCGCCATGGGTGGCGACACCCGCGACCACATGCGTTCAGCTAGACATCGCGTCAATCCTGTTCACGGTGTCTGGGTCGCTCAGCATCGTCGGAGACCAAAGACGCCCGGTCAATCTCTTCGCGGTGGCTGCTTCGTTGTCAGCTACGGGATTCGGCTCAGTGGAGTGCCGACAACTCGCGGCTTCGGGCCGCCCGCCGCTGACGGTCCGGTGTCCACAGCGTCGGAGTTCCAGGAGCTGCCAGCACGCCTCGTCCCTGACGCTCCGGGGTCCACAGCTGCGGTGGTCCAGGGAGCCTCGAAGCGGCAGCATTAAGCCGACCGACGACGATGCCGGTCGGGATCGAGATCGCGACCCAAACGCCCAAGAAGATCGCCACGGTCAGTGCCATAGCGCCTCCCTTTTCAGGTCGACATAGCGCCGCTACCCAGTAGAGGGCCGAGGAAACACGGCGCGCAGGGGATCAGGGTGACAAGGTCCGGATCGAGGGTTCGTTCATGGTTGACGCCCAGCGACACGCGCTGCCGCTGCTTGGCGAGCACGACGGCCAGGACGGCGTGGTACCGCTGTTCCATGACGCTGAGCTCCACCAGCACGGCCCACTCCTGCCTGCCAAGGGGCCGGGACAAGCAGACGAGCCGCTCGACGAGTGGCAAGCATTAGCTGGAGCCACCGTCAAGGATCAGGCGAAGCCGGTGTCAAAGATGTCCCGGAACTCCGTCAACCCTGAGGTGGTGCCGGAGTGTCCAGGATGAGCCGGTACACGACACTGCTAGCGCGCCGGGAGGGAGTCGAACCCCCAACCTTCTGATCCGTAGCTATCCGGCTCCGAGCGCTGTGCATGACCCCCGACTACGCACGTGGGCGCCGAGCGAGAACGGCGGAGTTATCTGCTCAGATTACGCAGGCTCGCCTCGAGCTCTCGCACCGCATCACGAATCACCCGAGCGAGAGCCAGGGTTCGCCGCTGCGTCCTGTGCCTATCCCCGAGGCGAAGAACTCGCGCTTGACGGCAGACGAGCCGATGTAGTTCGAGGAGTACTTCGAATCGGAGCGCAGGCACTACGAACGTCGCTGGACACATCGGAGCTAGACGTGTGCAGCACCCGGAAGAGCGGGACCGGGCGGTCCAGGGCCCCTCAGCGTTGCCTCAACGAGAGGCTCGAACCTCACCCCGTCTCCTGCGATTGCTGCACAACTTCCTCGCTCGCGAGGACCTGCCCGGCCGTTGCCTAGGAGGTCAGCGCGATGCCTGCTGAAGGAGCGTGTCGGTCTCGGCGAGCGCGGGAGCAGCTTGAAGTCGCTCAAAGATCTCGTGGGCACCCTTGAGGACGGGTGTGGCGTCTGTCGGTCGGCCGAGTCTCACCAGACACCGGCCCTCACCCAAGAGCGCGAACGCCTGCTCAGGGACGACCCCGAACTGCTCCCAGCGATCGGCAGCCTCGGAGTGGGCTACGGCGGCATTCCTGAAGTCGCCACGTTCCTCGGCCAAGGCGCCGCTCGCCGCAACCAAAGCGTGTTCGGCGTACGGGTAGAGCGGCTCGACGTCATCTGTGAGCCTCTTCGCAAGCTCTTGGTTGCCCAGTCTCTGGGCGGTTCGCACCATCCCTGGGAGGAACGCAACGTAGTAGCCAACCTCGCGAGCGCCTGGAGCGCTCGCAACCTCCGTCAACAGCGCAGCCGCCCGGTCATCCTGTCCGAGCGCTGCACGCGCGAGGGCAGACGACCACAAGCCGACGACCATGAAGTTCCCGGCCTCGCGCAACGTCGATTCGAGCCAGTCGAGGGAGACGACGATCTGATCGGCCTTGCCGCGCATCGCATGGATCCGGGTTTCCGCGGCGCGCACGGCGGCGAGGGAAACAACATCGTCGGCAGCCTCGAAGGGTTCGGCCAGACCGGCAGCGACCTCGAGCGCCTCGTCCAGCTTCCCAACATCGATGAGGTTGTCAAGGGTGCCGGCCATGATGAAGGTCTCGTACTCCACCAGCCCTCGCTGCTTCGCGAAGGCGACCCCCTCCCGCAGGACCTCCTGAGAGGCTGCCGGGCCTTCGAACATCCAGAGCTGAGCACCCAGATTGTTGAGGATCAAGGCTGCTTCGGCCCCCAGCCCGGCCCTGGTTGCAAGCCCGATCGCCTCGCGCATGTCATCGAGCCCTTCGGCGTCCCCGAGCGCGCTGCGGGCGAAACCTCGGAAGCCGAGAGCGCGCGCGGGAGGAACCTGGCCGAGATCCGCCGCAAGCACCAGCGCGCGGTCAGCGTGCTGGATGCCCGCATCGCTTCTTCCTTGCACAGCTTCGCTACCGGCCACCTCGGTGAGAACCTCGATGGCCTCGTTGTCGGGCGGGAGTCGCTCTATGAGCGCCCACGCCTCCATGGGGAGCGTCCAGGACCGCGGATCGGCAAGACCACTCAGTGCCCTGCTGAGCATGACCATGGTTCTTGCAGTGGCGGGGAGATCGCCTCGCGCGCGGAACAACCTGGCCGCCTCCTCCAGTGCCTCCGACGCCTCGACGAAGCGACCGGCCTGCTTCGCGGCCTGACCGAATCGAGCGAGGGCTTCAGCTCGGTCCGGGTGTCCGGGCGGGGCGAGTGCGAGCGCCTGTTCGAAGCTTGCGAGCGCGGTCTCATTGTCCAGCCCGAGCGCACGTTCTCCGGCAAGACAGAGGAACCGAAGCGCCGGGGCCTCGAGCTCGTCTGCCTCCTCGGTCTTCCCGGTCGCGCGCGCCAGGTCTAGCGCCGTGGCGTAGTGGTACGCGAGCACGTCCGCGAGGTCCTCCGTTCGTTGGGCGGCCTTGGACTCGATCCAGGCCGCGGCAGAGACATGGCTGGTGGCCCGCGATGCCCGCGGCAGTTGGGCGTAGGCCACATCTCGCGTCAGGATGTGCCAGAAGGCAAACTCGGCCTCGCCCTCGATCGAGGGGCTTCGGACCGGACGAACAAGTTCCTTGCGAGAGAGTTCGCGCAAGACATCGAATACCTCGTTCAAGTCGCGTTGCCCCATCGCGGCTACCGCGCCCGCCCAGAACACCTTCCCCACGACTGCGGCGCTCGCAAGCATCGCCTTGGCATCTGGAGAGAGGGTATCGAGGCGTGCGGCGATCAACGCTTGAACAGAGTCGGGGAAGGGAATCTCCGCTCCTTCACGCAACGCCCAACCCGAACCATTCTGGAAGAGCAGGTCCCTGTCACGCAGGAGCCGGACAAACTCCTCGGCATAAAACGGGTTCCCATCAACGAGGTCGAGGAGAGGTCGCTCCAGCTCGGCGGGAAGCTTGGTCACCTGGAGTCGGGCCGACACAAGACGCGTAATCTCCTCGGGGGACAGAGGCGAGAGGTTGATCACGCTCGCATTGCTGAGCTCAACAGCGTTCTCGCCGTAGCGTTCGAACAGCTCGGGCCTCGTAGTACACACCACGAGTAGCGGCACTCCTGTGACCCGATTGGCAAGGTGGTCGATGAAAGCAATCATCGCCTCGCCTGCCCAGTGAAGGTCCTCGAAAACGAGGACGGTTGGACGGGCTTGAGCTATCAACTCAAGGAATCGTCGCCAAGCGGTAAAGAGTTCGTCGCGCTCAGCGAGGGATGTAGCCTCGATGCCGAGCAGCGGCGACAGACGCTGGCGGAACCACGCTCGTTCGTCCCCTTCGGGCAGGATCGCATCCAGCTTCGTTGAAGCGACATCGGCTGCATCTGACCCCAGGATTCCAGCGTGGGCTTTGACGATCTCGCCGAGTGCCCAGAAGGTGATCCCGTCTCCATAAGGCAGGCACCTGCCCTGGCGCCAGTTGATGAGCTCGGGACGGGCATCTACATACGCGAAGAGCTCGGCCACGATGCGGCTCTTCCCAAGACCAGGCCCGCCGACCACGGTTACGACCTTGACTTCCCGAGCAGCGACCGCTTTGTCGAACAGACTCTTCAGCAGCGCGAGGTCAATCTCGCGACCTATGAAGGGGGAATCCTGAGTGCCGGTGAGGCCGGTGCCGGACCGCGCTTTCGCGGATGTCGCATGGAAGATGCGGACCAAGTCGGACTTGCCCTTGAGCGTGACGGGTTCCAGCTCCTCGTATTCGAAGACGGCCGAAGTCGTGTCGTACGTGGCGACCCCCACCACGACTCCCATCTCGGGAGCGACCGATTGGATGCGGGAGGCGGTGTTGATCGAGTCGCCGGTTACGAAGCCTTCGCCTGAGCCGGCTCTGACCCCGAGACGCACCAGGGCCTCCCCCGTGTTGATCCCGACGCGCAGCCTTAGCGGGGCACCACCGAGGGCTTCGAGTCGCTCGGCGTCCTCAACGATCCGAAGGCCGGCCCGCACTGCGCGTTCGGGATCATCCTCGTGCGCTGCCGGCACTCCGAAGACCCCGACTACGGCGTCACCGATGAACTTCTCGACCACCCCGCCGTGAGACTCGATCTGCTTCCGCGCCATCTCGAAGTATGCGGTGAGCATCGTCGCCACGTCCTCGGGGTCAGCGGACTCCGAGGTGACGGTGAACCCGACGAGGTCGCAAAACAGAGCCGTAACAATCTTGCGCTCCTCGGCCACGCCTCGAGCCAGCGGCGTACCCAGGGGAGTCGCGCACTCCTCACAGAACTTCGCCCCGTCTCGATTTGCGTGTCCGCACGAGGGGCACACTCTCATGGAAGGAGCGTATCCAGCCGATGATCAGTTCGTTGCGTCGGCGGCGAATGTTCCCTGGAGAGGCGCGGGTGACAGCTGGGGTCGGTCCCTATTCAAGCCCCTTGATGCCGACGATGGGCAACTGGATGCACCGAGACGATCGGCGACCTCGACCACCCTCCAGCCGTCTTGAATCACCGCGAGCACCGCTTGGTACCGCTGCTCCATGACACTGAGCTCCACCAGCACGGCCCACCTCCCCCAACGAGATGGGCGGTGTCAAGCATCAGCCGGAGCCACCGTCAAGGATCAGCCGGATCTGGTGTCAAGGATCAACCGAAACTGCGTCAAGGATTAGGTGACCTCGGAACGTCCAGGATCACCCGAAACACGACACTGACCTGCGCGCCGGGAGGGAGTCGAACCCCCAACCTTCTGATCCGTAGCTATCGGCGCTCGAGCGCTGTGCAAGTGCCCCCATTACGCACGTCGAGAACGAGCGAAAGCGGGGATGTTATCTGCTGTGGGATCGTTGAAGAACGACGGTGGTTCTCCCACGATCCGACATCAGCCCCCAGTGCGCCGTGAGGATCCAGTGGGCTCTCGCACAACGCGGGCGGGTGCAGGGGATTCGCTCCGAACGATACGGATCGGCGTGCACGCCGGGGAAGCGCAGGAGGAGGGCTACTAGCGCACCGACGATCGGCGCTGCCCAATGCCGTAGGGAACTCTCCATCGACTTCAGGACGACACGGCAGCGCGGCGGATGTATTCGGTTGCTGCGGAAGATGGACAGAAGGAGCTTCGCGCCGGGAGGGAGTCGAACCTCCACTTCCGTTCCCGACAAGCAACTGTTTCGAGATCCGGCGTCGATCACGATCCGCAATGAGCACGGCCCTGCTGGGTAAGCCCCCTTGAGGTGCATACGAAGCCCGCCACAACCGCCGCCATCCGCCGTAAGAACCCACGAGGGCAAGCACAACCGACCATGGGGACAGACCAGCGGTCTAGATCGCTGCCGGGCACTCTGCCACGTGCAGGTACTGCCGGCACTCTTCGGCCGTGAGGGTGCGGGTGACGCGCTCGCGGGCAAAGTCACGGAGGTCGCCGATCCGAAGGAGATGCAGGGCGACCGTCCCGTCCGCGCTCCCAGTCGCCAGGAGCCGGCTGTCGGGGCTGAACGCAACGGTGTTGACGATAAGGTCGTGGCCGAACAGCGTGAGTTTCTCCTGCCCGGTCGCAAGATCCCAGAGCTTGGCGGTGCCATCCTGGCTGCCAGTGGCGACGAGCGCACCATCTGGGCTCACAGCAACGCCCATGACCGCGCCGGTGTGCCCCCGCAGGGTCGCGAGCTCTCGGCCCGACTCAAGGTCCCAGATCTTCGCCGTCCCGTCCCAGCTGCCGGTGACCACCTTTCCGTCGGGTCCGAACGCGACGTCCTGGATGTCGTCGTCGTGGCCACGAAGCCTTCCTCGCCGCTCGAGGCTATCGGCGTCCCACACGATTAGGGAGTCGTCCTTATCGTCGTTCGACACCAACCATCGACCGTCGGGGCTGAAGGCGAGCGCGTACGCCGAACTTCCGACCTCGACTGCGCGCAGTTCCTTGCCGGAGGAGGCGTCCCACAGTCGGACTGTTCCATCCCAGCTGCCCGTCGCGAGACGGCGTCCGTCCGGGCTGTACGCCACGGCCGAAACCGGACCGGCGTGTCCCCTGAGCGTCATCACCAGTTCCCCGGTCGTCACGTCCCAGATGGGAACCGTCTTCACTCCCCTGTTCCCCTGTCCACTCCCGTCGGACCCCGCGAGCCTGGTCCCATCCGGGCTGAACGCCATCCTTCTGATCGTGGCGTCGTGGCCCTTCAACGTGATGATCTTCGCTCCCGTGTCGACGTCCCGGATCGTGACGCCGGTCACCTGGCCCGGGACGGCGAAGCTCGTCCCATCGGGGCTGAAAGAGACTCCGCCTTGGCGGTTCGCCGGGCCGGGAACGGTCAGCCAGTCGCGACCTCCGGTCGGACTGATGTCCCAGAGTCGAGTGGTGCCGTCCATTCCCCCGGTCAGCAGCCGATCCCCGTCCGGGGTGAACGCGACCTGATCCACCCCGATCGTGTGCCCGGCCAGCGTCAGCAGGGGCTCGCCGCTCTTCGCGTCCCACACGCGGGCGGTCCCGTCGCCCCCGGCAGTGGCGATCCGCTGACCGTCGGGGCTGTAGGCGATGCTGAGGACATCCCCCGTGTGGCCTGAGAATGTGATGAGCGGCTTCCCGGTCTCCGCATCCCACGCCTGCGCATCGAGATGGGTGTCAGTGGCGATGCGTGTGCCGTCGGGGCTGAACGCGACCGCCAATGTCTCCCACGGCTGGCGGGGAAGGACCATCGAGATCCTCCCTGTGGCCAGGTCCCAGATCGGCGTGCTGAACCACCCGCCGCTTGCCACCCTGGACCCGTCGGGGCTGAACGCGGGGGTCATGCCTGAGAAGTTGGCGAACTCCTCGCCTGGGGGTCCCCTCAGCACGAGGTGCTGCGTGCCCGCCGCGACGTCCCAGATTCGAACGGTGCCGTCCCGGCTGGAGGTGGCCAGCAGCGACCCATCGGGGCTGAAGGCGACGCCCAGGACCGGCTTTCGATGCCCCCGGAGCACGTGGACCTGCCGGCCGCTCGCCGCGTCCCACAGCCGCACCGTTCGGTCCGAGCCGGTGGTGGCCAGCAGCGACCCGTCGGGGCTAAAGGCGATGCCGTTGACCTTCCCCTTGTGTCCGCGGAGGGTGAGGAGGCGCCTGCCGGTGTGCGCTGCCCATACCGACGCGGCCCCGTCCTCGCCTGTCGTAGCGAACCGCGTGCCATCGGCGCTGATAGCGATCCCGCCCCCTTGCGGCACCGTGAGCACGACTCGGGACTCCTGCAGCGCCCGGTGAAGGGCCTCCTCGGCCTGCCGCTCGACCGGCCGGTCCGACTTCCATGTCGCGTCCACCGCCGCAAGCGCGAGCAGGATGCTTCGCTCGGGATCGACGTCGAGGTTGGCGACGGAGGCGGCGGCCAACTCGCGGGCAGACGCGATCCGAGCCTGGTTCTCCGCTCGCACGGCTTCATCCCGCGCCCGCCCCCTCTGAACGAGAGCCAGTCCGCCGGCCACCAGGGCCACCACGAGGAACACCGCCGTCCCCACCAGGAGGCTCCGTAGGCGGCGGTTCGTTCTCCGCTGCCGTTCCACTTCGCGCTCGCTCGCCTGACGACTCTCCGACAGGAAGTCCCGCTCTTGCTCGTTGAGGTCCGGTCCGCGTGTGGCTGCCCAATCCAGGGCAGCGGAGAGCCGAGCCCCCCGGTACACCTCCGAGGCCTCACGTCCGGTCTCCTCCCATTGTTGGGCCGCGCGCGTGAGGTGCTGGCGGAGCTGATGGCCCTGCACGTCCTCCTCCAGCCAGGCCCGGAGGCGAGGCCATTCGCGCAGCAGGGCCTCGTGGGCAACCTCCACCGTGTCCTCGGTCTTCGTGAGCAGCCGGTCTTGCGTGAGGCGGGTCAGCACGGCCGCCGCGTCCGGGTCGCGCACAGGGTCGAACTCGTCGAGCTCGACCCGTCGACGCGTGACGGCTTCCCCCTCGCCGGATGCGACGAGGCGCAGGAACACGCGCCTGGCCGCCTCCTGTTCGGCGGGTGAGAGTTGCCCGTACGAGGTCTCGGCGAGCCGTGAGACCGCGCCACGGACGCCGCCGGTCTGTTCGTGGGCTTCGATCCGGATCCACCCCTCCTCGCGCGTCTGCCACAGCTCGACGAGCGCCGTCGACAAGAGCGGCAACCCTCCGGGCTCGTCAGATACCTCCTCCACCACGGCGTCGGCAAGGGCAGACTCCACCCGCAGGCCGGCTCGTCGAGCCGGGAGCTCGATCGCCCGCTTCAACTCCTCGCGCGTGAGCGGTCCTACGAGGACGTGGTTGGCGGCCAGGGCCTCCGCCAGATCCGGATACGGGGCGCAGTGCCCGTAGTAGTCGGCGCGGATCGCGAGGATCACGGCAACGTTCTCGGGCCACCGCTTCGCCGCGCCGGTGAGCGCCTCGACGAAGTAGGAGCGCTCCGCCTCGTCGTCGCACAAGGAGAAGGTCTCCTCGAACTGATCGACCACGAGCACCAGACGTCCCTCAGGCGGGAGCCCCTCCACCGCCGCCTCGATCGGGTCCTCGGCCCCGCTCAAGAGCGCCGCTCGTAGTGTGTTCATCGGATGCTCGCCCGGGCGGATGGCCACCTGCTTCCAGTTCTCACTCCCGGGAAGCAAACCGGCGCCAAGGGACGGGAGCAGCCCCGCTCCGATCACCGAGGACTTGCCGCTGCCGGAGGCGCCGACGACGCCGAGGAGACCGACCTGCACGGTACGAGCGGCGAGCTCTCCGACCAGCCGCTCCCGGCCGAAGAAGTAGGCGGAGTCGTCCGGTTCGAATGTGGCGAGACCCTTATAGGGGCAGGTCTCGACTGCCAGGACGTCTCGGCCCTCGACGCTGTACAGGCTCCCGAGCTTCAGCCCGATCACGTTGTTCGCGAACTCGAGATCGGACGCGTGACGGTTGCGGCCAGCGGCCAGGAACTCTGCGGCGGCTGCCAGACGCCGGCTCGCCTCCGAGCGTGCCCACTCGCTCACGACCTCGTGAACCCGACCGGGAACCCCGCGTGAGGCGCGAGCGATGGACTCCACCGGCGCATCCGTCTCCTCCTGCCCGATGTAGAGACGCACGATCCCACGTACGCCGTCGATGTCGAGCGGGGTGAGGCCACGGTGGCCGTCGCCTCGTTCGTTTGCATGTTCGATCAAACCAGCGAGATCGGCGACGGCTGTCCGGTCACGCAAGAGGCCGAGCACCAGCACTGGTCGCCCGGACAGCACCTCAAGCGAGGCTTCGAGCTCCTCGGCGACCTGGGGGCCCGCAACGTCGACGTCGTCGAGGACAAGGAGCGTCGGTGTCGAGGCTTCACAAGCTCCACGGATCGCGGACACCGCCATCGCGGTCGAGGTGCCACCCGGCCCGGCATAGCGGATCGCCCCGCCATCCGCCTGCACGTGTGCGGCGATCTCGCCGGCGAGACGGGTCTTCCCGATCTGCGCCGGGCCCGACACGAACAGCATCCGCCCACCTCCGCGCCGTACCATCCGCCACGTCCCTCTGAGCCAGCGCATCTCGTGCTCTCGATCAACGAGCGGGGTGAGCGGGTCCAGCTCCGCAGGGATCCGCCGCTCTTCGTCCCTCGTCAGTTCGAATGTGGGGCCGACTCGAGGCGGCGAAGCAGGGCCTTGACTCGCGACCGCCTCGATGACGTCCACGGCCTGCTCGAACCCTTTGAACGAAGCCGGTCCTCGTTCCACCAAGGTGATTCCGGCATCTGCCACCTCGGCAGAGGCGACGACCGTCCGGGTGACCAGTACCTGTCCGGCACCGGCGTTCGAACACAGGCGAGCCGCCGTGTTCAGGGCAACGCCTCGGTACCCGTCCTCGACGGGCACGGCCTCGCCCGAGTCGATGCCGATTCCGACCGGCAGCGGGAACGCGGGGTCGGCCTCGCTCTCCTCGGCGCAGGTGGCCTGGAACTCGATGGCGGCACGCACCGCTTGTGACGGGGACTCGAACACCGCCAGGGCCTCGTCGCCCCGCAGCTCGATCACTCGACCCTCTCGCGCCTCCACGGCATCGCGGGCCAGATCGGCGAACCGTTTGGCGAGGAGGGCGGCTGCGGCGTCCCCGCGCTCGGCCGTGAAACGTGTGTAGCCGCGGACGTCGGCGATGAGGAAACTCAAGACGAGCGTGGCTCGTCCGGACTCCTCGGTCAGCTGCTTGGCCATCGACCCCCTACTCGTTTGGCGAGTGTGGGTCGCCGTGGGGAGCGGACGAGGTGATTGCTAACACACTCCCACGGTGTTATTCGGCACTAACCCGATCGTTGTCGCCAAGGTGCGCGACCTTAGGCTACGACCGCGGATGGTGTCGACCTACCGGCTTGCTGTTCAACATGCCGACAGAGGACCTCTGAGCTGCGCGCCTCTGAGCTGCGCGCCGGGAGGGAGTCGAACCCCCAACCTTCTGATCCGTAGTCAGATGCTCTATCCATTGAGCTACCGGCGCTGATCCTTCAGCGTAACACCGCCCCAAGGCCCCCTCGAAGCCCGGACCGCTAGGCTCGGTCCGTGGTCCAGGAGCCGAGCGCCGATACCGTCGAGACGTGCCCCGAGCATCCGAGCTGCATCCGCGCGTACAGGCACTTCGCGAGCGATCAGCTCTCGCCGCTCACCGGGTGGTGGCATCTGGCGTGGGACCAGGCGGCCTCCCAGTGGAACATCACCGATCCGGCCGGCGGCAACCGTTACGTCGTCGTGCAGCAGGCAGACGCGCCGTATCCGCCGGCCGCCCTGACCGCGGGGG
>JBKPKU010000112.1:0-1797 GCA_046731295.1 Actinomycetota bacterium
GGACAAGGCGCGCGCGTTCTCGCAGAAGGTGCGCGACCTGACAGCGTTCCTGTTCGACGGGGGGCTCTCGGACCCGCCGGCGGGCGATCCGGGAGTGGGAAGGGTGGCATACCACGACGCGTGTCATGCGCTGCGCGTGCAGCACGTCAGGGAGCAGCCGCGGGCGCTGCTTCGTGCGATCCCCGGCGTCGAGATCGTCGACATCGAGGGCGGCGACGTCTGCTGCGGGGCCGCCGGCTTGTACAACATCGTCGAGCGCGAGATGTCGTCGGAGCTTCGCCGCCGCAAGGCCGAGGCCGTCGCGCGCTCGGGCGCATCGGTGGTGGCCAGCGCGAATCCGGGCTGCACGATGCAGATCGCGGCCGGGCTGGCGGAGCTCGGGACCCCGATCCCGGTCCTGCACCCGATCCAGATCCTCGACCGCGCGTACGCGGCCGAGCCCCAGGAGGCGGCCCCGGCCGCCCCCGGTGACCCGTCTCTCACATCCCGAGCGCCTGACGCGCCTTCGCGTTGTCGCTCGTGACGGCGACGGCGCGGTTCTTGGTCGCGAGGTACACGACCTGGATGTTCACGCCTGCATCGGCCATCGCCCGAGCCATCTGACCGATCGTCCCGGGTCGGTCGACCTGGTCGGCGGGGAGCTCGGAGACCATCGCCTCCGCCTCGCCCTCGACCTTGATACCGGCGCCCTCCAGCGCGGTGCGCGTCGCGGCCGTGTCCTCCACGAGCAGGTGGATGATGCCCCGACCTTCGCTCGTGACGGCGCACATCCCCTCGATGTTGATCCCGGCCTTGCCGAGCGCCTCGCCAAGATCGGCGAGAGCCCCCGGCCGGTCCTCGAGGGAGACGGTGAGGTCCTTCATCGGCACCTCCTTCTGTTGAGACCCGCCCAACCCCGTCCAGTTCGGTCTACGCCCGACGTCCGGAGACGTCAAGCCGGACGTGCGCGCCGGCGCAATTCCTTCCGAGGTTCGGTTACCCCAGGACGGCGCGGAGCCCGCCGGCGTCGTCCGAGGAGAAGACCAGCCTGGAGCCCGACGCCACGTAGCACGCGGCCAGGTTCACGCCGGCGGCGCCGATCTTCTCGGCGAGCTCGGCCAGCTTGCCCGGCCGGTCCTCGCCCGACAGGTCGACCACCACCGCCTCGCGCTCGCCCTCGACGCTGAGGCCGGCGCCCTCCAGCGCCGTCCGCGCGCTCGCGGCGTCCTCGACGAGCAGGTGGACGTGCCCGTGGCCCCCTCCGCCGAGTCCGGCGATGCCCTCGATGTTCACGCCCGCGCCGCCGAGCGCCTTGGCCGCCTTCGCCAGGCCGCCGGGCTCGTCGGGCAGCGAGATCGACAGATCGGTCGCCATCCGAGCGCCTCCTTCCGTCGGGGAGCCTCGGTTCGTATCCCGCGCGGCCCCGTCGCGTCAAGGCCGTAGCATGCGCCGGTGCGCGTGGCGGAGCGGTGGTTCGAGCACGAGACCGTTGACGAGGCTGTCGTCCTGATCACCGAGCCGAACGTCGACCCGTTCCTGCGCGCCAACCTGTTCCTGGTCCGCGGCCGAGACCGGGACCTGCTGGTCGACTCCGGCCTCGGCCTCGCGCCTTTGCGTGTGGAACTGGCCGAGCTCTTCGAGCGCCCGGTCATCGCGGTCGCCACGCACCGGCACTTCGATCACACGGGCGGGCTGCACGAGTTCGATGAGGTGGTGGTGCACCGAGACGACGCCGGCGCCGTGGCGAACGCGGAGGGGTTCGCCTCGCTTCGGATCGAGGACTATCCGCCCGAGGAGCTCTCGGGCTACGAGCCCCCG
>JBKPKU010000113.1:0-11549 GCA_046731295.1 Actinomycetota bacterium
CGGCGGATCGAACAGCGTGCGGACCATCGCTTGCCGGGTCCGCTCGCCCTTGGGCGTCAGGACCACGAGCTTGACCCGCCGGTCCGTCGGGGTGGTCCGGCGTTCGGCCAGGCCGCGCTCCTCCAGACGATCGACGATCCACGTCGCATTGGAGGCGTCGCACAGCCACTCCTCCGCGAGCTCGCTCATCGAGCGGCCCTCCGCGCGATCGAGCACGAACAGCGCGCGCGCGTCGTTGGGCGTGAGGCCCTGGGCCGCGAACACGCGCTGGCGGTGTTTCCCCGTCTCGAAGAAGAAGCGAGCCAGGGGCTTCCACGCCTCGGCCGCCAGGGTCTTCTTGCTCAGTACGCGCGTCGCCATCACTCTGAGCGTACCCCAGACGGGCAGAAGGTTCAATGTGTCAAATCTTTGAATCGGTCCGATACTTGTTCTCTCTCAAGTATCCGTGAGAGGGTGAGGAAGCGCGCACAGCAAGGAGGGTGGTCGTGATGACGGAGCACGAACCCGCGATCGTGGTTCAGGACCTACGGAAGCGATTCGGAGAGGTCGAGGCGCTCGCCGGGATCGACTTCGAGGTCGCCCCCGGCTCGGTGTTCGGGCTCCTCGGCCCCAACGGCGCCGGCAAGACAACCGCCGTGCGCATCCTCACGACGATCCTCGAACCGGACGGCGGCCGGGCGCACGTCCTGGGGTTCGAC
Organism: Actinomycetota bacterium; assembly: GCA_046731295.1. Classification (GTDB taxonomy): domain Bacteria; phylum Actinomycetota; class UBA4738; order UBA4738; family HRBIN12; genus DASSJM01. The sequence continues at coordinate 699 of JBKPKU010000113.1, forward strand.
GTCGTGCGGGACGCCGAGCGCGTCCGCCTCCGCATCGGCCTGGCCGGCCAGGCCGCCACGGTGGACCCGAACCTGACGGGGCGTGAGAACCTGCGGCTCGTCGGGCGGCTCGCGCAGCGGCCCCGGACGTGGGTCGAGCAGCGGGCGGCCGAGCTCCTGGAGAACTTCGACCTCACCCAGGCGGCGGACCGCCCGATCAGGACGTACTCGGGCGGCATGCGGCGACGGCTCGACGTCGCGGCCGCGCTGGTCGGTCGCCCGCCGGTCCTGTTCCTGGACGAGCCGACCACGGGGCTGGACCTCCCCAGCCGCAACGCGCTGTGGGACACGATCCGCGACCTCGTGGCCGAGGGAACCACCGTCCTGCTCACCACCCAGTACCTCGAGGAGGCGGACCGGCTGGCGGGGCACATCGCGGTCGTGGACCTGGGCCGCGTCATCGCCGAGGGCACGCCGGCCCAGCTGAAGGCGCAGCTCGGCAGCACCGTGATCGAGTTCGCCATGTCGAGCGAGACGGACGCCGAACGCGCCGTGGGGCTGCTCTCGCGTGCGCAGGCCGAGCGCGAGGGCTCGAGGATCCGCGTGCCGTCCACGGAGGGCCCGCGTTCGCTGATGGAGATGCTCCGAACCCTCGACGCGGACGGTCTGTACCCGTCCTCGCTCACCGTGCGCGAGCCGAGCCTCGACGACGTGTTCCTGCGCCTGACCGGCCACCACGCGGAGCCGGTCGCCGAGCCCGAACTCGAGCAACCCGTCCCCGTAGGAGGTGCGGCATGAGCCAGGCAGCCGTCGCGATCCCGGTCCCGGCCGAGCGGCAGGGGTGGAGCCGGTTCACCGGCTTCGTCGCCGATTCGATGGCGATGCTGACGCGCAACATCATCACGCTTCGACGGGTCCCGCAGCTGTTGGTGTTCTCGACCGTGCAGCCGGTGATCTTCGTGGTCCTGTTCGTCTACGTGTTCGGTGGCGCGGTCGGCAACGCGACCGGGTTGCCGTACATCGACTTCCTGGTCCCCGGGATCTTCGTGCAGATGTCCGTGTTCGGCGCGATGGGCACGGCGATCGGCCTCGCCTCGGACGTGAAGAGCGGACTGCTCGAGCGGTTCCACGCGCTCCCGATGGCCCGGTCGGCCGTCCTGGCGGGACGGACTTCGGCCGACGTCGTTCGCAACGTCTTCGTGATCTTGCTGGTGAGCGGCGTCGCGTTCCTGATGGGGTTCCGCGTGCACACGGACGTCCTCGGATACCTCGGGGGGATCGCCCTCGTCCTCCTATTCGGGTACTCGCTCTCGTGGGTGTTCGCCGGCGTGGGGCTCGCGGTCAAGGATCCCGAGACCGCGCAGGCGGCCGCCTTCCCGATCATGGCGCCGCTGGTCTTCGCCTCGACGGTGTTCGTGCCCGCGAACCTGATGGCGTCGTGGTTGCAGCCGTTCGCCGAGCACCAGCCGGTGTCGGTGACCGCCTCGGCGGCGCGATCCCTCATGCTCGGCACCCCGGACAACGGCTACGTCCTCCAGTCGCTTCTGTGGATCGTGGGGATCATCGCCGTGGCCGCGCCGATCGCGGTTCGGCGATACCGGAAGGCGATCTGAGCGACGGGCTCGTCGCTTCAACACGCGTAGCGCCGGGCCGTGACCGGGCCGATCAGTCTCGGACGGGCGTAGAGCCCGGACGCAGTCGGTGATCCACCCTGCCCTATGTGACGAACGACACAAGCAGGATGCTCGATATCGCCCTACGGTTGATGCCGTAGGGCAACGGTAAGGCTCCGGCAGCGCCCGGGAGGGGAAGGCCGATGGAGGCTTTGAGGGTGGGCGTGGTCGAGGAGGACGAGATCTTCCGTCGGGGCATCACCGCGGTTCTTGAGGAAGAGTTCGTCCCCGTCGTTCTCGACGCCGATCGGGAACGGCTTTCGGACACCATCGAGGGGGTGGCGAGCCTCGACGTCGCGGTCGTGTGCTCGAGGGTGCTCGGGTGGGTGCGGTTGGAGTGTCCGATCGTGTGCCTGGTCGTCACCGACCTTCAAGGTATGGAGTGCCATGCCTCGCGGTACGTCAAGGCGACCCTCCCTCACGAGGGCCTGACAGCGGAGGAGCTCGTGGCGAGCGTCCGGGCCGCCGCGGTCGGCCTCCAGGTGGAGTCGATGAGTCTGACCCGCCGTAATGGCCAATCCATGGACCCCCGAAGGATCGAGGTCCTGAAGCTCTTGGCGACCGGCGCGGACACGCGGTCGATCGCCAAAGAGCTCGGCCTCTCGGAGCGGACGGTGAAGACGCTCGTTCACGATATCCAGCTGACATTAGGAGCGAGCACGCGAGCGCAGGCCGTCGCCGAAGGCATGCGTCTGGGGCTGATCTGATTTCACGATCGGGCACCCCAAAGGGCAGTCTCGGCATCATCGAGTGCCCGCTCTGCATGACCGTGCGAGCCTCATCGAGGTCCGGAATCCCCCGAATCGCCCGTCTCGACGCTGGTGCGAAATAGGGCGGTCATCGCTGGAATGGTCTCAAGCCTACCGCCCCTTTCCCTGCGATCGGAGGTGATTTCCGCAAGCACGAGCGGGGGCCATCAGGGGAAGAGAACGAGAAGGAGGAACGCATGAGGAAAGCGCTGATCACTTTGATGGCGGCGACGTTCGCGCTCACGCTGGGCGCCCAGGCGGCGCTGGCCGACAGCCCGCACTTCTTGTTCGCAAACAACAGCATCGACACCAGCACCGGCGCGCTTAACACGGCGTTCAAGGAGGTGGGGCTGGGAACTGGCACGACGAGCGTCGGCATCACGCTGACGGCCGATGCGACGGCGACGTACCAGTGCTACAACAAGGCTGGCAACAAGCCCCAGGGCGTCCCCAAGACGTTCGGCCCGACTGGGGTGTCAGGCTCGGCCAACTTCCCGGTGCGCAACGGCCAGACCACCGGCACGCTTGTTGCGGGCCCCCTCGGCCCCGGAGACTTCAGCTGTCCTCCCGGGCAGCTCACCTTCCTGGATGCGGTGAGCTACTCCAACACGTTCGTGACGGATCAGTTCGGTAACACGATCCACGCCACGCCGGACCCGATCTCGGCCACGGTGCACATCCAGCTCTAGGCCCGAAGTGAGAGCCTGATGGTCGGCGCGCCCCGGCTCTCGGGGCGCGCCGACTATCTATCTGCTCGCGCGACAGACCCTGTTCCTGCAAGTCGGTGAGGTACTAGAACACGTTCGTCTTCGACACGTTGCGCCCATCACCGATCCTCGGGGTGGCGCGCCTGCGAGGACGTTGGGGCCCGACCGAGCGGCCGAGAGCAGGTCGACGCCCCGAGCGAGGCGCTTGATCTCGCCTTCACCCTCGGCGTCGTGGGATCTGGCGGACGCGATGCGCATAGCGGCAAGACCCATGCGGGGCGCGAATCGAGACGAGGGCCGTCGAGCAGCCTGAACGATCGATCACGTGCGCCGCTTCGCCGTCTCGCTCGCCCGCAGCGCTTCCTCCTTGTTGGGTGGCGCCTGCCCGTGCACGCGCAGCAGGTTCCGAACGCCTTGAACGCCCGGGACCGCGGCGACGCGCTCGGCTATGCGCTCGGCGTCCTGCTGCGCGTCGAGCTGGCCCCGGAGCTCCGCCATGCCGTCCACGACGGTGAGGGCGATCCGGTCGTCCGGGACGTCCGGCGCCCCGAACACCTCGCTTCGGATCCGATCCGCGAGCGTGGTGTCGTCCGGCTCGCGGTTGTCGGGGCCGGGTGAGACGAGCTCGCTCATCCGTCCTCGCGCGACATTCTTCACGTACCGCCGCTTCGTCTCGGCGCGTTGGCGTGCCTTTCGGATCCCCGACATCGCCTGATCGCGCAGGCGCGCTCGCCGGCCCCGGCCGGAGTCCGGGTCGAACAGGTACGCGACCGCGCCACCGATCGCGCCGCCGACGAGGAGGGTCCCCACCTTCATGGCCATCGCCTCCCGATGGAGCTCGGGCCGGCCGTTCTCAAAGCCCGGCTCCCGTGGAGGTTCCCGTCCTTCGAAGGCGCGAAACGCCGCGTCAGGCCGCGGATCGGCGGCCGAGCGCCTCGATGAGGTCGGCGGCACGGCCCAGGCCGTCCTGTCCGCGGATCGCCTCGCCGACGGTGTCCATCCGCGCCCGGAGCGGCTCGTCCGCCACCAGGCGGTCGACCGTCGAGCGGAGCTCGTCGTCCTCGAACGCGTAGGTGGGCAACCGCTCGCCGAACCCGAGCTCGTGGATGCGCTGGGCGTTGTCGTACTGATCCCAGAACAGCGGCAGCACGATCAACGGCTTGCCGAAGTGCAGCGCCTCGGTCGTCGTGTTGTTGCCGCCGTGGGTGATGACGAGGTCGCAGTGGGGGATCACGTTGGTCTGCGGCACACGCGCCTCTCCCCACATGTTGTCCGGCAGGTCGAACTCGTCCGCACGGGGACCCTTCGACACGACGTATCGATGCCGCGTCTCGGCCAGAACCTCGACCAGACGCCTCATGAGCTCGATGTCGGCCGAGCCGAGGGACCCGAGCGACAGATACACGAGCGCGCCGTCGCCGCGCAGGGACGCGGGAACCTCCCAGGGCTCCTCGGTCTGACGGACCGACGAAGCGAGCCGGTGCCAGGTCGGCGCGAGCGGCCGCGACCGGGGGTAGTCCGCAACCTCGGGGTACAGCGACAGGTTCAGGTGCTCGGACTCGTGGATGAACTCGAGGTCGGGCAGCGGCGGCGCGCCGCTCTCGGTGATGAAGGCGTTGTATCGCTCCCAGGTGTCCCGATGCGTGCGTTCGACCTCGCCGCGGAAGGCGTCCCAGTCCGCCCGGTCGCCTGTGGGGTAGCCGCTGAACGCCGGCGGCAGGTCCGGGTCCTTCATCTCGAGCGGATTGCACGACATGATGCGGACCCACGGCGCCCCGTGGGTGAGCAGCGCCGGGAACGCGTTCACGTTGTCCTCGACGATCACGTCGGGGCGCGCGCGGTCAAGGATCGCCTCGAGCTGCGGCTGGCAGTACCGGGCCCCGTCGATCAGCGACGCCCACACCGGCTCGATGAAGGTGGCGAGCTGCTCGATCGTCGGCTTTCTGAATTCGGGGGCGGTCTCGGTGACGAAGTCGATCCAGTACTGGCCGGCGTCCTGCTCGCCCTCGGCCGGCGGAGCCAGGTCGACCAGGTCCTCCTCGAACCCGAGCGGCTCGAGCCTGCCCCTCCACGACGCCTCGGCGGCGAACACCACCCGATGCCCTCGGCGTTCGAGCACCTTGCCGATGCCGATGCAGTTGTTGGTCGGCCCGTAGGCGCTCTCGGGCATGAAGACGATCGTCAGCCGGTCGTCCGCCATGGTGCGCCGACCCTACCGGAACGCCGGTCCTCAGGTGACGGTGATCGTGCCCATCATCCTTGCGTGGATCGAGCAGTGGTAGGCGAATGTTCCTCGGCGCCGGAAGCGATGCCGGAACGCGTCTCCGGGTGTGAGCGTGCCCGAGTCCCACACGCCGCGGTTGGAGGTCGTCGTGTGGCTGGTGCCACCCCGGTTCTTCCACTTGACGATCGTGCCTCGATCGATCGTGATCGAAGCGGGACTGAACCGGAAGTCGACGATCCGGACGCGAACGCGGGTCACCGCCCCCCTCGCGTGGTCTCCCGGCCGACTCGCGCCGGTCGCGGGGGTCGCTACGGACAGCGCGACGATGAGAGCAACGCTGGCGATGACCGAACGCTTCACGGGCTTCTCCTGAGGGCTCGATTCGGGGCGGCGCTCATCCTAATGCAGGGTCGTTGAAACGGTGCCCCCGCTGTCCTACGGTCGAAGGAACGGCCCCCCGACGAGCGGCTTCGAGGAGGCGATCCACCATCCGGGAGCAGCGCGAGACGGTCAAGGGGAACGACGAAGGCGATGCCCGGTCGGTGTATGGGATCGGCGGGCCCCGTCGACGGTCGAGCCCCGTCGCGGCCGGCGACGCCGGTTCGTTCGTCGTCCTTGCGGGCCCGGCAGAGCCGGCGGCCGCGGAAGTGCCGGGGGAGGGTCCGTCGGTTCCCGATCTGTGGCGCGGCGAGTCCAGGGAGCGCGCCGAGGTTCGCGAGGCCTCACGGAAGCTCGCGGATCAGGAGGAGCGGTTCGACACCCTTCGCATCGAGCTGGAGGCGGCGCTCGACCGCCGCGTCCGGGTCGCCGTCGATCAGATGCAGCTCACCTTCGAAAGCGAGATCGAAGCGCTTCGAACCCTGAACGGCGAGGAGGCCAAGCGCATCCGGAGCTCGAACGACGAGGCGTTCGTCCGCGTCCGCGTCTCGAACACCCAGGAGCTCCACAGGATCAGGGCGGCGATCGACGAAGGGATGGCTCGCCTGTGCAGCGTCCTCGAGGGGCAGCTCGACCGCGTGTGGGCGGCCGACGACGTGGAGCTGGAGCGGATCCGTTCGGCCGGCGCCGACCGGCTGGCCGAGGTCCAGGACCTTCTTTCCCATCAGCTCGATCAGCTTCGTTCGGCGCAGGCGGCCGCCGCGCCGAGGGTGAAGTGGGGCTGGCTGCGCCGAAGGAGCGTGCCCGTACCGCACTGACGGCGGCGAGATCCTCAGGACGGCAGGACGCCTTCGTCGCACACCAGCAAGAGGAAGGCGTGCGGATCGACCGCGGACCCGTCGTCCGGGTGCCACTCGAAGTGGTCGTGCGGGCCGCCGGCGTTGCCGGTCGCACCCACGTACCCGATCACGTCGCCCGTTTCGACCGGCCCCAGGTCGCCGTACGCAGACAGGTGGGCGTTGTACACGTAGCCGAACTCTCCCATGACATCCACGGCCAGACCGCCGATGTGATTGCGGGCGTCGACCGCAACGCCGTCGAAGGGCGCCACGATCGGCGTGCCCATGGCCGCCATCATGTCGTTGCCCTGGTGGATGTGGTCGCCGCCCTGGTTTTTCGGGTGGTGCACCATGATCCCGAAATCGTCCGCGATCGCGACCGGGCCGTCGACCGGACACACCGCGAACGGACGGAGCTGCGACAGCTTGTAGCGGATCTCGTCGGCGCGCTGCCGGAACCCGGCCAGCAGCCGCCGGGACTTGGCCATCTTCTGGTCGAGCTCCCGCTGGTCGATCTCGAGGCTTCGCTTCGTGAGCTCGAGGATGTTCTGGGCGCGCACGACGTCGGCCTCCGTGTGGTCGAGGGCCACCGCGTTCTCCTGCACCTTCGCGGCCAGGACCTCGTCGCGCCGGTTCATCTCGGCAAGGAACGACATCCGTGAAGCGGCGTCCGCCGCAGAGGTGGCCGTCAGCACGTACATCACCTGCACGCCGCCGAACATGTAGGCCGCGCGGTTGTGCTCGTCGAGCTTCGACTGCAACAGATCGGCGCGTGCGCGTAGCGCGGTCATCTTGCGTTGCAGTGCGGCGATCTGGGCCTCGGTCCTGCCGATCTCGGCCTGGGCCTTGGAGATCCTGGTCGCCAGGGCGTTCATGTGGCGCTGGAGCGTGCGGATCTTGACCCGCCGCTCCCGGATCCGCTCCCTGGTATGCCGCAACTCGTGCCTGGTCTTGGTGATGTCACCGGCCTTGGTGATGGCGTCACCGGCCGAGGCGAGCCCGGACAGGAAGACCGCGGGAACGCATGTCAGCAACAGTGCGGTCACGAATGCGACCGCGATGCGACGGGCGCGGATCGCGCCTGCCTCGATGTGACGCGGGCTCGACATCTCGGTCCGTCGACCGTACGCGCGCATTCGCACGCCGCAACGGCGCTAGGACGTAGGCCGGCGCCTGGGCCCGCGGTCGCTCGGAGATAGGCCGAGGCGTGGCGATCCGACCCCGGGTGGCGGCGCGCGGCCTCCCCCGTTGCGCCGCCGACCCTCGCTCCCATGCCCGGGGCATCTGGCCCAGAATGGCCGACAGAATCCCGCGGGAGTCCGTGCTACGCTGAGCGATGCTCCGGACCGCAACTTTTCCGTCTCGAGCAACCCCGTGTCCGATCCGAACGTTGCTTACTGGTAGAAGCTGATGGTCATCAGGGTTCCCGACCAGCGAAACACGCCGGGCGGCTATTCCGCCCTGGACGACCGTCTGCTGGTCCTGGACTTCCAGGCGGGGAATCCCCAGGCCTTCGTTGAGATCCATCGTCGATACGGGGCGCTTGCCCGACGGGTCTGCCAGAGGTTCCTCCCGAATCCGCTCGACTCGGAGGAAGCCCTCCAGGAGACGATGATCCGGGTCTTCCAGGGGCTGTACCGGTTCAACGGCCGGTACGCGCTCAAACCGTGGATCGCGCGGATCGCCAAGAACGTCTCGCTCGACATCCTGCGCGGGCACGCGAGGCGCCCCCAGACGGATCACTCGGCTCCCGCGAGCGACGAGCTGCCGGTGCCCGGCGACGAGGCGGACGAGATCGTCGAGCGGCTGGTGCAGCGCGATACGGTCCTCGCGGTCCTGGCCGACCTGCCCGAGACGCATCGCCGGGCGCTGATGCTTCGCGAGCTCGAGGGGCGGTCGCACCGCGAGGTCGCCCAGGAGATGGAGATCACCCCTTCGCAGGCCAAGGCGCTGATCCACCGGGCGAAGGGGAGCTTCCGCAGGCGCTGGCTCGAGAAGGTCGCCGATCGCGGCGGCTTCATGGTGGTCGCGTTCGTGCCGCTCCTGTGGCTCGTCCGGCTGGGAAGCTTCCTGCGCCGGATCGGCGAACGGGCCGGTCACGCAGCCCAGGCCGCGCAGGTGGCCGTGCCCGAGGCCATGACCTCGACGGTGACGGCGAGCGCGGCTCCCTCGGCCTCGACGGTCGCGGAGCGCCTGGTGGCCGCGGGGATGACGGTGCTGCTCGCGGGCGGCCTGACCGTCGGTGCGGCGAAGATCGTGACCGACCGGGGCGACGAACATGCCGATCGGGCCGCCGTCACGGCCCCCGCGACTGCCGTCACGAAGCAACGCGTGAAGCAGCCGAGTGAAGACGCTCCCGTGCGGGCGGAGGACCGAGGGTTCGGGGACAACACGATCAAGGCGGAGCCTCCGCTCGTGGTCGAATCGACCACGAGCGCGGTGGCCGAGTCCACGAGCCCCCCGCCCGCCTCCGCGGCTGTCACGTGCAACATGTCTGCGGATCAGACCCTGACCGTGAACGTCGGTGCTGGGGGCTCGATCGCGCTATCGGAGACCGCCGGTACCATCGTGGTCAACCCGGATGGCGGTGCTGCGGATTGCGTCGGCAATCTCGTAGCGAAGGTCTCGACGGTCGCAGTGAACGGCGATAGCGGGAACGAAAGTGTGTCGATAGGTGGTGCGTTCACTGGGATCGGGACCGTAAAGGTCAGTGCGGGTGACGGCGATGACACCGTGAACGGTGGAACATACGGCGGTGTCCTCGTGGCGAACGGTGACGCCGGCGCCGACACGCTCATCGGCGGAAGCGGAGCGGACACGCTCAACCCGGGCACCGGCGACGACAGCGACACCGTCAACTGCGGCGCCGGAATCGACACCGTGAGCTATGCGGACGTCACGGCGGCTCTCGCGATCGGCCTGGCGATCACCGGCGCACAGGACACGGGCGCCGGGAGCGACACGATCACGAACTGCGAGAACCTGACCGGTGGATCCGGCGGCGACACGCTGACAGGCAGCGCCGGGGACGACGCGATCTCGGGAGGGCCGGGTAACGACGCGATCGTCGGGGGAGGCGGAAACGACATCCTGGGCGGCGACGAAGGTGAAGACACACTCTGGGGCGAGGATGGGGACGACACGATCGACGGCGGCGCGGGGACCGACACCGCCAGCTACTCGACGACCTCCCAGGCCGTAACCGTGAGCCTGGCGGTGATCGCGGCTCAGGATACGGTCGGCGCCGGCAACGACACCATCGCGAACACCGAGAACCTGACCGGTGGCAAGGGCGGCGACACACTGACGGGGTCCGCCGGCGCCGACACGATCGATGGCGGCGACGGCAACGACACGATCGACGGGGGAGACGGCCACGACATCCTGGGCGGCGACGGCGGCGACGACACGATTCGAGGCGAGGATGGGGACGACACGATCGACGGTGGCGCGGGGACCGACACCGCCAGCTACTCGACGACCTCCCGGGCCGTTTCCGTGAGCCTCGGGATCACCACGACTCAGGACACGGTCGGCGCCGGCAACGACACCATCGCGAACACCGAGAACCTGACCGGTGGCAAGGGGGCCGACATCCTGGCGGGCAGCGCCGCCAACAACGTGATCTCGGGTGGGCGGGGCAGCGATTCGATCATCGGCAACGCCGGCGCCGATACCGCCCTCATGGGCGGGGGCAACGACATGTTCGTCTGGGATCCGGGCGATGCCTCCGACGTCATCGAGGGGGGTTCCGGATCGGACTCGATGGTCTTCAACGGATCCGGCGGCAACGAGGTCATGGCCTCCACCGCTTCCGGCGGTCGCGTGTTGTTCACGCGCAACCCCGGACACATCGTCATGAGCCTCGACGACGTGGAGGCGATCTACGTCAGGGCCCTCGCGGGGACCGATCGGGTCACGGTCAACGACATGCGCGGGACGGATCTGGGTCTTGTCGACGTCGATCTCGCGGGCGATGGTTCGACCGCAGACGGTCAGGCCGACATCGTCACCGTCGTCGGCACGGGCGGCGGGGACTCGATCGGGGCGAACGCGAACGGGGCCGGCGTCGAGGTGGGTGGCCTTGCCGCCTTCCTGCGGATCACCAACGCGGACCCCGCGCTCGATACGCTGGTCATCGACACGGATGCGCGCGCGGACGACGTGACCGTCGACCCGGCTCTCGCCGGCCTGATCCTGGTTTCCGTTCGGTAGGGCAGACCGGATCCGTCCGCGGGTGTGTGTCGGCCTTCAGCTGCCCGGAAGGCCGATGAAGACCGGTCGGTGGGTCCTTCGTCCCGG
>JBKPKU010000114.1:0-17155 GCA_046731295.1 Actinomycetota bacterium
GACGTGACCGTCGACCCGGCTCTCGCCGGCCTGATCCTGGTTTCCGTTCGGTAGGGCAGACCGGATCCGTCCGCGGGTGTGTGTCGGCCTTCAGCTGCCCGGAAGGCCGATGAAGACCGGTCGGTGGGTCCTTCGTCCCGGAGTCCCGCAATGCTAGGCTCCGGCGACTTTCCGAGACCTGGAGCTGAGGATCGCGGTGCTCGAACCACGTCCATCCGGTCACCGGACGTTTGTCCGTCGGGCGGCGGCATGCGCCGCGCTGGCGCTCGCCGCGTTCATCGTCGGTCTGAGCGCCGGCCCCGCGGTCGCCGTCACGTGCTCGGGCGGTGCCACGATGACGGTGGATGTCGCGGGTGGGGAGTCCGTCACACTCTCGCTGAGCGGCGAAGCAGACCCCCTTGCCATCATCGTGACGCCATCCGGTCCCGGCTGCGGGGCCTTCGTCACCTCGACGGTCACGGCGATCCGGGTGAACGGCACCGCCGGAGACGAGGGCGTCACGATCGACCAGGGCGGCAGCGCCCCGTTCCCCCACCAGGTCACGGCCTCGATCGACCTCGCGCTCGGCGACGGCACGGACCCCCTCGTCATCACCGGACAGAACACGGCCGACTCGATCGTGTTCGGGACCGAGGGCATCGGTCTGGACGCCGGCGACACCCTCGACGTCACGGGGATCGGTACGGTCGAAGGCTTCACGGTCGATGCCGGCGGGGGAGACGACGCCGTCTCGGGCATGGGAGGCGGCGGCCTGGGTGGCCCGTTCTCGACGGCCATCACGATCAACGGTGAGGCCGGCAGCGACACGCTCAACGCCGCCGGAGGTGACGACACGCTGGACGGCGGCGCAGGCGGCGACGTCGTCTCGGGAGGTGGGGGAAACGACGCCGTCGACGGCGGCGCAGGCAAGGACGGCCTCAAGGGTGGAGACGACGCCGACAGGGTCGACGGTGGAGGTGGCGATGACACGGTGACTGCCGGGGAAGGCGACGACGTGGTCATCGAGGGCGACGGGGACGACGTCCTCCGCGGCGGCCGTGGTGACGACGACGTGAACGGCGGGCCCGGGAGGGACCAGCTCTACGGTGGTCGCGACGACGACCGCTGCCTCGGCGGGCCCGATCCCGACTCGATCACGGGGTGCGAGAGCGGACACCCCTGAGCTCGGGGCGTCCCCTCCTGAGGCTACTCGCCCGGGTCGGGGCCGGGAAGGATCAGGACGGCGTTCGTGATCCGTCGTTCGTGGCCGTCCGAGGGTCGGTTCACGACCTTGCCCTTCACGACCATCTCCGAGGAGCCTCCCCCGTCGAGGTTCAGCGCATCGACGGCCCCCAGGTCCCTCATGATCGTCCGGAGCTGGCCGAGCGTCGCGCCACGCGACCAGCGCGGCTGGCGCCCATCGATCACCACGAGGAGGATCTCGCCGTCGGCCGTGACGCCCACAGCGGTGCGGGGCTGGCGTGCACAGGAGGCGCAGATCGGGGCCGGCTTCCCGTTGCGGAGCAGGATCGGATCGCCGCCGACCGCGTCGAACACGTTCGGCCAGCCGAGCGTCCAGTGCAGGCGCATGGTGGTCCCCGGCGTGAGCGTGAGGAGCTGCGTCGCCTCGTCGGTCGCCGGAGCCGCCGCGATCACGATCCCACCCCCCGTCGCCAGGGATGACGCCGAGCACTGCACGAGGTCCACGACGAAGTCGCGGTCGACGCCGTCGGTCGGGGCGGCCGTGGGTGGACCCTCCGGCAGCAGCCGGGCCGAGCAGGCGAACTCCGGCGGCGGCTCCAGGGTGCCTCCCAGCGGCGAGTAGCCGACGAGCTCGCCGGGGGCCGGGCCTCCACGGTTCCATCGATCGAGCGTGTACTCGGTCCCGGTGGTCTGGTCGGTGAGCGTCACCGACACGTCGACGACGCCGATGAACGTCCGCGTCTCGTCGCGCGAGACGGCGAACAGGTGAGGGCCGGGCCCGGCGGTATGGAGCAGGTCCCCGTCCTGGGCGAACGGGTGCACGGTGTTGCCGAGCCCTTCACCCGGGTCTCCGTTCACGCCGGCGAGCGCGTCGTGGCTCCTCACGATCCCGGAGAGCGCTCGCCTGGACGGCAGCGCGGCATCCGCGATCGTCGTGTCCAGCGTGGCCTTCTCGGACAGGTCCATCCTCAGGACGTAGGTCCGAAGGGGGATGCTGCGCCGGACGATCGTGGTGTACGTCACGCCCGGCGCGATGTGCCTGGTCCGGACGATCGCTTTCGCCGCGGGTCGGCCCGGCGCAGCCTGGGACGGCTCACGACTCGTCAGGCCGGCGGCCATCGCCAGCAGCACGGAGGCCGCCACGATGGCCCGGGTGCGGATGGTAGGGTGCACGGGTTTCACGTCGGCACATCCTAGAGGGGTTTATGCGAGGGGTCAGCCGTTTTTGGGCACCGATCGTGCTGTTCGTCGTCGCGGCCATGCTCGCTCCCTCTGCGGCGCTCGCGCAGAGCTCCGTTTGGCCGTCGAGCGATGGCCTGCTCGTGTTCCGCTCCGATCGGGCCGGCGAGCCCGACCTGTTCACACTCGATCCTGTCGGCGCCATGAGCACGCAGCTGACCCAGACTCCGGGGTTCGCCGAGCTGCAGCCGGCCTGGTCGCCCGAGGGAGAGCGGATCGCCTTCGTTCGCCGGGTCCTGCCCCAGGGCCGCCCGGACCTGTTCGTCGTCAACGCGGCCGGCAAGCAGCGCATCCGCCTGACCTCGAGCGGGCTCCCCGAACGGGATCCGTCGTGGTCGCCGAACGGCACGCTGATCACGTACGCGGCACGCACGAGCGCGAACGGGGGCTTCCGCATCTTCGTCGCGCACGCCGACGGCTCGGGCCGGTCGCAGCTGACGAGCCAGGCGGCGGGGTCCGCCGACCGGGCGCCGGTCTTCTCGCCGGACGGGACGCGGATCGCCTTCGCCTCCGATCGGGCCGGTGGGTTCCCCGAGCTCTACGTGATGGATGTCGACGGCAGGGGCGTCCGGCGGCTGACGAACAACTCCGTGATCGACGGGAACCCGTCGTGGTCCCCGGACGGGACGCGGCTCGTGTTCGAACGCTGCTGCACCAACGGCACCTCGGACGTCCTCACGATCGATGTCGCCACCCGAGCCGAGTCCCCCCTGACCGATACGACGACGCAGCAGGAGTTCGACCCCTCGTGGTCGCCGGACGGAACGCGGATCGCGTTCGTCTCGTTCGACACGAGTGAGCGCAACTCCGACGTCTGGGTCATGAACGCGGACGGGACGTCTCCGACCCGACTGACCAACAACGCGGGACCCGATCTCTCGCCCGATTGGCAGCCGATCCCGGCGTGCACGATCGAGGGGACAAGCCAGGCCGACGACCTGACCGGTACCGATGGCCATGACGTGATCTGCGCGCAGGGCGGCGACGACCGTGTCTCGGCGCTCGGCGGGGACGACCTCGTCCAAGGCAGCTCCGGAGCCGACACGATCAGTGGCGAGGACGGATCGGACCTGCTCCTGGGCGGTGGAGGGAACGACACACTCTCCGGAGGGGCCGCGTACGACGTGATCGACGGGGGAGGGGGCACCGACACGTGCACGCCGGGCGGAGATGGGGCGTTCCGGCGCCAGTGCGAGCTCTGAGCGCTAGTCCGAGACCTCGACCCGCTCCAGCACGACATCGGCCGCCGGGCGGTCCCGGCCGGCCGTGGGCGTTCGGGCGATGGCCTGCACCACGTCGTAGCCCTCGGTGACCTCGCCGAAGATCGTGTGCTTGCCGGTCAGCCACTCGGTGGGCGCCACGGTCACGAAGAACTGACTGCCGTTGCTGTTGGGACCGGCATTGGCCATCGCGAGGAGGCCCGGGCGGTCGAAGCTGGGTCCGTCGGGCGGACACTCGTCCTCGAAGGTGTATCCGGGGCCGCCGGTGCCGGTGCCCAGGGGGTCGCCGCCCTGGATCATGAAGTCGTGGATGACCCGATGGAAGATCGTCCCGTCGTAGAGCGGCTCGGTCGAACTCGACCCGTCGCGTGGGTCGGTCCAGGTCCTCGACCCCCTCGCGAGGTCCACGAAGTTGGCGACGGTCCGGGGCGCGTGTTCGGGCATCAGACGAACGGTGAACGATCCCATCGAGGTGACGAACGTCGCTTCGGTCATCGAGAGCCTCCAGACGAACGGATCGGCGGACGCGCCGCGACGGGATCGAGCACGCAGTCTACCCGCCGGCCCGCCGGAGCCAGGGGAACGCCGGCGGGACGAAGTGGACGTCCTCGTAGCGGTCGGAGGACCACGGAGCCATGGGGGCCATCGACAGCCGGGCGAGCGCCACGAGCGCGGCGTCGTAGTTCACGCGCCAGCCCGCGAAGTCGCGCCAGGACTGGTCCCGGTCGGGTTTGAGCGGCACCCCGGCGGCGCTCAGCCGCTCGAGCGCCTCGTCGAACTCGTCCCGCGAGACCGAGATCGGGTCGTCGGGTTGGGGGTCGTGGTCGACCGGGATCTTGAAGAACTCCGCGAGGTGCCGAAGGCACAGGTAGCCGGCCCGGATCATGAACTCGGGCTCGGGGTGGCGAGGGGTGTCCACGGTGGAGGCGAACAGGGAGGCACCGTCCAGGATCGCGCCCGCGGCCGTGATCCACGACTGGTCCGGATGGGTCGAGCGGAAGAACACCAGCGCCGGGAACGAGCTGTGGCTCTCGTCGACGTCGGTGAACCAGTCCTCCCATTCGGCCCACAGCGCGCGCAGGTTCTCGAGGCGACCGACGGTCCAGGCCAGCGCGATCAGGTACACGCCGCTCGGTGGCTGACCGGCTCGGACCTCCAGCTTGGCGACGCCACGCTCGCGCCGCTGGAACCCGCCGTACAGGCTCGGGAGGTAGGTGATGAACAGCGCCAGGAGCACCAGCCCGGCCCCGGCCGCCGTGAACGAGAGGACCACGCCGCCTTCGGAGGGCGCGTGCGCGAACCCGAGGGTCAGCATCGAGGACCCCGCCAACGTGAACGCCTCGAACGGACTCACGCCGCCCAGGGCGAAGAACATCGCCGAATAGCCCGCGATCAGGATCGTCACCCAGACGACGAGCAGGACCAGGAGTGCCACCGGCGCGTACAGGGCCATCACGCGATCGCGCCTCGCGTAGTCGTGGCGGTCGCTCGCGCGCAGGCGGAAGACCCGTCGAACCTCGACGAACACGGCCCGGGACAGAGCGGCCTGCAGCGCGCGGGGGACGAGGAACGTGCGCACCATCGAGCGGATCGTGAGCACGACCAGGGCCGCGCCCGCGGCGAACAGGAGCACGCGGAGGACGATCACGTTCGGGCGAGCCTACCGTCCCGGCGTCAGGTCCTCGTGAGCTGCTCCGCCAGGGCGGCCGGCTCGGTGACCGGGAGCCGGCACACGAAGCGCTCGCAGACGTACCCGGTCGGACTCCCGTCCCGCTGGAGCCGATCCCGAAGGAGCGCGACGGCCCGCCGGGACGCCCCGTCCTCCGGCGCCGCCACGGCCAGGACGTGGTTGGGGGAGAACCGTCTCGTGGTGACCTCGGCGGCGAGTGCGCGCGTGGGCTCGGCCGCCGGATCGCCGACCACGGCCACCTCCTTCACGGGGGACAGGTACGTGTCCAGCGCGCAGAGCGCGTGTCCGAACCCCGACGGCGCGTCCGCCATCGCGTCCCGGACCAGCCGCAGCGCGCCCACGCCGGCGTTCTCGTACCCGGTCTCGCCGGTCAGGTGCGCGAGCCGTTGCAGCACGTCCGCGGCGAGCGAGTTGCCGCTGGGAACGGCGTTGTCGGAGAGCTCCTTCGGACGCACGACCAGCGCTTCGGCGTCGCTCCCGGTCTGGAAGAACCCGCCGCGTTCTTCGTCGTGGAACAGATGCAGGAGGTCATCGGCCAGCGCCCGCGCCCGCTCGAACCAGCGCAGGTCGAACGTCGTCTCGTACAGGACGATGCACGCGTCGGCCATCGCCGCGTGATCGTCGGCGAACGCCGGCCGGCCCGACCGTCCCTCGCGCCACGAGCGCAGGAGCCGTCCGGCGTCGTCGCGGAGCTCGGTCAGCACGAACTCGGCCGCTTCGACCGCGGCTGCCACGAGGTCCTGGCGCTCGAACGCGCGTCCGGCCTCGGCGAGGGCGGCGATCGCGAACCCGTTCCACGCCGCCAGGACCTTGTCGTCGGTCGCGGGGTGGGCGCGGCGCTCGCGGATCTCGAACAGCGCGGCCCGGGCGGCCTCCATCCGGCGCTCGAGCTCGGCGGCGTCCAGGTCGAACTCCGCCGCCACGCCCTCGATCGGCAGCGGCCGCCACGGGACGTTGACGCCCTCCCAGTTCCCGCTCGGCGTGGCTCCGAACGCGATCGCCACGGCCTCGCCGCCGACCTCGACCAGCTCGTCCCAAGACCAGACGAAGAAGCGCCCCTCGACGCCCTCGCTGTCCGCGTCCTGGGAGGAGAGGAACCCGCCGTCGGGGTGGCCGAGCTCGCGGAGCAGGTACTCGCAGGTCTCGATGGCGACGCGGCGGTAGCGATCGAAGCCGGTCACCTGCCACGCGTGCACGTACAGGCGGACCAGCAGCGCGTTGTCGTACAGCATCTTCTCGAAGTGCGGCACGTGCCACCGCTCGTCGGTCGAGTAGCGGTGGAAGCCGCCGCCGACCTGGTCGTACACGCCCCCCGAGGCCATCTTGTCGAGCGTCGCCGTCACGACGTCGAGCGCGTCGGGCGTCCCGCGCAGGTGCATGCGCAGGCAGAACTCGAGCGTCATCGGCTGGGGGAACTTCGGCGCCCGCCCGAACCCGCCCCAGCGGGGGTCGAACGCGCGTCGAAGCATGCCGAACGCGGACACGAGCGCATCGTCGGTCAGCGGCTCGGACGATGGGGCCAGCCGGCTCGTCCGGTCGATCGCTTCCGTGACGCGTGCGCTCTGGGTCTCGGCTTCCGAACGGCGGTGCTCCCACGCCTCGGCGACCGCCTCCAGCACGGTTCGGAACGAGGGGAGCCCATGCCGTTCCTCGCTCGGGAAGTAGGTGCCGGCGTAGAAGGGCCGCCCGTCCGGCGTGAGGAACGCCGTGAGCGGCCACCCGCCCCCGCCGGTCATCGCCTGGACGGCGTCCATGTAGATCGCGTCCAGGTCGGGGCGCTCCTCGCGGTCGACCTTGATCGAGACGAAATGCTCGTTCATGTATGCGGCCGTCTCCTGGTCCTCGAACGACTCCCGCTCCATCACGTGGCACCAATGGCAGGCGGAGTAGCCGATCGACAGCAGGATCGGCATGTCCTGCGTGCGTGCCCGTCGGAGGGCCTCGTCGCCCCAGGCGTACCAGTCCACGGGGTTCGAGGCGTGCTGCAGGAGGTAGGGGCTCGTCTCGTTCGCGAGGCGATTCATGGCTCGACCCGCCAGTCTAGGGGCCGACCGACCGATAAGACGTACATGGGGAGACCGGCCCAGTACCTGAGGTCGCAGCTGCGCTTACGGATCGCCGTCTTCGCGGCGACGATCGCCGCCGCCGCCGTCCTCGGTCTGATGGGCCTGTGGTGGTGGTGGCCGGCGGTCCTGCCGGCGCTCGGGCTCCTGTTCGTCTTGCAAAGGCAGGCGGGGGAGGGTCGCGTCCTCGATCCCGAACGCCTCCGTAGGGGGATCCTCGGCGAGGAGGCGGTCGCGGACGTTCTGGCCGGGCTGCCGTCCTCGTACTGGGTTCTCCACAGCGTCGCGACGGGCCACGGGGACGTCGATCACGTCGTCATCGGCCCCACGGGAGTGTTCGCGCTCGAGACCAAGGCCTGGGAGGGCGCGTTCTACCGCAGTCGAGGTCGGCTCTTCTGCAACGGGAAGCCGGCCGAGCACGTGTTGCGGCAAGCGCGCGGCGCCGCGGCGCAGGTCCGTCAACTCCTCCTGGAGGAGGGCATGGACGAGTGGGTCGAGGCCGTCGTGGTCGCGGCACGGGCGTCGGTCTCACGCTCTCCCATGCGCTTCCGTCAGGCCTACGTCATCTCGATCGAGCACGTCGTCGAGTTCGTCACGGGCCGGCGTCACTCGCTCAGCAGCTCGACGGTCTTGCGGGCGGTGGAGGGCCTGGTGCGGCCCGGTCAACCGTCCACGGACGTGTGAGCTCCAACCGACGCGATCGGCGGACCCGGCTCTACTTCCCGAAGAAGGTGTGGTAGACCTGGATGGCGCCGGGCCCCAGGATCACGATGAACAGGGCCGGCAGGATCATGAAGATCGTGGGGAACAGGAGCTTCAGCGGCACCTTCTGCGCCGTCTCTTCCGCCCGCTGACGACGCTTCTGCCGTAGCTCCGTCGACTGAGCCCGAAGCACGGCCGCGACCCCGACCCCGTACTTGTCGGCCTGGATCATCGACAGCACGAACCCATCCAATTCCGGGACCTCGGTCCGGTCGCTGAGATGGCGCAGCGCGTCGATCCTGCTCACGCCGATCTGCATCTCCTGCAGCGTCCGGGCGATCTCCTGGGACAGCGGGCCCGGAACGTTCTTGACCACCTGGGCGAGCGCCGAATCGAACCCGAGGCCCGCCTCGACGCTGATCGTGAGCAGGTCCATCGTGTCGGACAGCGCCTTGCGGATCTCCTTCTGGCGCTTGGACGCCTTGGCCGACAGGGCTGCGCTCGGGATCGTATAGCCGAACACCGTGAACAGGACGACCGTCCCCACCTTCAGGAAGCCCGGCAACGGGAGCACCGAGCCCACCGCGAGACCGCCCACCAGGCCGACGATGGCGAAGATGATCTTGAACGCCACGATCCGTTCGGCCGTCAAGCCGGGCGGGCTCCCCGCCAGCACGATCAGGCGGTTCGTGCGCCCGTACAGGTCCAGGGGCGTGAGGCGGGTGATCGAGGAGATCACCTTGCCGGTGAACGGGAGCAGGAGCCGCTCCAGGGCCGACTTGTTGAGCTGGTCCTGCCGGAGGTTCGCCACGGTTTCCGAGACGTTGCCGACCTGCGTGCTCAGCACCGACTGGTAGCGGCGTCGTGAGCTGAGGCCCATCTCGACCACCAGGCCGAGCAGGAGGATCGTCAAGAACGTTCCGATGAGTCCGAGCGCAAGCCATACCTGATCGTTAGACATCGATCCTCACGATCCTTTTCATCACCAGGATGCCGAGACCCATGAGCGTGCCACCTGCGAGCAACATGATCTGGCCCATGGGGTCCTTGAAGAGCGGGGCCACGTACTCGGGATTCACGAGCGCGAGGTACAGGAACAGGCCGAAGGGCAGTGCGGCCAGGATCGCGATCGAGATGCGTCCCTCCGCCGACAGGACCCTCACCTGACGA
Source organism: Actinomycetota bacterium (assembly GCA_046731295.1). Classification (GTDB taxonomy): domain Bacteria; phylum Actinomycetota; class UBA4738; order UBA4738; family HRBIN12; genus DASSJM01. The sequence goes on from JBKPKU010000114.1 coordinate 9,267, forward strand.
TGGATGTACGCACGCTCGCGCACGGTCTTGGCCACGATGTCGAGCACCTCCGCCAGGTTTCCGCCCACTTCCCGCTGGATGTTCACGGCCATGACCGCCCACCGCATGTCCTCGCTGCCGATGCGGTCGGCCATCGCGATCATCGCCTCGTCGATCGGTCGACCCAGTCGGATCTCGGACACCACTCGATGGAATTCGGAGGCCGACGGCTCGCTGATCTCGCTTGCAACCTGGTCGAGGGACTGCAGGAAGCCGTGTCCCGCTCGCAGGGAGCTCGCCAGGATCGAAAGGACGTCGGCGAGCTGCTCGGCCATCTTCTTCTGCCGCTGGCCCCGCGCGCGGACGAGCCATACGTACGGGATGAGGCTCGCCACGACGGCCACCAACAGGATGAACAGGATGTTCCTCAGCAGCACGGCCCCGAGGAGCCCGCCCGCGATCGCGCAGGCCACCGTGGACGCGACGAACTCGCCGGCCCTCATAGGCAGACCGGCCTGTTCGAGCCTGTCGTCCAGGCGAGCGCTGAACCCGCCGGCCGTCGCCAGCCGGCCTCCCGCCTGAGCCAGTCCCGCGGGCATCCACGTGGTCTCCTTGGCCTTTGGCTCCCGCCGGCCCATGATCCGTGCGGCGACGCTCCGGCGCTGCCGCCGTTCCCCCGTCGACAGGATCATCATGGCCAGCAAGAACGCCGCCACGAAGGCCGCGCCCAGAACGAGCGTCAGCCAGGCGTCGGTGCCGAACAGTTTCTGGATCTCGGTCATGCGTCGCGACCCCCTCCCGGTGCGAAGACGTCCGCCGGGAGCGGGACGCCCAGGTCGACCAGGCGCTCCACGAACCGAGGTCGGATGCCGGTGGCCTGAAGCTGGCCTCGGAACTTGCCCTCGTCGTCGATCCCGGCGCTGTAATCGAACAGGAACAGGTCCTGAAGGGTGATGATCTCGCCCTCCATGCCGGCGACCTCCGTGACGTGCGTGATGCGTCGCACTCCATCCTTCATGCGTGCCTGGTGGACGATCAGATGAAGGGCGGAGGAGATCTGCTCCCTGATCGCCCGGATCCCGAGATCCATCCCGGCCATGAGCATCATCGTCTCCACGCGGGACAGCGCATCGCGCGGCGAGTTCGAGTGAACGGTCGAGATCGAGCCGTCGTGGCCGGTGTTCATGGCCTGCATCATGTCCAGGGCCTCGGCGCCACGGACCTCACCGACCACGATCCGGTCGGGCCGCATGCGCAGCGAGTTGCGGACCAGGTCCCGGATCGTGACCTCGCCCCGGCCCTCGATGTTGGGCGGCCGGGACTCGAGGCGCACCACGTGCGGCTGCTGGAGCCGGAGCTCCGCCGAGTCCTCGATCGTGACGATCCGCTCGTCGTCGGGCAGGAACGACGACAGGACGTTCAGCGTCGTCGTCTTCCCCGCGCCGGTCCCGCCGGAGACCAGGATGTTCAGGCGACCGCGCACGCAGGCATCCAGCAGATCCACGGTCTGCGTGCTAAGGGTCCCGAACGAGATGAGGTCGTCGGCACCGTAGGCGCCCTCGGGGAACTTGCGGATGCTCAGGCAGGGCCCGTCGATCGCGAGCGGTGGGATGATCGCGTTCACGCGCGAGCCGTCGGGCAGGCGCGCGTCCACGTAGGGCGAGGACTCGTCGACCCGGCGACCCACCCTCGCCACGATCTTGTCGATCGTGCGGCGGAGCTGCGCCTCATCGTGGAACTTCGCGCCGCTCCAGTAGATCTTGCCGGCACGCTCGACGTAGATGGAGTTCCAACCGTTCACCATGATCTCGGTGACGTCGGAGTCGCGGACGAACGGCTCGAGCGGACCCAGCCCCAGGACGCTGTCCCCGATCTGTCGACCGACGAGGAGCTTGTCTTGCGGGGAGAGGCCGGACTCGTCCTCATCCAGCAATTCGCGAAGGCGCTGCTGGACGAGGCCCTCGAGCTCGATGTCGGAGAGCGAAGCGTCGTAGAGCTTTGGCCCGAGCGTCTCCACCAGGCGGCCCTGGATCCGGTTGCGGATCTCCGTGATCCGGTCCTTCGGCATCGACTGTGCTGGCTTGGCCAGTCGTTCTGCGATCGACATGTCGTTGTCCTCCTACCGCTTGAAGAGGCGCCATTTCCCCTGGGCAGGGGTCAGCGCGAGCTCACGCCCATCGGCCGAGGGTTCGCGGATGAACCGCGAGGCCATCCGACGGATGCTGTCGGCGACCTCGGAGTCCGGTTCCTCCAGCACGACGGGCCGTCCCTTGTTCAGGCATGTGGGCACGAGGCGGCTGGACGGGATCTTGCTGTCCACCCGGACCTTCATCACCCGCTCCACGTCCTGCGCATCCAGACCGACCCGGCTGTCGGCCCGGTTCAGGACGAGACGGAACCGGTCGGCCGGCAGGCCGATCGCGAGCAGCGTCTCGAGCGCGTTCGACAGATGCTTGACCCCAACGATGTCGAGCTGCGTCACCAGGCAGATGACGTCGGACAGGTCGAAGCACGCCCAGGCGAGGTCGGTGTAGTCGACAGAGGCGTCGACCACGACGAACGGGAAGTTGTTCCGCAGAACCCGCAGGAACTTGCCCACGGGCTCACCGCCCGGCTGCTGCGCGGTCGGGTCGGGGATCCCGCCGAAGCCCCACAGATGGTCGGCCAGCTTGGTCCCGTTCGCGAACACCGCTTCGCGGTCGGCGCCACCGCCGAGGGAGATCAGGTCCGCCATACGCTTCGTCGGCTCTCGGCCGAAGAAGGTGAAGACGTCCCCCATGTCGACGTCCAGGTCCACCGCCGCCGTGTCCTGCTTCGAGATGTCGGCAAGCGCCGCGGCCAGGTTCGTGGTCAGGAAGGTCTTCCCCACCCCGCCCTTGGTTGCGAACACCGTGATGATCGATCCCCGGTGCTGAGGGGTGGCGGCCATCTGCCCTCGCATGGTGCTGACGTTTTCTGTCCACAGGATGGCCCGCTCCACGGCGTCGCGGAGCTCATCGCTTCCTCGGGTCAGATCCACCACGTCCCGGATCCCGGCCCGCATGGCGGTCGGCAGGAACCCGTTCGAGGCCTTCTCCTGGACCGCGATGATCGCGGTCATCGGAGCGGTCCGGCCCACGAACTCGGCCAGGCCGAGCGCGTCGAGCTCCTTCACCTCGGGGGAGAGGACCAGCACCCTTGCCGTTTGGTCGTTCTGCTCCGCGAGGATCTCTTCGGCCGCGATGACGCTCTGCACCCAGCCCACCTCGTCGGTCTCGACCTCCAGCGACCGGGCGAGCGCGGCTCGGAAGGACTGCGTCGCACCAACGGCGATCACGTGCTGCTGCGTCACGCCAGCACCTCGGCGAAGGAGATCGGCTCCTGAGGCTGGCCATGCTCGCCCGGGGGCAGCAGACCCAGCCATGTGCTCCCGTTCTCCATCGCGAAGACGAAGCGCTGCGCGTCCTCGGGGGTGAGCGCCAGGGTGATGGCCACCGAGCCCGGGAGCTGCTCGGTCTGAGCAGCGTCGTCACCGTTGAGCGCGCTGCTGGACACGGGACGATACACCGCCAGCGTCTCAGCCGATGGGACCAACACGACGGTCACCACTTCGCGGGCGGATGGGTCAGTCACGGAGGGATCGTGAACACCCTTCAACGTGGAGTAGATCGACACCTCGTCACCGGTCTGGATCGCTCCCGCGACCGCCCGGGAGGCATCCAACGACACGGTGACCGCCTCCATGCCCTCCGGGATGGCAAGGGCCCCACCGGGCACCGTCCCCGAGATGCGGGCGACGGGGATCTGCTCGCCGGCCAGGATGGCCACGCTGTTGCTCTTGCCCTTCATCTGGTCGAGCGAGGTGACCGCGCCGCCGACCACGGCGTCCTGCGGGACCTCGATGCTCTTGAACTGGTCGTCCTTGATCAACTGGTCCAGGTCGGTCCTGGCCGGGATGTCGACCTTGGACACGACGACCGCGACCATGGTCCCGCCGGCCTGGGCATCTTTCTCCACGCCGCGCGCGTACAGGAACACTCCTGCGGTCGCCAGCGTCGCCAAGATCAACGCCAGGACCACGACGAGCCCTCTACCCTTCATGACGCATCCTCCCTGTGCTCGTTCTCGCTCAGGTGTCTTTCGGCCGGGGATCGGCCGAGGTTTAGTCGATCAGCCGAACTTTGGGATGACCGTTGAGAACGGGATCGTCCGGCGAGGCCACTGCCATCTGGATGCAGAACACGTCCGAGGAATCGCGCTCGAACTCGCAGTTGTCCTGCCGCCGGGCCGCCTGCCCGCTCCAGGCGTTCACGATCCTCATGCCGACGAGGTTGATGATCGGATAGGCTCCGCGTTCGCCGCCGGCGGTGAACCACGGGTAGCACGGCGGTGCCGGGCCGTCGCATGCCGCCTCCGGGAAGAAGACCTGCGGCTGGGGGTCCATGTCCGCGACGGCGAGGAGCCAGTCTTGCATCGCCTGCACGAGGGTGTTCGGCACCCCGCCCGCGGCGCACACGTACGATGGGGGCGGGTCCCACAGGGTGGCCTGCAGGCCGATCGATCCCTCCGTCCCCATCTGGTCGATGTATTCGCCGAGCTCGTTCGAACCACCGGCCTGGGACGTGCACCGCCTCGGGTCGTTGTTGTCGGTTGGCCACCCTTGCGGGAAATCGAGCCATCCGCGCTGACTCCCGCTCCCCGACTTCGCGAACGTGAAGTAGCACTCGGACCCCGTGTAACCAGGCTGATGGCCGTCGTTGCAGCCCTCCACGTCGAGCACGTTCAACTTGAGCGGCACCGGATTCGCCACGCCCATGGTCCACTCCGCCGTCGCGGAGGCCACGACGGTGCCGTTGCCGAACCCCAGGATCGGCGCGAAGACGTACTCCTGGGGAACCCGGACCGTGACCGTGACCTCGTTCTCGCCGTCCGAGGACACGCCGGCACATTCGGCCGGATCGAGCTCGAAGCCGATCACGTCGGCTGCGGCGTTGTTCTTGGCGACGAGATCGTCGGCAGCCCGCCTCGCGCTCGCGTCCCCATTGCCCAGCCCGCACTCCATCGCCGCGGCCAGGGCGCCGGAGTCGGCCGCGATCACCATGTTCCGCTTGACGGCCACGCCGCGGCCCAGGTCGTACGTCAGCGCCAACATCCCGAGCAGGACCAGCAGGGTGATGGCCACGATCGCCAGCACGGCGCCCTGCTCGTCGTCGCGCTGCCGAGCGCTGAACCCTCTCACTCGCATCGGAACACCGCCTTGATGGTCGAGTTGATCGTCACGTCGTTCCAGAACGGGATGGTGATCTGGAGGGGCTGCTGCCACGAGACCTGCACGTCCTTGCCGGTGTCGGCGTCGGTACACGGACCGGCGCCGCCGCCGATCACCTGGATGGTGGCGTCGGGGGGATCCCAGGGTTCCGCCGCTTGGTCGATTTCGTCCTGAACGACGCACTCGCTGGTGGAGGCCACCGCGGCGCATCGGGCGCCCTCCCTGGCGGCTCCCTGGAACACCTGGTACTGGCTCCACACCCGCCCGAACTCGAGGACCCCGAACAGGATCAGAGCCAGGACCGGCAGGATGAGGGCGAACTCGACCGCCGCCACTCCCTCGTCCCGCGACGTGCGGTGCCTGATGACTCTCATGCGTGTCTTCCTCCGCTTCGGTTGATGACCGACTTGTGTCGGCCCCTCACTCTCCCCGACCCTGTGAGAGTGAGCGGCCGACACGGCCGCTCTTCGTGCGTGGGCTAGCTGGGTGTGCTGACACCGCCCAGCGTGGTGGCTCCCCTGGAGAACACGCCAGCGATGGCGAGGCCGAGGGCGATGGCCGCCGCGATGATCGCGAGTGCGATCAGAACGAGCAGGAGCGCGTACTCCGTAGCGACGGCACCGTCCTCCCGCATCACCTTGCCGCGCAGGTCCGCCCAGAGCGTCTGCGCCCCAACGTAGAGTGCGAGGAACATCCGTTCACCTCCTTCCGTCAGGTCGTGCGCTGAATCTCTCTCGTGCCTTCATCGGTAAAGCAGGGGAGGGGCTTGAGGGCCTTGATCTCCCGACTTCCACCGGCCCTACGTATGGAGATCTACGTAGGGCGAGCGGCCCGCTTCAGTCGTCCCCGTGGCCCGCCGATTGGGTTCGCATGGGCCGGCCAAGGACCGTGATCGCCTCTGCGCTCACCCGCGCCCCTTGGCGGCCGGCCCTCGGCCTGGGAACGATCCGGCTCTCGCACGTCTGGGCGGTCGTCGGCATCGTCGTGCCCGTCCTCGTGGTATCGGGCACGCCGCTCTTCGCGATCGACCTGACCTACCACCTTCGGGCCGGCGACATCATGTTCGACACGCACTCGGTCCTTCGGACGGACGTCTTCTCGGCCGCGGCGTACGGCAGGCCATGGCTCAATCAGCAGTGGCTGGCTCAGATCGTCCTGGCCACCGCGTTCCGGCTCGGCGGATGGTTCGGCCTGGTCGCGCTCCGGGCGCTCCTCGTGGCGCTCGTGCTCACGTTCGTGTTCCTCGCCTGTCGTGCGGTTGGAGCGACGACAAAACGGGCGGCATTGCTCACGCTCGCGAGCGGCGTCCTGCTTCCGGCCGGGTTCATGCTTCGACCGCAACTCCTGGGCATGCTCTGTTTCGCGGTCACCGCCTGGCTGGTGGCACGTCGCCGCCCGCATCCGGCGGGGGTGTGGATCATGATCCCCGTCACCGTTCTGTGGGCCAACCTGCACGGGAGCTTCTTCATGGCGCCCGTGCTCCTCGGCCTGGCGTGGATCGAGGACCGCTCGACCCGTGGACGCGGGGCTCCCACCCTGCTCCTGGCCGGACTCGGCTGCGTCCTCGCGACGGCGGTCAACCCATACGGCTTTCGCGTGTGGTCCTACGCCGCCGGTTTGGCGACCAATCCGGTCGTCCGCAGGACGATCGAGGAGTGGCAGCCTCCCACGATCCAGACGTATACGGGGGCGGCGTTCTTCCTGTCGATCCTCGTCGTGGCCGCGCTGCTGATCGCGAGGGTGCGCAGGCCCGTCCCGTGGGGCTCGCTGCTGCCGCTCGGCGTGTTCCTGGTGATCGCCCTGGGCGCCACCCGCGGCGTGTACTGGTGGGCCATCGTCGCCCCGATCGTGCTTGCCGGGGTGCTGCCGGACGGGCCGGCGCCCACCGAACGCCGGGACCCCGCAGGGCCGCAGAACGCTGCCATCGTCGGCGTGCTTGCATTGGCCATCGCCGGGATCCTGCTGCCGTGGGCCCGCTACACGGGACCGGCGATGCCGGGTGGAGGACGGCTGGCGTTCGCCCCGGTGGGGATCACCGGTGAGCTGCACCGCAACCTGCGACCGGGCGAGGTCGTGTTCAACGCGCAGCAGTGGGGCTCGTGGCTGGAGTTCGAGTTCCCGCGAAACCCGGTGATGGCCGACTCCCTCATCGAGGTCGCTCCGCAGAGCGTGTGGTGGAAGTACTACGCCGTCTCGGCGGGGGCGGAGGGGTGGCAGGCGACCCTGGACTCCTGGGACGTGGACGTGGCCGTCCTCGCCCGCGACCAGCAGGGGGCGCTCATCCCGAGGATGCGGGTAGACCCAGGCTGGCGGTTGGTCTACGCGGACGACGAAGGGCTGATCTTCAGGCGAGTCTCGACGCTCGCCCCGACGTCCGGATCGGCGGCGGGCGCGATCCTTCGCTCCAGCAGGTAGACGGCCGGAACGGCCGCGAGCAACGCGTTGCGGAGCAACAGGATCGCCTTCACCGACCACAGGGCGTCCTGGGCGAGCACCGAGCTGTACGAGACGACGAGCAGGCCACTCACGAGCATGAGCGCCGCCAGCAACCACCGCACGTATCCCGTTCGCTCCATCCAGGCGATCGCGGCCCATGGGACGAGCCAGATCACGAAGGGGTACGACAGGAGCGGTGCGGAGAGCAGGAGGATCGACAACGCCG
>JBKPKU010000115.1:0-1691 GCA_046731295.1 Actinomycetota bacterium
GGAGATCTCCGGGATGTTCGAGGTCGTGAACCCGGTGATGAAGACCAGCACGAAGATCCCGAACATGAACGGTACGTCGCCGATCCGGGTCGTGATGAACGCCTTGATCGCGGAGCCGGAGTTGACGTGGTCTTCCCACCAGTGCCCGATCAGCAGGTAGGAGCAGATGCCCATGACCTCCCAGCCGACGAGCAGCTCGAACAGGTTGTTGGCCAGGACGACGACCAGCATCGCGCTGGTGAACAGCGATATCACCACGTAGAACCACGTGTAGCGGAGATCGCCCTTCATGTAGCCGAGCGAGTAGATGTGGACGCAGAGCGAGATCGACGTGACGACGACGAGCATCACCGCGGTGAGCCCGTCGACGTAGACCCCGACCTCCATGTGGAGCTGCCCGATCTGGAACCACGGGATCGAGGCCTCGTAGAAGCCGCGCTCCCCACCCACGAAGGTCCACAGGACGCCGAGCGACATGACGAGAGCCACGGCCAGCGCGGCGATCCCGTAGACCGAGCCCTTGCCCGGCGTGCGCTTGCCGATGAACAGCGTGAACGCCGCCGCCGCCGCGGGCAGGAGCGCGATCAGCCACGAAGAGCGCAGGAACCAGCTCGGGTCCTGGATCGCCTTGACGATGGATTCGGCGAACTCCGCGGCTACCACTTGAGGAGGTTCACCTCGTCCACGTTGATCGTCTCGCGGTTGCGGTAGATCAGGATCACGATCGCGAGCCCGATCCCGACCTCGGCGGCCGCCACGGTGATGACGAACAGGGCGAACACCTGCCCCGTGATGTCGCGCAGGTGCTGCGCGAACGCGACCAGGTTGAGGTTCACGGCGTTCAGCATCAGCTCGATCGACATGAGCACCAGCACCGCGTTGCGGCGGGCGAGCACGCCGTACACGCCGGTCGCGAACAGCGTCGCCGACAGGAACAGGACCAGCGGGAGCCGGATCACGGGCGGTCGTCCTTGCGCGAGAGCACGATCGCGCCGATCAGCGCCGCCAGCAGGAGGAACGAGACCACCTCGAACGGCAGCACGAACCGGCTGAAGATCGACGCGCCGACCGCCGCGGTCGTGCCGTCGATCGGGTCGATCCGGGGCGCGTCCCAGTCGAAGGCCCCCCAGATCAGGTAGAGGAGGCCGGCCAGGATCGCCGCCGACACCAGAAGGGCGACGCCGCGGCGCTGGTTGTCCAGCGCCTCCCGCCCGATCGGCGCCTTCGTCAGCATCAGGCCGAACAGGAACAGGATCACGATCGCTCCGACGTAGATCAGGATCTGCACCCACGCCACGAACTCGGCCGCTAGGAGCAGGTAGACGCCGGCGACCGCCGAGAGCGTCACCACCAGGTACAGCGCGGCCCGGACGACGTTGCGGGACGTCACCACGCGGAACGCGCCGATCACGGCGGCCACGCCGATGATGACGAACGCGACCTCGGCTCCGGTCACGAGCCGCCCTCGGCCTTTTGGCGGGCGGCGATCATCGCGGCGCGCCGGGCGCGACCGTCGGCGACGCGACGATCCATCCCCTGCTCGAGGAGCTCGGCGAGCACCCGGTCGAACGTCTCCTGGTCCAGCGACACGTCCGCATGCTCGGCCGGCGCCCGCGCCGGCGCCTCGGCCGCCTGGGCGGGCGCCGGCGCCGGCGCGGGCTGAGCGGGAGCGGCGGCGGCTGGAGCTGGAG
>JBKPKU010000116.1:0-23949 GCA_046731295.1 Actinomycetota bacterium
CCGAACGTCCCGAGTCGCGGATCCCGCATCGCCCCGGCCGGGTCGCCGCCCGCGAGCGAGGCCCCCACGCCGTCTGCCACGTCGCCCAGCCCGTCGAGGTGCAGGGCGGCCGTCGCGGACACGCCGCTCGCGACGCCGAGCACCGCCGCAGCGAACGAAGGCAGGACCTGAGCCGAGCCCCATGCGACGAGGGCCACGAGCGCGCCGATTACCCCTCCGACCGCGGGGAAGAGCGCGGCGCCTCGACGAAGGTCGCGCTCGCCGAGCTGGACGCGGCGTCCGACCGGGACCGAGGTCAGGAACGAGAGCGCTGCGAGCACGGGCCGCGTTCGCTCAGACATCTGCGGGTGCGGGCGTTTCGGCGGGCCCGCTCACCCCGGCCGTGTGGAAGGTGGCCATGTCGGTCAGGATCGCGACCGCGCCTCGAACCAGCGGGAGCGCGAGCGCGGCACCGGTTCCCTCGCCCAGACGCAGCCGCAGGTCGAGCAGGGGCTCGAGCCCGAGCGCCTGGAGCACGAGCGCGTGGCCGGGCTCGGGCGAGCGCGTGGCCGCGATGAGGGAAGCGGCAACCGTGGAGTTCAGCCGGGCCGCGACCAGCCCTGCCGCGCCGGTGATGAAACCGTCCAGCAGGACCGGGACGCGTCGCGCGGCGGCGCCGAGGGCGACTCCGGCCAGGAGCGCGATCTCGAGCCCGCCCACGGCCGCGAGCACGTCGACGGGGTCTGGGTCCGGAGCGAGCGAGACCATGGCGAGTCCCCGGCTCACGGCGTCCACCTTGCGGGCGAGGCCCTCGTCGTCGATGCCGGTTCCCGGGCCGCACACCGCCGAGGCTTCGGCCGGCAGGAGCGTGGCCGCGAGCGCGCTCGCCGAGGTCGTATTCGCGATCCCCATCTCGCCGAGCGCCACGATCCCCGCACCGCCGTCCGCGAGCTCGCCGGCCAGCGCGATGCCGCGCTGGATCAGGCCGATCGCGGTCGAACGCGCCATCGCCGGACCCACCGTGAGGTCGCCCGTCCCTCGGACGCCGTCCACGATCTCGGAGCGCACCCCTTTCACCGAGGCACCGCCGATGACCCCGGCGTCCACCACGACGAGCCTGGCGCCCGCCTCCCGCGCCAGCACGGAGATCGCCGCTCCACCGCGGGCGAAGTTCGCGAGCATCTGCGCCGTGACCTCCTGCGGGTAGGCGCTGACGCCCCGGGCCGCGACGCCATGGTCGGCGGCGGCCACGACGATGGCCGGCTCCAAGGGCTGCCGGGGAACCGAGCCGCGGATCGCCGCGACCCGGCACGCGAGGTCCTCGAGCCGTCCGAGGCTGCCGGGCGGCTTCGTCTTCGAGTCGAGCAGCCGGGCGGTCCCCGCCGCGACGTCGAGATCGGGCGGGGGGATCGCCGCGATCGTGCGTTCGAGCAGGTCGCCTTCGCTCATTTCGGCGTGACCTCCTCGAGCGGCAGGCCCCGGCCGGCGACCACGAGATAGGAGCGCGACGCCTGGGCCGCGAACGAGGCGTTCACGCGTCCGAGCACGTCGCGGTACCGGCGCGCGAGCGCGTTCGCCGGCACGATGCCGAACCCGACCTCATTGCTCACGACCACCGAGGGCGCGGCTCGGGACGCGACCGTCGACGCGACCTTGCGCGCCTCGCCCTCCACGTCCTCGTCGGCCGCGCCGTCCTCGAGCGCGTTGGAGACCCAGAGCGTGAGGCAGTCCAGGACGACGCTCGCGTCGTCGGGGATGCCCTCGATCGCGCCGAGCAGCCCCAGCGGGGCCTCGATCACCTCCCACTCCGCCGGCCTGGCCGCGCGGTGTGCGCGGATGCGCTCGGCCATCTCGTCGTCGCGCGCCTCGGCGGTCGCGATCGCCACGACCGGCCCGTCGAACGCGGACGCCAATCGGATAGCGAGCGTGGACTTCCCACTGCGCGCGCCGCCGACCAGGAACATGTACGGCATCAGAACTCGATCCCGCGCATCGCCGCGATGCCCTGGTCGAACGCGTGCTTCTCGGCGCGCATCTCGGTGACGGTGTCGGCGATCTCGCGCAGCTCGGCCGGCGCATCGCGGCCCGTGGCGACGATGCTGACCTCCGCCGGCCGGGAGAGGATCGTCTCGACGACGTCGCTGGGCTCGATCCACCCCCAGTTCATGGGGTAGGTGATCTCGTCGAGCACGAGGAGCCGGTGTTTGCCCTCGCGGATCAGGCTCGCGGCCGCGAGCCACGCCTCGCGCGCGACGGCCTCGGTCCGGTCCATGCTCTTCGAGTCCCAGGTGAAGCCGTCGCCGAGCGACCACCAGTCGACGCCCAGGGCCTTGCCGGCCGCCTCCTCGCCCGTGTGCCACCTCCCGGACTTGAGGAACTGCACGACCGCGACCTTCCAGCCCGCCGACACCGCGCGCAGCATCACCCCCATCGCGGCCGAGGACTTCCCCTTGCCGTCGCCGGTGTGCACGAGCACGCGGGACGAGACGCGCGTGGTCGCGCGCTCGGGCCCCTCGGTGGGCGGCTCTCGCGTCGACGGCCGGACGGCCTGGTCGTCGGTCACGGCTGCGGCCCCGAGAGCGGGACGACCGCCCAACCCAGCGTCCGGTCGTCGATCACGCCCACCCGCGCGCCGTAGTGCTCGGCGATCACGTGCGGCATGAGCACCTCGCCCCGGGTGCCCTCGGCGACGACGCGTCCCCCGGACAGGAGCGCGAACCGCTGCGCGAACCGGCCGGCCAGCGTGAGGTCGTGCATCGTCGAGATCACGGTGAGATCGCCCGCGGTCCGGAGCTCCTCGACGAGCTCGAGCACGCGGAGCTGCTGCGCGATGTCCAGGCCGGTGGTCGGCTCGTCGAGCAGCAGCAGCGAGGCCTCCTGCGCGATCGCGCGCGCGATGACCGCGCGGCGGAGCTCGCCGCCAGAGAGCGTCTCGAGCCGCCTCCCCGCGGCCCAATTGAGGTCCAGGCGTTCGAGCGCGGATGCCACCGCCTCGAGGTCGCGCTTCCCCTCGGACGCGAGCAGCCCGAGGTGCGGTGTTCGACCCAGCAGCACGTACTGCTCGACCGTGAAGCTCTCGGGGATCGCCGGGAGCTGCGGCACGAGCGCGACCGCTCGGGCCCGCTCGCGGCGGCCGAGCTCCTCGATCGGACGCCCCCACAAGCGCACAGAACCGGTTCGCGGCACAAGCCCGGCGATCGCGTGGACGAGGGTCGTCTTGCCCGCGCCGTTGGGGCCGATCACGCACACCCACCCCCCTTCGAGGACTTCGAGCGCCACGTCGACGAGGATCGGCCGCTTGCCGAGCTCGACCGACAGGCCGCGCGCCTGGAGCGCGGTGGCGACCTCCGTTCGCGGCTCGACCTTCACGCCGCCCTCCGGTTCCGCCTGAGCACCACGACGAAGAACGGCGCGCCGATGAACGCGGTGATGACGCCGATCGGGATCTCGGCCGGCGCGATCACGGTGCGCGCGACCGTGTCGACCAGGATCAGGAACGCCGCGCCGAACAACAAAGACAGCGGCAGCACCGAGCGGTAGCTGCCGCCCACCATCAGCCGAACCGTGTGCGGGACGATCAGCCCGACGAACCCGATCAGCCCGGCGACCGCGACGGCGGCCGCGGTCGCGAGCGACGCCGCGATCACCACGATCAGCCGCAGCCGCGTGACGTTGAGGCCGAGGCTCTGCGCCTCGACGTCGCCGACCTCGATTACGTCGAGCAGCCGGCGCACGGCCCACAGGGTCGCGATCGCGAGCGCCACCGACGGCAGCGCGAGCCGCACGTCGTCCCACCCCGTCGTCCCGAGCCGCCCGAGGATCCACGTGTAGACCTGGCGGAGCGTGTCCGAACGCTGCTGCTGCAGGAACGTCTGCACCGCGGTGAGGAACGAGGCGACCGCGACGCCCGCGAGGACCAGGCTCGTGGTGGCGCGCCCCCCCAGGCTCGACCGCCCGAGCCCGTACGTGAGCCCGACCCCGATGAGGGCGCCGACGAACGCCGCGGCCGGCACGGTGAGATCGAGCGCGCCCGAAGGTCCGTACGCCACGGCGATCGTCGCGCCGAGCCCGGCGCCCGCGGCCGCGCCCAGCAGGTAGGGGTCGGCGAGCGGGTTGCGGAACACCGCCTGGTACGCGGCGCCCGAGGCCGCGAGCGAGGCCCCGACCAGTCCGGCCACGATCACCCTGGGCAGCCGCAGGTCGGCCAGGATCAGCGCCTGCTGCTCGGACATGCCGGGCGGCGCGTTGCCGAACGAGAACAACCACCGGAAGACGTTCCCGACGCCGATGCGGACGGGCCCGACCAGCAGCCCGATCAGGACGGCCGCGACCAGCACGACGACGCCGAGCGCGGTCGCGCGCGCCCGGGCGCCCAGCCGGCGATCGGGGACGGTGCGACTCACGCGGCGTTCGCCTCCGCCGCCGCCGCGTCCGAGATCTGCTGGAGCAGGTCAACGACCCGGGGACCCCAGCGCGACGCGACGTCGTCGTCCAGCGGCACGACGTCGCCGCCCGTCACCGCGGCGAGCCCGGCCCATCCGGGCCGCTGGGCGACCGTCTCGGCGGACTGGCCGCAGCACTTGGTGTCGGCGAGGAAGATCAGGTCGGGGTCCGACTCGATGATGTACTCGGCCGACAGCTGCGGATACCCGCCGCTTCCCTTGCCCACCTCGTCGGCGATGTTCTCCAGGCCGAGCATCCGGAACAGCTGGCCGATGAACGTCTTCGACGTGACCGAGTAGAACGTGTCGTCCAGCTCGAAGTAGAAGCTCGTCCCGGTCGCCGCGTCGGCGCCGTCCACCAACCCCTGGATGTCCGAGCGCATCTGTTCCACCAGCGCTCCTGCCTCGTCGGCGTGACCGGTCGCCGCCCCGAGCTGCTCGATCTGGTCGTACGCGACGTCGAGGTTCGGGGCCGCGTCCAGCTGCAGGGCCGTGATCCCGAGGCCCTCGAGCGAGGACCCGAGGTCGCCCGGCTCGGTCGCGTACACAACGAGGTCGGGCTCGTAGCCGGCGATCGCCTCGATGTTGGGTTCGAAGCCGGACAGGTCGGTGGTGGGGGCGTCCGAGGGATAGTTCGACTGGTCGTCCACCGCGATCACCTGGTCGCCCGCCCCGATCGCGAACAGGTCCTCGGTCGCCGTCGGCGATAGCGAGACGATGCGTTCGGGGCGCGCGTCGATCGTGACGTCGCCGTTGGTGCCCGTGACCGTCACGGGGAACGCCCCCGTTCCCGTCGCCGCGGTCGCGGGGCCGCCGGTCGGCCCGGTCGTGACGGCCGGGTCGTCCGAACAGGCGGCCAGCGCGAACGCGAGCGCGACCGCCACGAAGATGCCGAAAGCTTTGCCCATCCGCCCTCCCTTCGATCGGAAGGGGCTGCGATGGGTCTCGTTCTCGCCGCCCACAAACCGCCCTTCCGTCGAGGACCGTCGTTTGCGCGGCGGGGGAGGCGACCCGACTCGTCCCCGAGGGGCTTCACGGTTGCGGGACAGTGCCGGATTCCAACCGGTCTTCGCTGCACCCCGTCACACCCGGGCTCCCGCGCCCGGGCACCCGAGTTGTACCACCGGCGGCCGACGGCGGGCAACGGGCCCAGCCGCCAACCGGACATCTCGGTACGCTGCCCAGGTCGACGGGAAGGGGAGCCATGTCCGGCACGGGCACCAAGGACGACCCGTGGAAGGCCACGTGACCGAGCGACGCGTCATCGTCGATCACGTCCTGTTCGTGGTCGAGGACCTGGAGGCGAGCCGCGCCCTTTACACGGCGGCGCTCGCGCCGATCGGGTTCGCCGAGTTGCACGTGCAACTCGACGGCGTCCACTATGGCGCGGAGGGGCTCGATGACTTCGCCATCTACCTGGGGAGCCCGGTGACGACGCACGCCCACGTCGCATTCGACGCCGACGGGCGAGAGGCGGTCGACGCCTTCTTCGAGGCCGCGATCGCTAACGGAGGCACCGTCCGTGGTGAGCCCGGCGTGTGGCCCCAGTATTCGGACCGGTACTACGCGGCCTTCGTGAACGACCTGCACCGCAACAACGTCGAGGCCGTGTGGCACGCGCCCGAACCCGTCCGGGACGCGCCCCGCCGCGGCGGCGTCCCTTGACCTGCGCCCGAACCTGAACGACTCCTCATCTCTGTGGGCCACGTAGGCTAGGTCCTGTAGCCCAACCGACCCTGTGCAGCACAACGACCTCTGGCTACCGTGTGCTCGAACGCATCCGGGGGAAGACGTGGACGAACACCCGTACGTCCCGAGGATCCGCAACGCGCTGGACATTTACAACTCGGGCGACCACGACGCGATGAAGGCGTTCCTTGCCGACGACATCGTGTGGCACGTCGGCGGGAACCATCCGATGAGCGGCGACTACCGTGGCGTCGACGCCGTCGTCGACTACTTCCGCGACGTGCGAAGGGCGACGGCCGGCACCCTGCAGGTCGAGGCCGAGGCGATCCTGGCCAACGACCGTCACGCATCGATGTTCACGCACGTGACCGCGCACCGCGACGTCCGAAAGCTCGACGTCCTGCTCGCCGAGGCGCTCACGCTCGACGACCACGGCCACTGGAGCGAGTACTGGGCGCTCGCGAACGATCAGGACGCCGTCGACGCCTTCTGGGCATAGGAGGAGGCCGAGGCGAGGGATGGAGCACCCGAACGCCACCCGGATGCGCCGGACGGTCGACGCGCTCATGTCGGGCGACACCCCGCGCCTGCTCGAGGTCTTCGCCGACGACGTCGTGTGGTACGCGCCCGGCGACACGCCGGTGAGCGGCACCTTCCACGGTCACGACGGCATCGCCCGCTTCTCCTCGGGGCTGACCGAGGTGTCCGGCGGCTCGATGAACATCAGCGTGGACGACGTCCTGGCGAGCGATCGCTACGTCACGATCTTCCTAGACATCACGGCCGAGCGGCACGACGAGCACCTGAGCGTGGTCGTCGCGCAGTTCGCCTCCGTGGACGGGCAGGGCCGGTGGGATCGGTGCTGGTTCCTGCCCGACAAGCTCACCGAATGGAACCGCTTCTTCGCGGGCGCGAACTCCGGTCAGCGCTAGCGCCCTACCGATCCGCTAGCCGGTGTGCTCGTCCGCCAGAGCCGCGCCCGCGAAGATCTCCGCCCCCAGCTGCTGCATGAGGCCGAGGTCGTCGCGATGGTTCCACAGCTCGATGACCTTGCCGTCGGCGAACCGGAAGATGTTCACGCCGGAGAACACCGCGTGCCTGCCGGTGGGTCCGCGAGCAGCCTGCGTGGGCCGGAGGTCGTGGCGCGTAGTCCTCGGCGAACACCTCCGACGCGACGTCGAAGTTGCCGCGGTTCCACACCGCTTATAGAAGCGCCGGACGAGCGCGGTGTTGTCCTCGGTTCCCATCGAATGCACTCAGTCCTCGTGAGGCTCAGAGCCTAGCCAGGCGTTGACAATCGTTCGACCCGACGGCACGGTCTCGGGCGATGCCGGACATCCAGGTCAACGGCGTTCGCCTCTATTACGAGGAGCACGGGCAGGGCGACCCGATCCTGTGCATCCACGGCACGTCCTCCTCCGCGCTGGTGTGGCCGCCGGACACGATCGAAGTGTTGACCGGGCTCGGCCGCCTGATCGTCTACGACCGTCGCGGATGCACCCGGAGCGAGCGCCCCGATCCCTACGAGACGAGCGTCGTCCAACACGCGGAGGATGCCGCCGGGCTGCTCGAGGCGCTCGGCGCCGTGCCGGCCGTAGTGATCGGGCGCAGCTACGGTGGCGAGACCGCGATCGAGCTCGCGCTGCGACATCCGAACCAGGTGAGGGCGCTCGTGCTGCTCGAGGCGGCCGCCCTGACCCTCGACGACGAGGCGATGGCCTGGGCGAACCATCTGCGAGACCAGGTGGAAGCGGCGGCGGCTCGCGATCCCGGCTCGATCGCGGAGACCTTCCTGCGGGTCGTGCTCGGCGACGCCCGATGGGAGTCGTTCAAGCCCGAGGTCAGGCAGATGTTCGTCGACAACGGTCCCGCGATCCTGGCCGAGTTCCGGGGGCCCTGGCTGGAAGCGACGGCCGAGGACCTGGCGACGATCTCGGTGCACACGCTCCTGGTCGCGGCGGATCACTCCCCTGCCGCGTTCCGTCGCGTCACCGATCGGATGGCCGCGGCGATCCCGGGGTCCAGGGTCGAGCTCGTGGGCGGTGGGCACTTCGTCGATCCCGGGGAGCCCGCCGTCGTGGACTTCGTCCGGTCCGTCCTGCACGGGTGACCGTGGTGCGGGGGGTCGTCCTCAGCGTTCGTTTCCTGTGCGAGCTCGCGATGCTCGTCGCGCTCGCGTACTGGGGCTTCCACGTGTTCGAGGGGTCGATGGCATACGTGGCGGGCGTCGGGCTGCCACTCGCGGCGATCGTCGTCTGGGGTGAGTTCGTGGCCCCGAAGGCGCGCCGTCCAGTCTCGATCCCAATCCGGCTGGTGATCGAGGACGCCCTGTTCGTTGCCACGACGATCGCGCTGGTCGCCGTGGACCTGCCCGTGGTGGCCGCCGTCTTCGCGATCGCCGCCCTCTCGACCTCCTGGCTGAACGCGTGGACCGAGGCCCGCGAGGGCCCACCTCCGTAGAGAGCTCTCATCCCGTTCTCATCGCAAGCGCATACGCTGCCCGAGCGATGCGCGTGCTCGTGGTCGAGGACGAGCTCAAGATGGCCGGCCTGCTCAAGCGCGCGCTCGAGGAGGAGGGCTACGCGGTCGACGTCGCCGGACGCGGCGAGGACGCCCTGTGGTTCGGCACGGAGAACCCGTACGACGTGATCGTCCTCGACGTGATGCTTCCGGATCTCGACGGGTTCGAGGTCAGCCGCCGGCTGCGCGGGGCCGGCCGGTGGAGCCCGGTCCTGATGCTCACCGCCCGGGACGCTGTCGCCGACCGCGTCGCCGGGCTCGACGCCGGGGCCGACGACTACCTAACCAAGCCGTTCTCGTTCGCCGAGCTGCTCGCCCGCCTGCGCGCGCTGGTGCGCCGCGGGGCCGCGGAGCGTCCCCCGGTGCTCCGGGTCGGCGACCTGTCACTAGATCCCGCGCGCCGAACTGTGACGCGCGACGGGAGGTCGATCGACCTGACCGCGCGCGAGTTCGCGCTGCTCGAGTACCTGATGCGCCGCGTCGGCGAGGTGCTCACCCGGACCCAGCTGATCGAACACGTCTGGGACTTCGCTTACGACGGCGACTCCAACGTGGTGGACGTGTACATCCGCTATCTGCGCAACAAGGTCGACCGGCCGTTCGGACGCGACTCCATCCGCACGGTCCGGGGCGCCGGCTACCGGCTCGAGGACGGGGCCGGCTGATGCGGCTGCGCACGCGCGTGACGCTGGTGGCGGCCGTGCTCACGGCGATCGTGCTCGCGGCGACCGGGATCTTCGTTTACCTCCGACTGCAGTCCGAGCTCCTCCAGTCGATGGACGTGACGCTCCGATCCCGGGGCGACGCCGAGGCGCTGGTCGTCGAACGGACCGGCTCGTTCTCGCCGGGTCAGCCCGACGATGCCTTCGCGCAGCTGCTCGAGCCGGACGGGTCGGTCCTCGACTCCTCGAACGCGATCGCCGGCGCCGCGGCGCTGGTTCCGGCCGGGATCCGGATGCCGCTGTTCCTCGAACGCGATGCCGTCCGCATCGAGGGCGAGACGGTCCCCGCGCGGATGCTGGCGATCCGGCTCGCGAACGACGACGTGCTCGTCGTGGGCGCCTCGCTCGACGATCAGCGTCAGACCCTGGCGGGCCTAGCGGCGTCACTGGCGATCGGCGGTCCGCTCGCGCTGGTCCTGGTCGTCGTGGTGACCTGGCTCCTCGTCGGCTGGACGCTCCGGCCGGTCGATGCGATGCGGGCCGAGGCCGCGGTCATCTCGGCCGGCGACCCCGGGCACCGGCTCCCGGTGCCGAACACGGACGACGAGCTCGCGCGCCTCGCCGAGACCCTGAACGCGATGCTCGACCGGCTCGAAGAGGCGATCGAGCGCGAGCGGCGGTTCGTGGACGACGCGAGCCACGAGCTGCGGACGCCCCTGTCCAACCTGAAGGCCGGGCTCGAGCTCGCGCTCCGGCGCTCGCGCACCGCCGACGAGCTGGAGGCCGAGGTTCGGAGCGCCGCCGAGGAGACCGATCGCCTGTCGCGGCTGGCCGAGGATCTCCTCGTGCTGGCGCGCGCCGACCGCGGGCGGCTGCCGATCCGGCGGGATCCCGTCGACGTCGCGAGCCTCGTGGGCGGCACCGTCGAGTCGTTCGCGCCGCGCGCGGCCGAGCGGCACGTGGGGATCGACGTGCATGTCCCCAAGACGCTCCGCGCCGACGTCGACGAGCTCCGCGTGCGCCAGGCGCTTGGCAACCTGCTGGACAACGGACTGCGCGCCGCGCCCTCGGGCGGTCGCGTGAGCGTGGCAGCCGAACGCGCGAACGGGTCGCTGGTGCTCGAGGTCCGGGACAGCGGCCCCGGCTTCCCGCCGGAGTTCCTGCCGGTGGCGTTCGAGGCGTTCACCCGGCCCGACGCCGGGCGTTCGCGCCCGCACGGGGGCGCGGGGCTCGGGCTCGCGATCGTCGCGGCCGTGGCGCAGGCGCACGGCGGCTCCGTCCGGGCCGAGAACCTGCCCGACGGCGGCGCGGTCGTCGTCGTGTCGATCCCGGCCTGACCGCTCTCCTCCGAGCCTCATCGGCGGCTCACGCTTCTCTCATCGCTCGCGCGGCACCCTGGGTATCAACCGTCTGGAAGGAGCGATCCGATGAACGCACGACGCGCACGAACGGCGATCGTCCTCGCGGACTTCGCGCTGGTGGCGGCCGCGTGCGGAGGCTCGAACGCCGCGACGACCGGACCCACGGGCGCCTCGAACCCGCCGGCCACGCCGAACCCATCGGCCACTGCGAGTCCATCAGCCGAGATCGCGGCGAACCCGGCCCCGGTCGAGAAGGGCCGGCCCTATCAGCCGGATGTACCGCCGCCGAGCAAGTTCGTCTCGACGGTCGACAACCCGTACATGCCTTGGATCCCGGGCACGAAGATGGTGTTCGAGGGCGTCTCCGACGGTCAGCGCGAACGCAACGTGGTCTTCGTGACCGACCGAACGAAGGTGGTCATGGGCGTGAAGACGACCGTCGTGCACGACCAGGTCTTCTCGGCCGATGGCGAGCTGGCCGAGGACACGTTCGACTGGTACGCGCAGGACTCCGCCGGCAACGTCTGGTACTTCGGCGAGGACACGGCCGAGTACAAGAACGGAGCGGCGACCTCTACAGCCGGGTCCTGGGAGGCCGGCGTGGACGGCGCGCAGCCGGGCGTCGTCATGCTCGCCCATCCGACGGTCGGTGAGTCCTACCACCAGGAGTTCCGCAAAGGCGAGGCCGAGGACGTCGGGACCGTGGTCGCGCTCGACGACACCGTGACCGTGCCGTACGGGCCGTTCGACCGGGTCCTCGTGACCGAGGACACGACGCCGCTCGAGCCCCAGATCGTGGAGCACAAGTTCTACGCTCCCACGGTCGGCGTCGTGATCGAACGCGTCATCCGCGGCGCGCAGGAGATCTCGAAGCTGGTCTCGTTCACACCGCCGTCGTAGGCCGGCTCAGAAGTCGAAGCGGCCGGCGAAGTGCTCGGCCACCTCGGGGCGGACGAGCTGGTAGAGCGCGATGCGGTGGCCGCCGGGCGTCCGGAACGAGCAGCACGGGCCGTGCGGGATCTCGAATGTGTCCTCGCGCTCCCAGCCTTGCGCCGCCAGGTCGGCGAGGGTCTTGGCGAGGTCGTCGACGCGGAAGACCAGGATCTGGCGCTCGCCCTCGACGTGGTCGGTGAGGAGTACGAGCGGCGGGCCCTCGGTCAGCTCGACCGCCGCGACCTTGGTGCCCATCGCGTCGATCGCGAACACGGGACGGCCGCCCAGCACCTCGACGAAGTACTTCAGGTCTCGCGGCACGTCGGCCGAGGGGGTGTACAGGAAGTCGAGCCGGTCGAACGGAGGCGCGGACTCAGCCACGGCGGGTCGCGGCCCGGGGCACGTCACGCAGGATAGCCTTGGGGCCCGTTCGGCCGGAGGGGTGGTTCGTGGATCGGGACGACGCGCTGCAGCGACTTCGATCTGCTCGGGTCGGCCGGATCGCGACCGTCACCCCCGATGATCGGCCGCACGTCGTGCCGTTCGTCTTCGCGCTCGTCGAAGGATCGGGCGGCAAGCCCCGCGTGTACTGGGCGGTCGACCGCAAGCCAAAGCGTTCGGAACGCCTGCAGCGCCTCCGCAACCTCGAGGGCAACTCGGCGGTCGAGTTCGTCGTCGACGGCTACGGCGAGGACTGGCGTTCCCTCTGGTGGGTGCGCGCCTCGGGCACCGGGCGCATCGTGGGCTCGGACCACGAGCGCTCGAATGCGCTCGCGGTCCTGCGCTCGAAGTACGAGCAGTACGAGGCCGAGCCGCCCGACGGGCCCGTCCTTGCGATCGACATCGAACGCATCTCGGGCTGGTCCGCGACAGACGCATGAGGACCGACCGGCTCGAGACGTTCGCCGACGGCGTCCTGGCGATCGCCGCCACCCTGCTGATCCTGAACGTCGACACGCAGATCGGCGAGCACGCCCAGAACCTGGCGCACCGCCTGCTCGAGATCTGGCCGTCGTACGCGGGCTACGCGGTGAGCTTCCTGACGATTGGGATCATCTGGGTGAACCACCACGGGCTGATGTCGCAGATCGACCGCGCCGACCGGATCTTCCTGTTCCTGAACGTGTTCCTGCTCATGGTGGTCGCGTTCATCCCGTTCCCCACCCGGTTGGTCGCCGAGCACATCCGGGAGGACAGCGCGACCGCGGCGGCGGTGGCCTACGGCGTCACGCTCACCGCCACCGCGGTGATGTTCAGCCTTGTCTGGTTCTACGCGTCAGGCGGGGGCGGCCGCCTGCTGCGCCCCGACCACGACCCGAAGGCCGTGAAAGGCATCACGCGCAGCTATCGGCCGGCGCCCTACATCTACCTCGTGATGACGCTGGTCGCCTTCGTCGCCCCCGTCGCCGCAGTGCTGCTGTACGGCGGGTTCGCGCTGTTCTGGATGCTCGAGAGCTCGCTGTGCGGTCGCTCGCGAGCGCAGGCCTGAGGGCCTACATCACCGCGAACGTCTCGTACACGGTGACATGGGCGCCGCCCTCGAGCACCGGGCAGCCCCTGGCCTTCTCGACGGCCTCGTCGAGCGAGTCGGCGGTCACGATCGAGTAGCCGGAGGCCAACCCCTTGCCTGGGCCGTCGGAGACCTCGCCGCCCGGCGCGATGCTCTTGGCCTGCGGGGTGAAGGGGTTGCCGCCGTCCTTGAGCGCTCCGCCCAGCGTGTGGAACCACTCGTCCCACGCCTTCATGACCGCGGCCTGTTCCTCCTCGGTCTCGGGCATCTTCCCGCCGCCGTACAAGAGCAGGTAGTCGGCCATCGCGGCCTCCTTCCTCTCGGGGCCCGATCGGGGCTCGGTGGCGCAAGCATGGCACGCGGCCCCTCGAGGCGTGAGGCCGTCAGGCGGACGGCGAGGGGCTGGGCGGGGGGATCGGCGTCGGTTGGCTCTCGGACTGCGGCGGGTTCACGTTCGGCGCCACGCCGGCCCAGGGCTGGATGTCGCCGCATCCGATCTCGGTGAGTGGGTCGTCGAGGACCAGCTGCCAGTCCGTGTACAGAGCGAAGTACGCGACCTCGATCGCCCAGTCGCCCTCCTCCTGCGTGAACTCGTACGTCCCCAGGAAGCGATCGCCGGGCAGCGTGCTGTTCGGATCGGCGAGCGCGACCGTGTACGCGACGTGGTACGAGCGGTCACGCCCGCTACCGCACGTCGAGACCCCGAGGATCTGCATCTGCGGGCCGCCGAGCTCGTCCGAGTACTCCTGGTCCACGGCCTCGACGAAGAACTCCAGGATGTCCCGGAACCGCTTCGGCGGCGCAACGAAGAACTCGCCCTGGTGGTCGCCGACGATGTAGCCCTTCAGCGTCGACTCGTCCTTGCATTGCTGGTACAGCGACGCGTCGAGGTCGGCGCATCGAAGCGTGACCTCGCGGCTGAGGTCGAAGACCGCGCCCGAGTCCGAGAGCACCAGCGCGTTGGCCAGGAACGTCGCCTGCCGGCAGAAGTCGGCGTCGTCGACCGGGCACCCGTCCTCGGTGAAGGCCGCGCTCGTGGACGTGGGGCCGGTCGGGGCGGCCGATACGGTCGAGGGCGCCTGGCCGGTGGCCCCGGTCGCCATGCCGGGGTTGTTGATCTCGGGCTGGTACCCGCACGCGGCGAGCGGCAGCGCGAGCAGCAGGACCGCAAGGGGCAGCCGGACGGGTGGGCGCACCGCTGGAAGATACGGCCGGCGCGGCCCGGCGGGCTCTCGGCGGCGGCTCAGGCCTCGCCCTCGACGCCAGGCCCGTCGCCCACGATCGTCTTCAGTGTCGACCAGGCGTTCATCGCCGGCGGGAAGCCGGCGATCGTGGCCGTCTGGATAATCACCTCCTGCAGCTCCTCGGCGGTCAGGCCCGCCTTGAGCGAAGACCGAAGGTGCACCGGGAGCTGCGAGGAGCGGCCGGTCGCCACCAGCGCGGCCACCGATGCGATCTGGCGCTCCCGGAGCGAGAGCCCGGGGCGCGAGTACACCTCGCCGTACGCCACCTCGATGATGAGATCTCCGAGGTCGCCCATCGACTCGATCGTCGCGAGCGAACGCTCGCCGTGCACCTCGCGGAGCTTCTCGCGTCCGCGTTCCAGGCCGGCCGGGTCGGTCATCGTCCCTCCTTGCTTTCGGCGTTGCCGGACGCTACCGCGTCCGAACCGGGGCGACCGCCCGACTTCATTCCGTCCGGAAGTTCCACGGTGGTCAAACCGGGTAGAACGAGAAGGGCCGGACACCGAATGGGGTCGCAGATGGCTGAGTACCGGCTACCGCACGATCCGACGGCGGCCGCGATGGCGCGGTCGAAGATCGTGGATGAGCTGACTCGGGTTCTGGACCCACCGCGCCTCGACGATTCCCGACTCATGGTGACGAGCTGGTCTCCAATGCGGTCCGTCATGCTCCCCCTGAATCCGACGGCAGCATCGTCCTGGAGATCGAGCGCGAGCCCGGCGTCGTTCGGGTGATCGTCAGGGATGCGGGGTCGCACATGGACCTGAACGAACTTGCGTTCCACACCCGATCCGATGGGCACTATGGCCTGTTCGTTGTAGACGCTCTGGCCGACCAATGGGGCTTTTCGATCGACGGCGACAAGGGCGTCTGGTTCGAAGTGCACAGCCCATGACTTCCTGAAGCATCCGACCGGCGGTTTCGATCACGAACGACCGGTCAGCGGGAGAACCGGACTGGCTAACGACGGGGATCGGACGCGTGGGCGATCCGCGACGCCGCCCCGAACGACTTCTCGATCGTCGTGAATCGTTCGTTTTCGTGGCCGTCAGCTGAAGGAGCTTCCTGACCTGTTCGTTCGCGTCGACCAACGCGAAGCGATGCCCGTTGTTTGCGCACGGCTCCCTGCCTTCAGAAACGTGTGCAATGCCGTTGAATCGAGAGGTACGCGGGACGTCATCGCCGCTCCATCTTCCGGAGCAGCCCGAACGCAACGGCCCGCGCAGCCTTGTCCTCCTCCAGGTCTATCGGCGGTTCGGCGATCCCTCTCAATCTTGGTGACTTGGCTGACAACACAGGCAGTTGCAGACGAATGGTGCACAGCGTCATACTCGATTCGGTCGAGAGGAGTGCATCTTGGCGATGACACTCACAAAGGATGAACTACTCGTTCTGCGGTATCTCGCCTCAGGCAAAAGCATTGAGGAGACCGCCGCCACCCTCAAGTGGCATCCCCAGGCGGTGCGGTGGACCTGCACGCACCCGCTCATCACATGGGTGCTGGATGAACTCGAACCTAACACGACCGGGCCCGGCTCCCGTTGGGAGGGTAAAGAAGTAAGCCAGGGGCGCGACATCGTCGATTACATGTGGGGCATCACCAAACGGCGGGCTCGCCGTGCGGCCTCGGGCTAGGGCCGAGATTGGCAGTCGACCTCTCGCAAGATCCCCACCAGACCGTCCGAAGTGTAAGGTCCCCCTCGCAGTCGATCAGCAGTTCGGCGAAGGTGCGGCTCTGGGGGGCATCTCACTGTAGCTCTGGCTCCGTCCGTGGGGGTTTACTACAGGCCACGGTGAATGGAGCTGCGTACTTGGCCAACACTAGGCTGGACGCCGACTACAACCGGCTGATTTGCGGCGTCTGCAAAACGGGATCTGCATCTCAATGACGGCTATCGCCTTTTCCGGCGACATGCCCACACGGGTGGGTTCTAGTGAGAGGTCGACCCTCGCTCGCTCGATCCTCATTCGGGCCGCGTATGCGCGTCCTTCGGGTTACGTCCCATCCCGTACCGGACCCCATGGATGACTGATACCCCGAGGGCTCGTTGGTCGATTCCCTTCGACCACCTGCTCCCCCATGTGGCCCATGAAAACCAATGCCCCAGTTGAAGGTTCAAGAGCAACCGGAGGGGAAACCGAATCCCCTCCGGTCGCCTTTCGTCACCGTTTCAGTCGTCTCGCGACTCGCCGGATGGTCTCGCCGGAGAACGCTACAACGGCGTACCCGCCGGCGCCTCCGTCTCCGCCACCGCTACCGCCGTAGCCCCCGCCGCCTCCGCTGAACAGCATGTAGGCGACGACCGCGATCGCTGCGATCACCACGACGGCGATCACGGCCCAAAGCCACCTGAAGCGATGCGCCGGAGCGGGCGCTGACGAGTAGGGATCGCTGGGGTTCGTAGCAGCCACTGCCATCACCTCCGAACCAGGAGGTACCCATTCGTTTCGGTCACCACACGAGGTCGCGCACGATCCACTCGGCTAGACCACCGACTCTCCATGCGGCGCTGGTCGTCGGGTCCCGAGACTCTACAAAGATCAGGGTTCAATGAGCGAAGTCCAGATCTCCATGGCGATGTTGTCCGAGGCAAGCACCGTTCCGTTCCCTTTCAGGCTGTGGGGACCGAACCCGTGGGCGTCCGGCCGAGCAGCTTTCGGACCAGCGCAAGCACGGTGGCGCGCTCGCCCGGCTTGAGCCCGATCCAGATCAGGACCACGCCGTACGCGAGCGTTCCCGCGGCGATCGAGCCCGCGAGGTCGATCAGCCACTTGGGGCCCTCGAGAACCTGGTGCACCGCCCACATCGTGGCGGCGCCGGCGAGCGCCGGCGGGATCAGCCGCAGGAACCAGCGGTCGAACGGCCAGATGTCGACGAACTTCTTCACCAGCATCAGCCGCGCGAACGCCGACAGCGTGAGCGTCACGGCCTCGGCGATCGCCGCGCCGCGCATCCCGTACGTCGGCGCGAGCAGCACCGCGATGCCCACGGCGACGACGAACGAGGCGACGTACACCAGCAGGTCCCATCCGGTCCGCCCCACCATGATCAGGATGAACCCGACGGTTCCCACGATCACCGGGACGATCAGGCCGATGATCAGGATCTCGAGCGCGGGGGCGCCCACGACGAACCGCTCGCCGTACACGCGCATGATGGTCCCCGGCAGGATCGCGAGCGCGAGGAGGATCGGCAGCGTGGTGGCCAGGCCCCAGCGCGTGACGTTCTTGTACAGGGCGTCGAGCTTGCCCTTCTCGCCGCGGTAGTGCAGGTCGGCCACGAACGGGCTGAACACGAGCGACAGCGACGTGAGGAACAGCAGGAGCGACTGCCCGGTCCGGACGGTGGCCCCGTACACGCCCACCTGCGCCGACCCCCGGTAGGCGGCCAGGACGAACGTGTCGACCCAGAACAGGAGCTGGGCGAACAGCGTCGCCGGCGCCCGCAGCGCGCCGAACTTCATCAGCGCGCCCGTGCGCTCCTCGGGGATGCCGCCGCCCTCGGTGCGCGCGTCGAACCCGCGCGTCTCGCGCTCCCACGACCACCACGCGAACACGGCGGCGACGCCCCACGAGAGGGTGTAGGCGAACGCGGTCACGCCCGCGGTCTTGGCCACGATCCATCCGGCGACCGCGAACGCGATCCAGCCGAGCGGCTGGCCGACCCAGAAGATGTACAGGGTGTGGCGCATGATCTTCAGGCCGCGCGTGCCGCCCAGGTAGACCCAGGTGAGCGCCGCGAACGGGATCGCGACCCCCGCCGCGACGAACGCGACCACGCCCTGGCGATGCAGCACGGGGGAGACGAACGCGTTCGAGAGCGGGTCGGCGAGCAGGATCACGGCCAGGCCCACGATCGCGGAGACCACGCCGGCGATGACCGCGCCCTTGCGCACGAGCGGACGCGTTCGGCCGGTCTCACCCCGGCCCATCAGGATGGCGACGAGGCGGACGTTGGCCACGTCCATGCCGAATCTCGTCGCGGTGCTGGCGATGAACGCGAACTGTGTGGTGAGCGTGACGACGCCGAACAGCGCCGGGCCGAGCCCCCGCGTCATGATCACCTGCGTGGCGAACGTCGTGAGGACCCCGGCCGCCAGGCCGATCACGTTCTGACCGGCGCCGCCCAGGATGTCGCGCTGGTCGCCGAACGTGCCCCGCGGCAGCACGGCGTCGATCGACGAGCGGAAGCGGCCGCCGAGCCTGCTCACCCGTCGCGGCACGGCGTCGGTCGAGACCGGCAGGCCCTCGACTTCGATCTCGGCGATCGCGTCCAGCTCGGCGTCGGAGTGCGGTTCCGGCGCGCCCGCGGGCACGGTGTCCTGCTGGTCCTGGCTCTCGGTCATGCGTCCCCTGGGTCCGGCGGCGCCCCCGGCACCGAGGGATCGGGGAGGCGATCCGGCGCCGGGCTGGCGATCGCGTCGGAGTCTAGAGGGGCTCCCGGGCGAGTCCAACGGACCCGTCAGTCGTCAGGAGAACGCCACACTCATGCGCGAGCGAGCAGCAGGGCCGTGTCGACGGCCTCCCGGGCGTCGTTCGCGGCCACGATCGCGGCCACGGGTTCGCCGCCCTTGCCGAGCTCCCAGGTCCCGAGCCCGACGACCGGCTTGCCCATCTTGAGCGCGAGCGCGATCTCCGAGAGCGTGCCGAATTCGCCGTGCACGGCGATCACGACGTCGGCCGTGCGAACGACGATCGCGTTGCGGGCCTCGCCCATGCCGGTGGCGACCGCGATCGTGACGTACGGGTTCGCGTCCAGTCGAGACTCGCTGGGCAGGATGCCGACCGAGCGGCCGCCCGCGTCGGCGCAGCCGCCGGCGGCCGCCTCCATGACGCCGCCCATGCCGCCGCACACCAGGACGCCGCCCGCGTCGGCGATGCCGCGCCCGACCGCCTCGCCGATCGCGAGCTCGGCGGGTGTACCGGCCGAGGGGCCGACCACCGCGATGTAGGTCTCCCGCGTCATCCCCACGACCTCCCGAGCATCGCGGCCAGCAACGCCACGGCGCCCGCCTTGTCCAGCGGCTCGTTCCCGTTCCCGCACTTGGGCGATTGCACGCACGACGGGCATCCGAGCGAACACGGGCAGTTCGCCACGGTCTCGAGCGTCGCCTCAAGCCATCGCTCGGCCGAGGCGAAGCCCCGTTCGGTGATGCCCGCACCGCCCTGATACCCGTCGTACACAAAGATCGCACACGACGCGGTGTCCGGATGGTGCGCGGTGGACACGCCGCCGACGTCCCAGCGGTCGCACGTCGCGACCAGGGGCAGCAGGCCGATCGCCGCATGCTCGGCCGCGTGCGCCGCGCCCGGGACGTCCGAGGGCTTGATCGCCGCCCGGTCGAGCACGGACGGCGGGATGCCCCACCACACCGCCCTGGTCTCGAGCAGGACCGGCGGCAGGTCGAGCGGGACGACGTCCAGCGTCTCGCCCGTCGCCACGTGCTTGCGCGCGTACGCGACGACCTGGTTGGTGACGCGGACGGTCCCGAACGACGACTCGACATCCTGCGAGAGCGTCCGCCGCTCCTGCTCGTAGACCACGTCGATGTCGGTGACGTCCCGAGACTGCGTGTAGTAGTCGGGATCGACCCGGCTCACGATCGCGACGCCGCCGGCTAGGTCGAGCTCGCGCACCACGAACTGCTCGCCCTGGTGCAGGTAGATCGCGCCGGGGTGCACCTGCCAGTAGGCGCGCGACCCGTCGACCGTGCCGAGCAGCTCGCCCGTCTCCTCGATCACGATCTGGAACCGCCGCCCGCCCGAGCTCCGGATGTCCACCGACCGGTGCGGCGGCTCGTGACCGGCGTGATGCAGTACCTTCCCGCGGCGCCGGAGCTCCCCGGTCGCCTCGAGCCCCGAGACCACGTCGCCCGCATCCGGCCAGAACCGCTCCACCTCGTCGTCCGACAGCGGCTGCTCCCGTGCCGCGCACAGGACGTGGGGCGCCGAGACGTATGGGTTCGTGGGGTCGATCACCGCCGCCTCTGCCGGCTTGTCGAAGAGGTCCGCCGGGTGCGTGACCAGGTACTGGTCCAGCGGCTCGTCCTGGGCGACGAGCATCGCCAGCGATCCGTCGGCGCGGCGGCCGGCGCGGCCCGCCTGCTGCCACATCGAGGCGCGCGTCCCCGGGTAGCCGACCAGCAGCGCGGCGTCCAGCGAGCCGATGTCGATCCCTAGCTCGAGCGCGTTCGTCGAAGCCACCGCGACGAGCTCATCGTTCGCGAGCTGGCGCTCGAGCTCGCGCCGGTCCTCGGCTAGGTAGCCGGCGCGGTAGGCCTTGACCCGGGGCCGGACACCGGCGTCGAGCTCGCGCCGCGAGAACTCGGCCAGCAGCTCGGCCGCGCGCCGGGACCTGGCGAAACCGATCGACTTCACGTCGTCCTCGGCCAACCGAGCCATCAGGAACGACGCGTCCGAGAGCGCGCTCCGCCGCGCGCCCGACTCCTCGTCCACGATCGGCGGGTTCCACAGCGCGAACGTCTTGCCCCCGCTCGGCGACCGGTCAGCGGTCACGGCCTCGAACGGCTCGCCGATCAGCCGCTCGGCCAGCTCGCCGGGGTTGCCGACGGTGGCGGACGCCAGGACGAACCGCGGGTTCCCCCCGTAGTGCGCGACCAGCCGACGCAGCCGCCGAAGCACGTGGGCCACGTGTGATCCGAACACGCCCCGGAACACGTGCGTCTCGTCCACCACCACCAGCGACAGGCGCAGCATGAAGTCGGCCCACCGGGGATGGTCCGGCAGGATGCCGGCGTGCAGCATGTCCGGGTTCGTCATCACGAGGTTGGCGTTGCGGCGGATCAGCGGCCGATCGTTCCTCGGCGTGTCGCCGTCGTAGACGCCGGCACGGACCTGCGGGAGCTTGAGCTCGCGCACCTGCCGGAGCTGATCGCGCGCGAGCGCCTTGGTGGGGAACAGGAACAGCGCGGTCCGCTTCGGATCGGGGACCGCCTCGCTCGCGAACGCGAGGTTGTAGACGAGCGTCTTGCCCGATGCCGTCCCCGTCGCGACGATCACGTTGCGGCCGGATCGCGCGAGCTCGAGGGCCTCGCGCTGGTGCTCGTACAACCCGCTCACGCCGACGAGCGCGAGCCGCTGCGCGACGAGCTCGGGCACGTCGGGCGGGTAGGGGCCGGGCTCGCTCGTTCGGACCGGCAGGTCGCGGACGTGCACGAGCTCGTCCTCGGCATGCAGCGACTCCAGGAATGCTCGGGGATCCACTCGGCGATGGTAGCCGCGGCCGTCCCGAACGCTCGGGCTACTCCCCCACGATCTCGCCGCGGCTCAGGTCCCGGTACGAGGTCCGGAACCCGTCGCGGATCAGCGGGCGGATCAACCTGCGCTGGCGCACGAAGATGACCAGCCCGAGGACCAGGTAGGCCGCGCCGACCGAGATCCGTTCGATCCCTGCGACCGACCCGGGCACCAGGCCGCCGATCAGGAACTGCGCCCAGAACAGCCCGAACAGCATCCACGCTTCGCGCACGCTGATCGACAGCGTCACCAGCACCGCGAGCGCGAAGAACGACTGAGCGGCGGTCAGGAACAGCTCCTCGCGCTGGTGGGCATCGACGGGCAGGCCGTGCAGGCCGCTCGCCGCGATCGCGAACACGATCGGCAGTGTCCCGACCAGGAGCGTCCACTGGTTCACCTTCGAGGACACCAGCGTGCCGAGCCCGGCGTTGGTGTTCAGGCGCCACGCGTACAGGCCCGCCACCAGGAGCTCCGGTGCCTCCGACGCGAGCGGGGCGATCCACTGGATCAGCAGGAACTCGCTGATGCCGAGCTCCTGCCCGGTCGCCTTCAGCGCGTCCGCGAACTGCTCGGCCGACAGCAGGATCACGATCGCGGCGAAGGCGAACATCGCGATCACGCTGGCTCGTCGCCGTCCGACGCGGAACGTCCCGATCCACCGGGCCGGGCCGACCAGGTGCGGTTCCTCCGCTGGCGCCTTGGAGATCCGCCAGGTGTACGCCGCGAAGATCGCGACCAGGATCACCGTGTCCACGAGCGTGATCTGCGACTTGAGCGGCAGCGTGAGCGAGTAGACCGTCGCCAGGCCCAGGAACGCGACCTCCACCGAGTGCTGGCGGTCGAGGCGGACCTCGGTAAGGCGTGGCGGTCGCCTCCTCGAGCGGTAGGCGGCGATGAAGACCACCATCGACCAGCCGATGCCGATGAGCAGCCGGTTGGCGCCCGTCATGTTCGCGAGCGCGAGCGAGCAGGCGTCCTCGCCGGAGGCGCCCGGCGGATGGCACGCGGCCCCGTACTGCTCGAACGCGTTCCCGCCTTCCCAGGCGAGCACCATGTCGACGGCGTACTCGGGGAGCACGGCGATCAGCGCCAGCACCGCGATCGCGAGCCCGGCCGAGATGTCGAGCTGCGCCACCTCGGCCGCCCAGGACAGGACGAAGGCGGCGCCGACGATCGCGAGCCCGAACGCCACGGCCTCGAGGCCGTGCGCCACGGTCGCGTCGGTCATGCGCAGCGCGATGGCCGGGACGGTGACCGCGACGGCCAGCACGAGCGAGACCGTTGTTCGGGGCGTGCCTCGCTCGTCCGCCGCAAACGTGATCTTCGGCGATCGGCGGTTCGAAACCAACGGCCTTCCTCTCGGCCGAAGGTCTCGTCCCCGCCGCGCGAGTGATCCGCCGGGCCGCGACGCGCGGCCGTGATGACGGCGGGATCCGCTTGTGGACTACTCCCCTTCGGGTGGAAGGGTAGCAGCCGCCACGATGACACAATCGCGAACGTGGAGTGGGCGGCGCTCGTGTCCTCGTTGCTGGTCATCCTGGGCGGCGCCGAGCTGTTCACCAACGGCGTCGAATGGATCGGCGAGGGGTTCGGGCTGTCCGAGGGCGTCGTGGGCAGCGTGCTGGCCGCGGTGGGCACCGCGCTGCCCGAGACGATCCTGCCGCTCGTCGCGATCGTGTCCGGCCACGCGGCCGGGGAGGAGATCGGGATCGGGGCGATCCTGGGCGCCCCGTTCATGCTCACGACGCTCGCGATGTTCGTGGTGGGGACCGCCGTGCTGGTGTTCGCGCGCGACGGCCGCCGGGGCACCGACCTGGAAGCCGACCGCGGCGTGCTCCGCCAGGACCTCGCGACGTTCCTGATCCTGTATCTGCTGGCGGTCCTGGCCGGGCTCGTGCACGTCCGGCCGCTGCACTGGGCGCTCGCGGTCGTGCTGATGGTGGCCTACGGCTTCTACGTGCGGCGCCACTTCCGCTCGCCCGGTGAGCGGGAGCTCGAGACCGAGGCGAGCAGCGAGATCAAGCCGCTCTACTTGTGGGAGTGGGTCCGTCGCCTGCGGCCGAAGATGACGCCCTGGTCGTCGGTGTCGCCGAACTGGCCGACGTTCGTGCAGACGGCGGTCTCGCTGCTGCTGATCGTGGCGGGAGCGCGCCTGTTCGTCTCGGGCGTGAACACGATCGCGGAGAACCTCGGGGTCTCGCACCTGGTGTTCGCGCTGCTGGTGGCGCCCGTGGCGACCGAGCTCCCCGAAAAGTTCAACAGCGTGCTGTGGGTCCGGCGCGGCAAGGACACGCTGGCCCTCGGGAACATGACCGGGGCGATGGTGTTCCAGTCGTCGTTCCCGGTCACGAT
>JBKPKU010000117.1:0-4427 GCA_046731295.1 Actinomycetota bacterium
TCGGGGCTGTCGCGAAGGGCGCTCGTCGCGAGCGGGACCAGGCGATCGGCCCCGGTCCGGGTGGCGATGTCCTTCAGGCGCCGGGCCGTCTCGGCGGCGCGGCCGGCGACCTCGTCGGGGATCCGGGCCTCCTCGGCCCGCACGCGTCCGAGGTTCAGCACGACGCGGTCGCGCAGGACCGGCGTGAGCGAGCCGTCGCGGTCCGCGTCGGCCACCAGCAGCTGGAACGTCGTGCTGCCGAGGTCGAGCACCGCGAACCGCGTGGGCGTAGCCACGCGCCTACCCGGCTGGCGCGGGAAGGTAGTGGGCCGTTCGGATGCGGCCGAGCTCCCGGTCCAGGACCCAGACCGATCCCTTCGCGATCCCGGTCCCCTGGATCGTGGCGCCCCCGCCCGCCAGGCGATCGATAATCGCCTCGATCTCCCGACCGTGACCGCACAGCGCCGCCGGCCGGCCGTCGAGCGACGCGAGCAGCGTCAGCGCCTCGTCCACCGGGACGCCCTCGGCCAGCGACGGCTCGGGTTCGAGCGCCAGCTGGCGCTCGGCCGCCAGGGGCTCGACGGTCTGCACACACCGGACGTAGGGGCTGCTCAGCACGCGCCCGAGCTCCAGCCCGCGGAAGCGCTCGACGAGTCGGAGCGCCTGCTTGCGGCCCCTGCGAGTGAGCGGCCGTTCTTGGTCGGGCCGCTCCCATGCCGTGCGCACGCCCGCCTTCGCGTGGCGGATCAGGTACAGCGGCGATGCGGGGGCCTCGGCCAGCACGCGCCGCAGCAGGTTGCGGTCGTGCGCGTAGCTGAGCAGGCCGCCGGCCTGGGTCACCGGGACCCATCGGAGCTCGTCGACTTCCTCGGTCGGCGCGAACGAGCCGCCGTCCGCGTCCATCCGGAAGTACCGCACGACCTTGGGTCGGCCGTGGCGGTCCCGGTACATCACGGACCCGACGCTCGGTCCGATCCGACAGCGCAGGCCGGTCTCCTCCTCGACCTCGCGAAGGGCGGCCGCCTCGTCGTCCTCGCCGTCGATCAGCTTGCCCTTGGGGAAAGACCAGTCGTCGTAGCGCGGACGGTGGACCAATGCGACCGATCGCCCCTCCCCCTCACCCTGCAGGACGATCCCTCCGGCCGCGCGGACGGGTTCGTTCACACCCAGAAGCGTAGCCGCTTCCTCGACAGGGCCTTCCAGGCGGCCGGCGCCGCCTCGCGCGATGCCGCCGCGTCCTGCGCCTCGATCGCCGCGAGCTCGCCGGCCACGAACGCGTCGCCGCCGGAGCGGGCCGCCTCCCGGAGCCACACGCCGGCGACCACGGCGTCCTGGTGCTCGCCCAGCACGTCCTGCAGGTCGACCGCGGCCTCGGCGAACGCCCGAGCGCGTTTGCCGAACACGGCCGACACAGCCTCGGCCGCGTAACGAACCCGCTTGGCCCGGATCCGGGCCGCGTGCAGGTGCTCGTCCGTGGGATCGGCGCTCGCCGTCTCCATCGCCGTCTTGAGGTGCTTCCACGGTGCCTCGAGCGCGGGCCGGAGCGCCTCGGAGGCGGGGGCCTCCGCCGCCTCGGGAAGCACGGCAGGCGTGTTGGCGGCGTCGACCAGCTCGTCGAGCAGCCGCGCGTATCGCGGTTCGCGCATCGAGCGCACGAGCTCCTCGCGCGCGTGAGCCTGCCGCTCGTCCAGGCGGCGGAGGAGCGCGTCGGCCGCCTGCCGATCCCTCGCGTCCAGGGCTTCCGCGCGGCCGCCCATCCGTTCGCGGAGCACCTCCGCGTCCCGGACCGCACCGAGCTCGTGCCCGAGCCATTTGAGCTCGTCGCGCAGGGCGCCGGCCCAGGTCGGCGCGAGCGCGTCCCGGAACGTCCGCAGATCCGAGCGCAGCCGTCGCGTCGCCACGCGAGCCTGATGGACCTCCTCGGGGTCCCCGCCCAGCCGGACGCCGGGGTCGTGCCGCATCAGGCGCACCACCGAGGCCGCCAGGGCGTGCCGGACGACCTCGGTCACGGTCGAGGACTTCTCGATCTCGGGGACGACGACCTCCGGCGGGCGCTCGGCCCGCGGGCCCAGCGCCCGCCGCAGCTTCGAGACGTTGTCCACCGGCCCCGCGCCCGCCTCGTGCAGCCGCTCGATCACGGTCCCGAGGACGTCTTCCGACGCGTCGGCCGTGAGCTCCACCTCGACTTCCCGGAACCGGGAGGCGACGCGGCGTCCGTCCATGACCGAGACCTCGTCGTCGGTCACCTCGGCGACCTTCCGGCCGAGCTCGTCGGACAGGTCCACGCTTCGGCGCAGGGTTCGCAGCCGCACCGACGGCGCCAGCGCCCGGCCCCGCACGTAGGCGCGCAGCAGGTCGACGGCGGCCTCGGGCGGCTGCCGGTTGGAAGCGGCCCCGTCGAACACGTGCTCGCCGCGAACCAGCATGTCGCCCTGGGTCCGCGACGGCAGCTTCACGGTCCATCCCTCCCCCTCGCGATGCCGAAGGCTGCTCCCCCAACGCGCGACGTCGAGTTCGGGCGTGTCCAGATAGACGGTTGCGTACCGCCGCTCGTCGCGCGGCGTCGCCACCAGGCCGTCTCCACCGAGGTCGGGCAGCCGGAATCCAGCCGGCGCCAGGAGCTTGGTCTCGCGTTCGGCGTGGTCGGGCATCCGGCTCACGGCCGGGGCGACCCACGTTCGACCGCGAGCTCCTGCAGTCGCTGTTGCGCGTCGATCCCCCGCTCGCCGTGGATCTTCGTCCACGCCCCGTCGGGCCCGAGCGTCCACGCGAGCATGTCGTCCTGCATCAGCACCTCGAGGATCTGATCCAGCCGGGCCGCGAGCGCCGGGTCGGACACCGGCGCGAGCGCCTCGACCCGTCGGTCGAGGTTGCGCTGCATCAGGTCCGCGGACCCGATGTAGTGAGTCACCTCGTCGTGCTCGCCGAACCGGAAGATGCGCGAGTGTTCCAGGTACCGGCCGACCAGCGACCGAACCCGGATCCGTTCGGACAGACCGGGCACCCTGGGGCGCAGGCAGCAGATGCTCCGCACGATCAGGTCGACCTCGGCGCCCGCCGCCGATGCCTCGTACAGCGCGTCGATCATGTCGGGGTCGACGAGCGCGTTCATCTTCAGCACGATGCGGCCGCCCGGCCTGCCCTGCCCGCGGATCAGCTCGATCATCTGCGGCCGCAGGTAATGGGGCGCGACCAACAGCGTCCGGTAGTCGCGCTGGCGGCTGTAGCCGGTCAGCAGGTTGAACAGGTCCGTGAGGTCCGCGCCGATCTCCGGATCGGCCGTCAGCAGCCCGATGTCCTCATACAGCTTGGCGGTGACCGGGTTGTAGTTGCCGGTCCCCACGTGCGCGTATCGCCGGACACCCCCAGCCTCGCGACGCACGACGAGCGAGATCTTCGCGTGGGTCTTCAGGCCCACCACGCCGTGCACCACGTGCACGCCCGCCTGCTCGAGCTCGCGGGCGTACGTGATGTTGGCCTCCTCGTCGAACCGGGCCTTGAGCTCGACCAGCGCCACCACCTGCTTGCCGAGCTCGGCGGCGCGGATCAGCGCGCGGATGATCGGGCTCTCCTGGGCCGAGGTCCGGTACATCGTCTGCTTGATGGCCAGCACCGCCGGGTCACGGGCGGCCTGCTCGACGAACGCCTCGACCGAGGACGCGAACGAGTCGTACGGGTGGTGCACGAGCACGTCGCCGGCGCGCAGCACCCCGAAGAGGTCAGGCGGCGCCTCGCCGTTCGAGAGCCGCGGCTGGGTGACCGGGACCCAGGGCTCCTGCTTGAGCTCGGGGCGGTCCAGCTCGGCCAGCGACCATAGGCCGCCCAGGTCGAGCATGCCCGGCGAGACCACGACCTCGGACTCCTCCAGGTCGAGCTCGCGGCGTAGGAGCTCGAGCACCTCCGCGCTCATCGTCTCGTCGATCTCCAGGCGCACGGGGTTGGCCCCGCGCCGGCGGCGGCGAAGGACGCTGCGGATCGCCTCCAGCAGGTCCTCGGCCTCGTCCTCCTCGACCTCGAGGTCGGCGTCGCGCGTCAGGCGGAACGTGTGGTGCCCGACGAGCTCCATCCCTGGGAACAGCCGGTCCAGGTGTGACGCGATCACGGTCTCGAGCGGGACGAACCGCTCGCCGTCGGGGAGCGGTACGAACCGCGGCAGCAGCGGCGGCACCTTGACCCGCGCGAACCGGCGGACGCCGGTCATCGGGTCGCGCACCATCGCCGCGAGGTTCAGCGACAGATTCGAGATGTAGGGGAACGGGTGCGCCGGGTCGACCGACAGCGGCGTCAGGACCGGGAAGATACGCTCGACGAACTCCTGCTCCAGGTACGCGAGGTCGGCGGGGTCCAGCGCGTCGACCGATCGGACGATCTTGATGCGTTCCTTCTCGAGCGCCGGCACGAGCTCGGCGGCGAACAGCTCCGCGGCCTTGTCCGAGAGTTCCTGCGCG
>JBKPKU010000118.1:0-3292 GCA_046731295.1 Actinomycetota bacterium
GCGCCGGAGTTCGCGAACATCGTCTTCTTCTCGAACTCGCTCGGCGCGATCGCGTTCAGGCGCTCGGCGAGTTCGATATAGGGTTCGTTGGCCGTCACGTGGAAGCACGTGTGCGTGTCGAGCTCGAGCTGCCGCTGGGCCGCCGCCACGACCTCGGGAGATGTGTGCCCGACGTTCAGGACGGCGATGCCGGTGGCGAGGTCGATCACCCGGTTGCCGTCGACGTCCTCGATGATCGCGCCGGACGCGCGGGCGGTGACGATCGGATGGGTGTTGAACACGCCCTGCGGGACCGATTTGGCCCGGCGTTCGAACCACTCGCGGGACTTCGGGCCGGGGACCTCGGTGACGAGCTTGCGCTCCTGCGGGATGTCCACGTGCTCGCGCCTCCTCGTGCGGATGGCGTCAGTCTCCCACGCGGCGCGAGGAGGGAGCGAGCCCGCCTACCGCGTCGGGGCGCCCACGTGCGCGGGCTCTCCCACGACGTGCGTCATGGGCAGCCCGAAGCTCGCGGCCACGCGATGCGGCAGGTCGAGCCGGAGCCACTTCGACGCTCCCGGCGGGAGCGTCGACAGGATGATCTCGGCGAAGGGCCCGTGGTCGCGAATCGCATCGTCGATCGCGAGCATCGGGTTCGCGTCGCCGACCTCGCCCTCGACCTTGACCTCCAGCCCGGACAGGCGCATCAGCGCCTCGTCCAGGCGAGCTCGGGCCGTGGCCCGGGCCTCGCCCTCGGTCCACGGATGGTCGCGGGGTGGCGTCGCGGGGACGATCAGGAAGAACGCAGATTCGCCGGCACGCGAGAGGTCCCGGATCCGCGAGACGAGGGGTTCGCCGGCCAGGGTCTGGTTGGCGACGACCAGGTAATGGCGCATCGGCACCACCTCCAGCCCCTCCAGCGTACGACGGGTGCTCGGTAAGGGAACCCCACCGCGGGTCGGCGAGACCGCGTTGCGCGCTTTTCGGCATACTTTCGTGAATGGCTCCTTTCGGAGTCCCGCACAGGAAGGGGAGGTCCGAGATGGCCGACACGTCCTACAAGATGTTCATCGGCGGCGAGTGGACGGACGCCTCCGACGGCAACACGCGCGAGATCGTCAGCCCCGCGACCGGCGACGCGATCGCCGAGGTCCCCGAGGGAACGGCCGCGGACGTGGATCGCGCCGTCGCGGCGGCCAAGAAGGCCTACGACGAGACCTGGTCCGACGCGACGCCCGGCGAGCGCATGCGCGCGCTCCTGAAGATGGCCGACATCGTCGAGGAGCGCGGCGACGAGATCGGCCGCCTCGAGGCCGAGAACGTCGGCAAGGTCCTCGCGCTCACGATGTCCGAGGAGGTCCCGGTCATCGCCGACCAGTTCCGCTTCTTCGCCTCGGGCGCCCGCGTGCTCGAGGGGCTGGCGGCCGGCGAGTACATGAAGGGCTACACGAGCATCCTGCGGCGCGAGCCGATCGGGGTCGCCGGGCTGATCGCCCCGTGGAACTACCCGCTGTACATGGCCGCGTGGAAGCTCGGCCCGGCGCTCGCCGCCGGCAACACCGTGGTGATCAAGCCGGCCGAGAACACGCCGCTCACGCTGCTGAAGTTCGCGCATTGGATCGCCGAGGCCGAGGTCTTCCCGCCGGGCGTGTTCAACGTGGTGACCGGCGACGGCGAGCCCGTGGGCGACGCGATCGTGAAGCACCCGGACGTAGGCATCGTCTCGCTCACCGGCGAGAGCTCGACCGGCCGGCTGATCGCGAAGAACGCCGCCGACACGCTCAAACGCGTGCACCTCGAGCTCGGCGGCAAGGCGCCGGTGATCGTGTTCGACGACGCCGACGTGGCCACCGCGGCCGAGTGGATCCAGATCGCGGGCTTCTTCAACTCCGGTCAGGACTGCACGGCGGCGACCCGCGTGCTGGCCGGCCCGAGGGTCTACGACGACCTGGTCTCCGAGGTGGTCTCCAAGGTCTCCGAGATGAAGGTCGGCGACATCTTCGACGACGAGGCCGCGATGGGCTCGGTGGTCTCCGCCACGCAGCTCGAACGCATCAGCGGCTTCGTCGAGCGCGCCAAGGACTACGGGGCCACGATCAACATCGGTGGCGAGGTGATCGACCAGCCTGGGTCGTGGTACTCGCCCACGGTGGTCACCGACATCGCCCAGGACTCCGAGATCATCCAGAACGAGGTGTTCGGGCCCGTCGTGACCGTGCAGCAGTACACCGACGAGGACACGGCGCTGGCGTGGGCGAACGGGGTCGACTACGGGCTCGCGGCCTCGGTGTGGACCCGCGACGTGGGCCGCGCGCTGCGGATGTCCCGGAAGCTGCAGTTCGGCACGGTGTGGATCAACACGCACATCCCGCTCACGCCGGAGATGCCGCATGGTGGGTACAAGCAGAGTGGGTACGGCAAGGACATGTCGATCTACTCGATCGAGGAGTACACCAACGTCAAACACGTGATGGCGTCGCTCGACTAGTGCGACACGCCCGCGAAGGGCCAAAGAACATGGCCAAAGAACATGGCCAAAGGACATGGCCAAAGAACATGGCAAAAGAACATGGCCAAGGAACATGGAAGGAAGTGAGCGCACGATGACCGTACGTCCGTTCCTGGTGAACGGGGAGTGGCGGACGGGGGCCGAGAGCTTCGAGGTCCGCAGCCCCTACGACGACAGCGTGGTGGCCGAGGTCGGCGTGCCGGGCGCCGACGACGTCGAGGAGGCGATCGCCACAGCGGCCGAGACCTTCCCCGAGTCCAGTCGCCTGCCGGTGCACGCGCGCGCCGAGGCGCTCGACCACATCTCCAGGCGCCTGGACGAGACGATCCAGGAGAACGCCGAGCTGATCGCCAAGGAGGGGGGCAAGCCGCTCAAGTGGGCCACGATCGAGGCGACCCGAGCCGTCTCGACGTTCCGCTGGGCGAGCGAGGTGCTCCGCCGCGGCGACGACGAGCTGATCCGCCTGGACACCGAGGCCTCGCTCGGCTCCCGGGTCGGGCTGGTCCGCCGGTTCGCGTTCGGGCCGGTGCTGGGGATCACGCCGTTCAATTTCCCGCTCAACCTCGTGGCGCACAAGGTGGCGCCCTCGCTCGCGGTCGGTGCGCCGATCGTGGTCAAGCCGGCCTCGGCCACGCCGATCGGCTCGCTCCGTTTGGCCGAGTTCTTCGCCGAGACCGACCTGCCGCACGGCATGTACCAGGTGCTCCCGGTCTCCTCGAAGGTGGCCGACGGGATGGCGCGGGACGAGCGCTTCCGCAAGATCTCCTTCACGGGTTCGAGCGACATCGGCTGGTACCTGAAGGG
>JBKPKU010000119.1:0-5993 GCA_046731295.1 Actinomycetota bacterium
CGAGGTCGGGAAGCATGAGTACGTGGAGCAGCTCGGGGAGCCGGCCCGAGGGCGTCCAAGCGATCACGCAGTCGGCGCTCGAGCTGATCGGGCCTCACGGCCGGAGACCAGCGGAGTTCCCCGCGATGGGTGCTCGTTTGACCCGCGATCAGAGACGCCGCCCGTCCTGGCCGCGTGGTTCCGCGACCCAGGGGGAACGGGCACATGCATGTCAAGGGGCACCCCGTGCCACTCACGGTGATCCTTCTCCAGA
Organism: Actinomycetota bacterium; assembly: GCA_046731295.1. Taxonomy (GTDB): domain Bacteria; phylum Actinomycetota; class UBA4738; order UBA4738; family HRBIN12; genus DASSJM01. The sequence continues at coordinate 254 of JBKPKU010000119.1, forward strand.
GAGGTTGGGGTCTTCTGGGAGGCCCGTTCGACATCGCCCTTTCGTCGAACGGCCGCGTTCGCTCGGAGTCGATTCACAAACGCCCTCAGCCCGTGCCACACACTTCCCTCCAGGGATTCGGTTCAGATCAGACTCCTTGAGCCTCGATGCGTCAAGACCGCTTCGGCTCCTCTAGGTCGGGCAGCATGAGGACGTGGAGCAGCTCGGCGCGGGGAGAAGGGCCGAGCGTTCCGGCCGCTCCCGGCGGCGCTGCTCCCCAAACGAACATGCCGACTGCAGCTCGATCTGTTGAGCGACCATGTCCCCCGTTCCGCTCCAGATTGACCCTTCAATCGTCAGCAGCCGTGAGCCTTATGGCATGAGAAGCTCTGAGAGGGCCGGTATGGCGCGTATGCTGCTAGAGCTCGATGACATTGTGAGAGCGCACGCCCGCCTCAAGGGCCGGGTGACTACGACGCCGACGTTTTGGTCCTCCAGCCTGGAGGAGGAACTGGGGCTGCGCGTACATCTCAAGGCGGAGCTCTTCCAGAAGACCGGCTCTTTCAAAACGCGCGGGGTGTTCAACAAGCTCCTGTCGATGGACCCGGCCGACCTGTCCCGCGGGCTGGTGTCCCTATCGGCCGGGAACCACGCCGCCGCTCTCGCCTACGGGGCCTCTGCTGTCGGGGCCAAAGCCACCGTCGTGATGCCGGCCACGGCCCTGCAATCCAAGGTTGAGGCGACCCAACGCTACGGCGGCGTGGTCGTCCAGACGGAAGGGAACGTGCTCGACGTGTGCCTGGCCCTGCAGCGGGAGCGGAACCTCACGTTGGTCCATCCATTCGACGACTTGGCCGTCATGGCCGGCCAGGGGACCGTCGGCCTGGAGCTCCTCGAGCAGGCTCCGATCATTCAGACGGTCGTGGTGCCGGTGGGAGGAGGCGGCCTCATCTCCGGCGTCGCCGCAGCGGTAAAGCTCCAGCGTCCATCCGTCCGGGTGGTCGGGGTCGAGCCGGAAGGAGCGGACGCCATGACTCGAAGCCTGGAGCAAGGGGCGCCGGTTCACCTCGAAAGGGTCGATACGATCGCCGATGGCCTGGCCCCTCCTTTTGCTGGAGAGCACACCTTTCGGCATGTCCAACGATTCGTGGACGAGATGGTCCGCGTGACTGACAGGGAGATCCTCGACGCTCTTCGCGTCGTGATCCAACGGTGCAAACTCGCCGCTGAGCCTTCCGGGGTCGCAAGCTTGGCCGCGCTGCTTTCGGGCAGGGTGGCCCCAACCCCTGGCTCCACAGTCGCGTGCGTCATCAGTGGGGGGAACGTCGCACTCGATCTCCTGAGACTCCTTTGAGGGTCAATGAACGCTTGGGTACGCGCGCGCGAGGATTAGTCAGTTGCCTTGGATGCCGTCAGTACCTTCCTCTGTTACTTCCGCTGCATCTCCACCAGCAATCCGCACACGACCGCTCGCGCCGTGCGGTCCTCCTCCAGGTCGATCAACAGCTCGCTGAACTCCCGCGTTCCGGATGGCCCCAGAACTCGCCGATCGCGTCAGCCCGATCGAGGTCAGGGAGGCGGAGGACGTGGATGAGAGTTCGGCGCGAGCCGCCGACGGAAGTGCATTGAGGCGGTGGCGGAGGGCGGCCTCTATCTCCCCGAAGTTACGAAGGCATCCTGGGCTGCACAGCTGACACATTGACTCCTCGGGCGTGCTTTGCAAGGCTCCCCGTAGGAGGGAGTCTTGATCGCGAAGCCTCTGGTCGCGCTGGCCATGCTGGCGTCTGCGATGGCTGGCTGCAGCCAGGGCGCGCCCGAGGCGACCTGTGAGCCGCACGGCACCGAGTTGAAGATCGCCGTCCTCGCATCCCGCAGTCATGTGTTCACGAAGGACTGCTTGGCGGCGCCAGCCGAGCAGCCGTTCACGATCTATTTCAACAACCAGGACACCTCGTCGCACGGGAACCACAACGTCCACATCTCGTTGCCCGATGAGGACTTCGTCGGTGAGATAGCCCTCCACGGCACGGACATCACATACGAAGTCGGGCCGCTCCAGGCGGGTACGTACGAGTTCCACTGCGACCACCATCCCGAGATGAACGGCACGTTCGTAGTGGCACGGTCCTGAGGCCCCGGCACAACTTGACCGCAGGGAGTGGGTCAGGGCTGTCGAGAGGGTCGAGCGGCGCTTGGTCGGTAGTACATTGGATTCGGCCAAGGGGCAAAACGGATGACTGATCCTTTGGTGCTTCCGTTAGCGGTCGTAGTCGCCTTTCTGGTTGGGTTCATGATTGGCTATCGCCACGGCTTCTCACGCCGCCACACCCTTCGCCCACGCCGTGATCTCGCGCCGATCCCATAGGCGACTCTGACCCTCGCGGCCGACCGGCTTGGGGAACCCCGGCTGGCGAACGATTACGGACGTGCGCTGGTGGCTTACGCCGAGGATCCCGGCGATCTCGGTCAGGCGGACGGTTTGCGGGCTTCGGCATATCCTCATTGGCAGAACACGTAAGCGGGCATCCGCAGACCGCCGGCTGCCGTGGGGTGCGGGCTCGCGGCCCGCCTAGGGTCCTGGTCTGACGCCGAAGTCCGGACACCCAGCGCACATCGGGCAGCGGAATGGAGGAATCGAGGATGGGCCGAGCGCTCATGATCGGCGGAGTCTTCCTGCTCTCCCGCGACCCTCAGGCGCTGGCGGAGTGGTATCAGCGGCACCTGGGACTGGCGCTGGACTATCTTGCCGACGAAGGCTCGTACTTCCAAGAGATGTATTACCGAGAGGTCGAGGCCCCGGGACATGAGCAGCACCTCGTCTATGCGATCATGCCGGGCGATCCCGGCGAGCCCGGCCAGGGCCACACCGTCAATTATCGGGTAGACGACCTCGACGCGATCGTCGCATCGCTTCATGACGATGGGGTCGAGACGTCGGCCGTCACGATCGGACCCGATGCCAAAGGGCAAGGCAAGTTCGTCCGCGTTCAAGACCCAGAAGGTCACCGGGTCGAGCTGTGGCAGCATCTCGTCGACGAGATCTAAAGGGTTGGCTCGCCGTACGGCGAACCCCCGCTACTTCTGCTCCATCTCACGGAGCAACCCAAACACGACCGCCCGCGCCGCGTGTCCCCTCGAGATCGATCAGCAGCTCCGAGCCGCGTGTCTGTGGGCTAGCCGATAACTCGCCGATCCGCGGCTCGACCCAGTGGCCCTGGCTGCGGCTGCTCAAGAAGAACCAACAAAGGAGGTCGCGATGCAGTGGATCACCCGTGCCCGCCCCAAGACGGACCGAATCGCTTGCCCCTGGCTAATCCGCCGATTCATCGACAGGGAGGCGGAGATTGTGTTCCTGCCCCCCGAAGAAGTCCTTGCTACAGCAACCAAGGACCCCGAGGCCCGGTCATTCGACGCTCCGAACGCCGACTACACACATCGAGACAACAACTGCACCTTCGAGGTGTTGATTGAGGACTTCGGGCTCGGGAATGACCCGGCGTTGCGGCGGCTTGCCAAGATCGTCCATGCGGCTGACATCTCCGACGATCTCGAGACGGACCCGCTCGGACCAGGACTGTTGGCCATCGGAGTTGGGGGCTTGGACGTCGAAGCCGACGATCAACGCCTGTTGGAGCGGGGCTGCTTCGTCTACGACGCCCTGTACGCTTGGTGTCAGCGGGAACCGTAGCGAGAGAGCTACCGTCGCTCCATCTCCCGCAGCATCCCGATCAGCACCGCCCGGAGCCCGGTCCTCCTCGCAGTCGATCAGGAGCTCTGCGAAGGCCCGGCTCTGAGGGTAGCTCCAGAACTCTCCGATCCGTTCGGCCCGCTCGAGGTCGGGCAGCATGAGGACGTGGAGGAGCTCGGCGCGGGGAGCCGGCCCGCACGCGTCCAGGCGTTTGCGTAGTCGGCGTTAGAGTTGATCAGAGCGCTTCGACGTTCGCTTGACCAATGGCCGCTGTGACGGATATCTCGACGGTCGCCTCGGGCTCGTAAAGTTGGTTCACGCCGACGGCGGTCCAGGCCGGGAACGGTTCGGTCGTGACGAACTCGCGATGGACCTCGACCATCACATCGATGTCTCGACGGAACTCCACGTGATACGTGGTCATCGATACCACGTCATCCCAACTGGCACCGGCAGCCTCTAGCACCTCACCAATCTCCCGGTAGGCCTGGCGCATCATCGCTCGGGGGCCGTCCGCGGCCGCCGAGGTGCCTGAGCATCCGGCGACGAACAGCAGTTCGCCCACTTGGACCGCGGGAGAAACACCCACCTCCCGGAACCAGGGGAGGTGGGCGGCCCACGAGGTGGGCTCTATCGCCTTCCGTCCGCCCATGGCCGACATACTCAAGGAGGCGCCGAGGTGCGGCAACTCGATGCCCACGCGGGTGCGTTTCCGCACCCTGACCGGCGCCACATCGTCGGTCTGCCGGTCACCTGGTCGCGGTCGAGGCGAACGTCGGCAGAAGGCTCCCGTCCTGACGCTGACCGGCCTCCCCGGGCGCCGGCTCGTCGTGCGGCGCCGGGAAGCGGTGGCCCTACCCCCTCGGCTAGATGTCAAAGATCGCGGCCTCGCATCCGTCGCCGAAGTGCTCGATCTGCCCAAAGCGGGTGTATTCGACGACGACCATGTCTTCGCCGCCGCCGCAGACGTACGTGTCTTGGCCGGGTCCGCCGTTCAGCAGATCGTCGCCGGGTCCGCCGACCAGCCGATCATCCCCGGCCCAACCATGCAGGGTGTCGTCACCTTCAAGGCCGCGGATGCGATCGGACGAGGCGGTGCCGCGGATATGGTCGGCTGTGGCGGTGCCGTCGATCTCGTTCCACGTTGTGGCGATGGCTGGGGCGGCGAGCAACGGAACGACGAGCAGGAGCATGGCGTACCTCGCGCCGTGCACGACCGACCTCGACATGCCTGCCTCCCTTCACTTGCTAGTGTTCACAACGAAGGACGCCCGTCTCCAAGGCGAGGGTTGAGGCGGGCGTCCTTCTGGTTTCCGAGACCTGGCTGGTACCCGTACGCCAAAGTCGAGAAACCGGAGAGCCTGATTCGCCGGCGATGTTAGATCAGACCACTGGCTCGCCGTGCGGCGCCGCTATCGGTCAGCCTTCCCGCAGCATCCCGACGAGCACCGCCCGAAGCGCTAGGTCCTCCTCGCAGTGGCAGCTCCCTCGCCGTGCGGCGCCGAGTTCCGCGGTCCTTACTCCTGGAGGGAGCCTCGGCCACCATCTCGGCCTACCATTCGCGTGTGGCCATCAAGGTAGGAATTGACCAGGGAGTCGATCTCAAGGTCCTTCGGCGACTTCAGAAGGAGGCGATCGTCGAGCTTCAGCTGGCGAACCAGCTTGAGGAGACCTGGTCCAGCGTTGTCCAGCAGAAGAAGGGCGTCACGCTGGACAACTCGCGGCTGGACGGCCCGGACGTGCGGGCCGACGAGAAGGTGCACGAGGTCGAGACGATCCTGTGGCCGGTCAACAGGATGAACATCGCCCACATCTATGCGGCCTACCTGAACGACTGCGAGTACTTCGTCACCGAGGACAAGACCGACTTCATCGACGGCGGCCGTAGGGAGGCGCTCGAATCCCTCCTCGGCGTGAAGGTCCGCCAGACAAAGGAACTCCTCGACGACCTGGCCCAGGAGGGGTATCTGGCCGCGAATGACGAGCCCTCGCCGTGGCCCTGGTGGGCTGGGTATCTCGTCGTCCTTGCCGGGGCGGCAGGATTCGTCGTGAGCTGCTTCGTTCCGTTCCTGG
>JBKPKU010000120.1:0-10702 GCA_046731295.1 Actinomycetota bacterium
GCCTTCGGCACGTCGATGCCCCGGCCGGCGAAGCCCTCGAACGTGGCCTGGTAGCTCGCCGAGATCGCGACATCGGCCCCGGCGGCGAAGTACGCGGCGTGGACCGCGCGGATCGCGTCGGGGTCCTCCACCAGCACGCGCGCCGACCACAGCGGGTCGTGCAGGTCGTGGCCGCTGCGCTCGAGCTCGGTCGCCAGGCCGCCGTCCAGCATCACGGTCTCGTGCTCGTTCAGGAGCGTCTGGAACGGATCGCCTACCACGTCCCAAAGGGTACGGCCTGGGCATATGCTCGGCCGAGCCGTCCGAGGGAGGGAGTCCGTGCTCGCGACCAGCGTCTACCTGATCGTCTTTCGGATCCTGCACGTGACGGCGGCCATCGCGTGGGGCGGGTCCGTGTTCTTTCTCGTGCTGTTCATCCAGCCCACGGCCAAGACGGTCGGCCCGGCCGGTGCCCCGTTCATGCGAGAGCTCCTCAGCACCCGGCGCCTGATCGACTGGCTTCTTCGGTTGGCCGGCATCACGGTCGTCGCAGGCGTCTTCCTGTACTGGCACGACTGGGAGATCACCGGCAGCCTCGGGGACTTCCTCGGAACCTCGTTCGGGCTGTGGCTGACGATCGGAGCCGTCTCGGCGCTCGTGGCGATGGCGCTCGGGGCCTTCGCGACCAAGCCGACGATCGCGCGGTCCCTCGAGGTCGGGAGCCGGATCGCGCAGGCCGGCGATCAGCCGCCCCCCGAGCTGCTGCAGGAGCTGCAGGCGCTGCAGGCGCGCGGGCGGATGCTCGCGACGTGGAATCTCGCCTTCATCACGATCGCCGCGTTCGCGATGTCGACGGCCCGGTATTGGTAGCCCGGCGCGCCGTAGGCTCGTCGTCGTGACGACGGTCTACGACCTCACGCTGGACCAGCTCACCGAACGCCTGACCGCGTGGGGGGAGCCGCCCTTCCGCGCGAAACAGATCCATCGTCAGCTCTGGCGGCGTGCCGCGACCTACGACCGCATGCCCGACGTCCCGACGCGGCTTCGTGAGCGCCTGCAGGTCGAGCTGCCGATCCAGGTCGAGGTCCTGGAGGAGCGCGAGGCCGACGGCGGCGCGACGCGCAAGGCATTGCTGAGGATCGGCAGGCGCCACCTTATCGAGACCGTGCTGATGGGCTACCGCGACCGCGTCACGGTCTGCCTCTCGACGCAGTCCGGGTGCGCGATGGGGTGCGGCTTCTGCGCGACAGGGCAGATGGGCCTTCGGAACAACCTGACCGCCGGCGAGATCGCTGCGCAGGCGGTCTGGGCCCGGCGCGAGGCTCCGATGCTCCCCGCCTCGACGCCGCGCCGGCTCTCGAACGTCGTGTTCATGGGTATGGGCGAGCCGCTCGCGAACGAGCGCCACACGCTGGCCGCGCTCGAACGGCTCACGGTGCAGATGGGGATGGGCGACCGCCACGTGATGGTCTCGACCGTCGGGGTCGCCCCGGCGATCCGGCGGCTCGCCGAGGCGTACCCGCAGGTGGGCCTCGCGGTCAGCCTGCACGCAGCCGACGACGACCTGCGGAACGAGCTCGTGCCGGCCAACCGGCAGTGGCCGCTCGCCGAGCTCGTCGACGCCGTCCAGGCCTGGCGCGGCCGGACCCACCGGCGACCGTCGATCGAGTGGGCGATGATCGATCGGACGAACGACGCGGACGAACAGGCCGAGCGCCTGGCGCCGATCGCGCTCGCGCTTCGGGCGCATGTGAACCTGATCCCGCTCAACCCGACGCCCGGGTGGCCGTCGCGGCCGAGCCCGCCGGCCCGGATCCGCGCGTTCGCCTCGATCCTGGACGATGCCGGCGTCGCGGTGACGATCCGGGACACCCGCGGCCGCGAGATCGCGGCGGCGTGCGGGCAGCTGACGCTCCAGCACGAGACTGCCGCCCGCTGAGGGGCGGGCCCGAACCGCTGCTACCGTGGTCCGCCGATGGGGTTCATCGAGCTGACCGACGTCGCCTACGCCCTGCCGGGCGGCTGGACGCTGTTCGAAGGCGTGAGCTTCCGCGTGCCCGCGGGCGAGCACGCCGCCCTGGTCGGCGCGAACGGCATCGGCAAGTCGACGCTGCTCCGCCTGATCGTGGGCGACGAGCCGCCGAAGGCCGGGATGATCCAGGTCGACGGCCGGGTCGGGCTCATGCGGCAGTTCATCGGCTCCGAGAAGCGACCCACCACGATCCGGGACTTCCTGCTTGCCTACGCCGAGGCGCCCGTGGCCGAGGCGGCGATCCGGCTCGCCAAGGCCGAGCGCTGGATGGACGACCACGCGGGCGAGGACTCGCAGATGCGGTACGCGGACGCGCTCGCGCACTGGGGCGAGGTCGGCGGGTACGAAGCCGAGGTGCTGTTCGACGTGTGCACGCACGCGGCCTTCGGCGCGGGATACCCGGAGTGCGCCGAGCGGAGCATCGAGACGCTCTCGGGCGGCGAGCGCAAGCGTCTGTCGCTCGAGGTGATCCTGCGGTCGCGGTTCGACACGGTGCTGCTGGACGAGCCGGACAACACCCTCGACATCGAGGGCAAGCGGTGGCTCGAGGACTCCATCGCCTCGAGCCCCAAGACGATCCTGTTCGTCAGCCACGACCGGACGGTCCTCGATCGGGCCGCCACGCGGATCGTCACGCTCGAGGGCAAGGCCGCGTGGACGCATCACGGGCCGTACGCGACGTACCCGCAGGCGCGCGAAGACCGGATCGCGGGCATGGAGGAGGACAAGCGGCGATTCGACGAGAAACACGCGCAGCTGGTCGCGTACGTCAAGGACATGAAGCGACGCGCCGCGTACAACGACGGCATGGCTTCTCGGGCCCGCGCGGCCGAGTCTCGGCTGCGGCGATTCGAGGAACGGGAGACGCCGCCGCCCAGGCCCGAGGTCCAGAACGTGCGGATGCGGATCGACGGCGGACGCACAGGAAAGGTGGTGATCCGGATCCGCGGCCTGTCGATCGCCGGCATCGTGAAGGCGTTCGACACCGAGATCTGGTTCGGCGAGCGCATCGGCGTGATCGGGCCCAACGGCACCGGCAAGACGCACTTCATGCGCCTGGTCGGCGGCGAGGACGTCGCGCACGAGGGGGAGTGGAAGCTCGGCGCCCGCGTCGAGCCTGCGCTGTTCGCACAGCTGCACGAACGCGCGGACCTGACCGACCTCCCGGTCCTGGAGGTCCTGCGCAAGCGCGGGATGACGATGACGGAGTCGATGGCCGCGCTCCGACGTTACGAGATCGATCACGTGGGCCGGAACCCGTTCGAGCTGCTCTCGGGCGGCCAGCAGGCGCGGTTCCAGCTGCTGCTGATGGAGGTGGACTCGCCGACGATGCTCCTGCTCGACGAGCCCACCGACAACCTCGACGTCGCGTCGGCCGACGCGCTGCAGGAGGCGGTGGACCGGTACGAGGGGACGGTCATCGCCGTCACGCACGACCGCTGGTTCATGCGGACGATGGATCGCTTCCTATTCTTCGACCAGGACGGCACGGTCCGCGAGCTGCTCGAGTCGCCCTACGAAGACGTCGCGCCGGTCGGATGAGGCGAGCGTTCGTCGCCCTGCTCGTCGGCGCGATACTGGCGGCGCCGGCGTGCGCGGGCTCCGATCCGGCTCCCGCGAGCGCGGATCCGAACGCGATGGGCCCCTCCGGACCGCTGGCGGGTCCCGAGGTGACCGGTCCGACCTCGGACTCGGCGACCACGACCGCCGATCCCGAGCTGCCGAGCCCCGACGCGTGGATCCCTCGACGGCCAGGCGCGCTCGCGGAGGATCTCGAGACCACCCGGAGCGAACGCCGGCAGGCGATCGAGCGCTGGATCGCCGCAGGCGGCCCGAGCACCTGGCCGCCGCCCGAGGACGTCCAGCTGCTCACGCTCTACGAGCAGCGGATCTACCGGATCCTCGCGGCGAACGACCGCCTGGCGAAGCAGGTCCTCGGGCGGCTCGACATGGCCATCGCCGGGGAGGCGCGGGCGAACGTCCGTGCGGGCGGCGCGCTGTACGACCACTTCGCCCCGGTAAAGACGCTGCCCGACTTCCGAACGCGTTCGCCCGAGCCCGCCGACACGCTCCTCGCCTACTTCGAGGAGGGCGAGCGCCGATACGGCGTGCACTGGGAGCTGCTGGCGGCGGTGATGCTGATCGAGACGCGGATGGGCCGGATCGTGTCGAACAGCCCGGCCGGCGCCCAGGGGCCGATGCAGTTCATCCCGTCCACGTGGGCAACGTACGGGCTGGGCGGAGACGTCCACGACGAGCACGATGCCGTCCTTGGGGCCGCGAACTACCTGAGCGCAAACGGGGCGCCGAACGACAATCGCAACGCGCTGTTCCACTACAACCCGGTGCCGGCGTACGTGACGGCCGTGACGCGGTACGCGAAGGCGATGGAGCGGGATCGGGACCTCTTCTACGCGTACTACAACTGGCAGGTGTTCGTCCGGACCACGCGCGGCGACGTGCGACTGACGGGTCCCGGTCTGTAGCAGGCGCTTCCGCGAGATACGCTCGACCGATGGGCCGCACGCAGGCGGGCGTCGGGTCGCGCGTGGCGCTCGCGCTCTCGGTCGCATCGTTCGTGTTCGTTTCGATCGTGGCCGCGACGCCAGGATCCCCGTTCACGCCGGTGCTGCCGTCGGAGCCGGGCGGGCCGTTCCGATGGCTGTCCGGCCTCCTGGGCCTGGACGGCGTGAACGGCAGCGCGCTGGCCGCGGTCGGCGTGATCGCCGTGGCGTTCGCCGCGGTGGCCTTCGTCCTGGTCGTGCTCGAATGCCGGCGCCGGACGATCTCGCCGCGGACGGTGATCGGTCTCGCCGTCGCCTACCATGTCGGGCTCCTGTTCCTGCCGCTGCTTTTCTCGCGCGACGTCTACTCGTACGCGTACTACGGCAAGATCGCGGCCACCTACCACGCGAACCCGTACGTCGCGACGCCGGCCGACTTCCCGAACGACGCGCTGGCCACCGTCGTCGGGCCGAAGTGGGTCGACGCGGCCGCGGTGTACGGGCCGCTGTGGACGCAGGCGTCGGGGCTGGTCGCGCGGGTCGCCGAGGACGTCGGCGCGTTCGTCACGGCGTTCCGCGTGATCGCGATCGCCGCGAGCCTCGCGACCGTGTTCGTGGTGGCCGGCCTCGTCCGGCGGGTTCGGCCCGACCGGGAGGCCTTCGCGATCGCCGTGGTCGGCCTGAACCCGGTCGTCCTGTTCCAGAGCGCGGCCAGCGGCCACAACGACCTGTTGGTGGCCCTCGCGATCGCGGCGGCGATCGCCCTGGTGTTCTCGGGTCGGGAGCTGTGGGCGACGGTCGCGCTGGCGCTCGGCGCGCTCGTGAAGGTCACGGGTGCGGTGCCGCTCCTGTTGTGGTGGGTCGCGGTCGCGGCACGACGACCGCGCGGCGAACGGGTTCGGGCGGCGGCGCCGCACGTCCTGCTGGGCGCCGGGATGGCGCTGCTGGCCGCCTGGCCGTTCGCGAACACCGACGACCCGACCCTGGGCGGGCTCGAACTCGCCTCGCACGAGGGCTGGCTGGCGCCGTCGAGGTTCTTCCGCCGGGTGTTCGACGCGATCTCGGGTGACGCGCTCGGGTTCGTGCCGCGGATCGCGTTCGCGATCGTCGCCGCCGCCGCCCTCGCTCTCATCGCCCGCGCGGTGTGGCGTCGCGGTCCGGCGATCGGGCCGTCGCTGGCCGGCGCCTCATGGGGCTGGGGCCTGCTGTGTCTGATGCTGCTTGGGCCAGTGCTGCTGCCCTGGTACGTGATGTGGGCGCTGCCGCTCGCGTGGCTGCTGCCCCGCGTGCCGCGCACAGTGCTGATCGGCACGGGCCTGGCGCTCACTGTGTCGCAGTGGACGTCGGAGCCGGCCGCGTTCGCGCGCGCATACGACGCGAACCTGCTGTTCGGGCACTACGTGGTGACGCCGGTGGTGATCGGGCTACTCGGCTGGCTGCTGTTCGACCTGTGGCGCCGGGTGCGTTCGGGCGCGCCGCTGGAGGACGAGCCCGACCAGGTAACCGCCACCGCCGGCGAGCGCTGAGGCGACGACCGCGCCGCCCGTCGAGCCGAGCGAGATCCCGAGCCCGTCGAGCCCGACCGCGACCAGGATGAGCGCCGCGGCCCCCACTGCGGGTGAGATCGCGGCCGCGCGAACCGGATCGCCGAGCCCGATCCGCGACCAGCCGAAGCCGACGATCGACAGCAGTGTGAGCGTGGCGATCGACGCCCAGACGATCCCGATAGCCGACGCTTCCTCCAGTGGATCGACCGGGTAGAAGTCGATGACCGGTGGATGCACCACGGTCGCGGCCTCGGGGCCGTCGACCGCATCGAACGGTCGCAGAACGAACACCTTGGGGCTCCGGCCCGAACGCGCCTCGGCGGCGCGGAGGTCGCTCGCGGTAAGGCGTTCGAGCGCGCGCCGCTGCGTCGCCTCCGCTCCTCCGCCAATTGGCGGGACGACCAGGACGACGTCGCGAATCCGGTCCGGCGGCACGCCGGCGCGGATCACGTTCCCCGCCCTCGTCGCGAGGAACGAGATCATGTCCGAGTTCTCGTTCACAAGAAATGCAAGCGGGGTCCCCGGCCGCGTCGACGTCGAGATCGCCTCGTTCGCGATCGACACGGCGATGACCTCGTCGTGGGACAGGAACGGCTCCTGACGATTCCACGCGATCGCCGAGCCGGCGAGCATCGCGAACGTCAGGACGGCGATCAGCACGATCGCCAGCGAGCGGCGGTCCTCGAGTCGTCGCCACACCCACATCAGGCCGAGCGCGGACAGGATCGGGACCGCGAAGCCGAACGTGACGAATCGGTCGGCCGGCAGCCATCCGGTCACGAGCGCGCCGGCCACGCCCACGAACGTGACGACGAACCACGCCCGGAGGATCCGTCCCGGATTCCCGCGACCCGTCCCGAATCCGGCGATCGCCAGCGGCACCGAGGCCCACTGCACGTAGCGCGTCCACCGGTGCACGAACCGATCGAGGTACGCGGACCCGAGCTCGGCATCCAGGCCCGCGCGACGCAGGAACGCGTCCTTCGATGTGTCCACGTCGAGCGCGGGCGCTCCCGGACGTACCGCGAGCAGCCCGATCCCCAGCAGCGCCCCGCCGCCCACCGCGGCGCCCGCCACTCGGATCGCCTCGGTCCGTTCGCTCCGCCAGGCCGTCGCGGCCGCCACCAGCAGGATCGCGACCCCGACCAGGAGGAATTGCGGATGCGCGAGGCCACCGCCCGCGAGGACGAGCGCGGCGAGCACGGCCGCCCGGAGCCTCGGATCGTCGAGCAGCGCTCCGGCGGCCAGCAGCCCGGCCGCGGTGATCAGCGTCGCGACGTACCCCGCCGCCAGGTGCACCGCGAACGTCCCGGCCAGCAGGCCGGCGAGCGCGGCGCCCCACGCGGACGTGCTCCGACGAACGAGCGCGGCCGAGGCCAGCCCGATCCCCACGCCGAGCACGACCTCGATGGCGGCCGTCGCCTGCACCACCGAGAGCCCCAGCGTCCCCTGCAGGACGAGCGTCAGCGCCGGCACCCCCGGGCGCTCGACGGCCGATAGCCCGTCGACGCCGGCCAGCCGCGTCCACCACAGGTACACGGGGGCGTCGGGCCCGAGCGGGAACCGCGCGTCCTTGGCGAGGAACGGCCACAGGAACCACAGCAGGAGCACGACCGCGAGCCCGGAGACGAGGAGCGCGTCGGTCCTGCGTTCCGGTCGGTCCGTGTCGCTACCCCTGGGCGTTGAACGACCCGGTCAGGTTCACCCTGTTCGACCCGTCGGACAGGTTCGAGCAGTCGAACGCGCCGGAGACGCGGTTCGCGCTCGCCTGGCCGATCGTGACGGTGCACTCGCCGGCCGAGGAGATGAACGTCGCGATCGCGTCCTTCGCCTGCACCGTGACCGTGAGCGTCAGATCGGGGAGCGCCGCGCTCGTCTTGAGGTCGCCCGTCACCGTGAACGCCGCCTGGCCGCTCTCGAGCTTGCCGGGACGACCGCCGCCGCCGGTCCCGGTCGGGAGCCCGGCCGTCGCGCCGGTCGGCCCGCTCGTACCCGTCAACGTCGGAGCAGTGGGCGCCGTCTGGCCGGTCGAGCCCGTCGGCCGGAACGCCGACGTCGGCTCGACGACCGGCGTCGGCTCATCGTTGCTGCACGCCGCGACCGCCGCAGCGAACACAAGCACCACGATCGAGGCCAGCAGGTTCCGCATCCGCGTCCCTTCCCAGTCGAGGCCCAACGGAGGGCGAGCCGGCCGGAACGTATCACGGGCGGGTTCTCCGGCCGGCGCTGCTAGCATCGCTGGCGTGCTCGACCGCGACGTCGCAGCGGACGTCCTTCGCGCCGCCCGCGCGCGCGGCGGGGCGTTCGCCGAGCTGTACGTCGAGGAGCGCCTGGGCGTCTCGGTGCACCTGGACGACGGCAAGGTCGAGGAGGTGACGACCGGCCTCGATCGCGGCGCCGGCGTCCGGGTCGGTCACGGGACCTCGTTCGGGTATGCGTACTCGAACCGCCTGGACCGCGACGCGCTCCTGCAGGCCGCAGAGGCGGCCGCCGCCTCGGTCGACGAGGGCGGGCCGGGCGCGGTGGTCGACCTCCGCGAACTCGAGCCGCCGGTCATCCACACCGCACAGGTCGACGCCTCCTCGGTTCCCACGGAGCAGAAGGTCGCCTGGGCGCACGAGGCCGACGAGGCCGCCCGGGCGCTCGGTCCCGAGATCGTGCAGGTCACCGCGACGTATGGCGACTCGGTGCAGCGCGTGCTGGTCGCCGCGAGCGACGGCCGCTGGGTGGAGGAGCTTCGTCCCCGCGTCCGGCTGTCCGTGAACGCGGTCGCCGCGCGGGACGGGAACATCCAGACGGGGTTCCACGGCCCGGCGGGCCTCGCGGGGACCGAGCTCATCGAGGCGAACCCACCCGCCGCCACCGCCGAGGTGGCCGCCCGGCGCGCGATCACGATGCTCGACGCCGCGCCGGCCCCCGCCGGCGAGACGGCCGTGGTGCTGGCACCCGGGATGGGCGGCGTGCTGTTCCACGAGGCGGTCGGTCACCCGCTCGAGGCCGACATCGTCGACAAGGAGGCCAGCGTCTACCGCGGCCGGGTTGGGGAACGCCTCGCCTCCGAGATCCTGAACGGCGTCGATGACGCCACGGTCCCGAACGCGTGGGGCTCGTTCTCGTTCGACGACGAGGGCGCGCCCGCGCAGCGAACGGTCCTGTTCGAGGACGGGGTGCTGCAGGGCTGGCTCTACGACCGGCTGCGGGCCGAGAAGGACGGGGTCGAATCCAGCGGCAACGGCCGGCGGCAGTCGTACGCGCACCCGCCGATCCCGCGCATGACCAACACCTACATCCTGAACGGCTCGTCCACGCCCGAGCAGATCGTGACCGACATCGAGCGCGGCGTGTTCGTGACGGCGCTCGCCGGCGGTCAGACGAACCCGGCCACGGGCGACTTCGTGTTCGGGTGCGCCGAGGCGTACGTGATCGAGAAGGGCGAGGTGACGACGCCGGTCCGCGGCGCGAACCTGATCGGCCGCGCGATCGAGGTCATGTCGAGTGTGGACGCGATCGCGGCCGACTTCGACATCTGGCCCGGCATGTGCGGCAAGGACGGCCAGGGCGTGCCGGTCGGCAGCGGCTCGCCGACGCTTCGCATCGCGAGGATCACCGTAGGAGGCACCGGTGCCTGACCTCATGGAGCTCTGCGTCGCCGCGGTCGAGGCGGCCGATGGCGACGAGCAGGTCGAGGCGTTCGCCGAGGAGCGCTCGACCACTTCGGTCGACGCGCACCGCGGCGAGGTCGAGGGGCTCACGTTCGCCGAGTCGCGCGGGGTGGGCGTCCGGCTGATCTCCGACGGGCGGCTGGGGTTCGCGCACGCGGCCGATCCCTCGATCGACGAGGTCCGCGAGGCCGTGGGCCGCGCGCGGGCGAACGCGGCCGTCGCGTCCCCCGATCCGTTCAATGGGCTCCCCGCCGCCGCACCCGTCGAGTCGCTCGACGGCCTGTTCTCCGAGTCGCTCGCGGGGATGAGGACCGAGGAGAAGGTGCCGATCGCGCTCGAGATGGAGCGTCTGGCGACCTCGAGCGACCCGCGCGTCCGCAAGACCGAGTCCGTGCGCTACGGCGACGCGGTCGGCAGCGTGGCGATCGCCTCGAACCAGGGCGTGCGCGCCGAGTATCGGGCGACCGGCTGCTGGTGCGTCGCGGTCACGCTCGCCGAGGAGGACGGCGACACGCAGACGGGGTTCTCGTATCGGATCTCGCGCTCGATCGAGGAGCTCGATCAGACGTCGGTCGTGGCCGAGGCGGTCGAACGCGCCGCGCGGATGCTGGGGGCGGTCAAGCCCGAGACCGAACGCGTGCCGGTCGTGCTCGACCCGGTCGCGGCATCGGCGTTCCTCGGGGTCCTGTCGGACGGGCTCTCCGCGGATGCGGTGCAGAAGCAACGGTCGCTGTTCGGGCCGCTCCTCGGGGAGCAGGTGGGGTCGAGCAGCCTGACGATCGTGGACGACGGCCGCCTGCTGGCGGGGCCTGGGGCGTCGCCGTTCGACGGCGAGGGCATGCCGACCGGCCGGCACGAGCTCATCGCGGCGGGCGTGCTGAACGGCTTCCTGCACAACACCTATACGGCGCTGCGGGGCGAGACGCGTTCGACCGGCAACGCGGTCCGCGGCTACCGGTCGACGCCGGGCGTGGGGAC
>JBKPKU010000121.1:0-2735 GCA_046731295.1 Actinomycetota bacterium
GCTCCGCGAGACGATCGACGCGGACCTCGGCACGCTGTTCGAGTTCCAGGCCGATCCCGAGGCGAGCGCGATGGCCGCGTTCCCGTCGCGCGACCTGCCCGCGTTCCTCGAGCACGAGGCGAAGATCAAAGCCGACCCATCGGCGATCAAGCGAACGATCGTCGCCGGCGGGGCAGTCGTCGGCTGGATCGGGAGTTGGGCGGTCCAAGGCGAGCGCGACGTCGGGTTCTGGATCGGTCGCGATCACTGGGGAAACGGCTACGCGACCGCGGCCTTGTGCGCGTTCCTGGACGTCGACCTCCACAGGCCGTTTTACGCCCACGTGGTCGACCACAACGTCGGTTCCAGGCGCGTGCTCGAGAAGTGCGGCTTCGTACTCGACCACTCGGTGCAGGAAGAAGACGTATTGGAACACGTGCTCGTGCTGACCGATTGACGCGGCCGCCTTCGCGTTCCGTGAGCTCTTCGCCTAGGAACATCGCTGAACGCTCGCGCACCGCAGCGATGGGGTGCAAGACGCCACCTTCTCGATCCGCGCACAACGTTCCAAAACACGTATAGCCACGTCCCGGGCACCGACTTCCAGCCTTGGGATTGGGACGGAGATCAACGCCCAGGCCGGGCACAATCGTAGCGTCGCGCGGAACCTGCGAGAACTCGTCCAGGAACACCACTCCGTGGTGCAACAGGGTTCGATGATGTACCTGGAGAGGATGAGGGCTGAAGTAGTGCTACCCCTTGCCAGGCATCAGCCGCTGCCCGCACCTTGTGCAGACACCGGACCGGACGACAACCCCGATCCCCTCGACGTCCACATCACCCTCTATCGCAAATGGAAGCCGGTCCGGAGCGGTCGTCTCTTCCGACCCGTGAGGCTTCACGTATGTGACGTCCGTCGGGTGGTAATGGTCCCCGACGGGATTCCACGACATACGGGTGATGCTGAAATCCTGCACGTGCAGAATCCTACGCCCGCCGCGCAACTTCCGGACCAACGGGGCTCGATTCGCAGATCATCGCCGAGCGAGACTCCTCCGGAGTGCAACAGGGTGTGGGAATGTACCCGGAGTCCCCGGTTTGTTCCCGGCTACGGGCGTTCGGTGAGGAAGAGTGCTGCTACGGACAAGACGGCATCGCCCATCATCCACGCGACCAGGAAGGGAGCATCCATCGGCTTCTGTCCGTCGGCGGCAAGGACGAACATCAGCAGGTTGAAAGCCACCGGCGCAGCGGCGGCGACAACGCCTCGACGGTGTCGCAGGACGACCAATATCTGCTCCTCGCCAAATGCCATCATCGCATGATCGGTGGCAGCAGAGAAGGTCCCGTCAGGTTGCAACAGGGTTCGATCATGTACCTGGAAGGTAGTCAGCCCTGCTGCTTAGCAGCCCTCTCGGCAGCCTTGAGGCGCCCTCGACGCACTCGCCGGCTTGCTGGCGGGTGTCACCTTCCGGTCGGATGCCGCCCAGGGCAGCTTGTACACGCGCACCCGGGCCAGCAGTAGTGATTCACGTAGCAGGAGCAACGGCCGGGACACAGGTGCGGCCGCGGCAACTCCCACGGGTCCCAACAGGTCTCGCTCGCCCTTTCAGGCTCCGCCGCCAGGATGGTCATCACTCCCCCTCTGCCTCCCGCTATCCGTTGAGCCGCTTGGAGCATGCTAGACACCCTGGTGCAACAGGGCGCGTGAATGTACCTAGACGCTCCTTGGCCTGTGACGCGGGAGGTGGAGGTCGTCTCAATTAATGCGGGTCTTTAGTCGACTTTCTTTCTGATGTCTCTACCTCAAGAAACCCCTGGGACGAAGAGGAAGAGAGTTGGTGGGACGTGCTTGGGGCCGTATTCGAGCCCTTGGGCGAGGTCGCACTCTACGTGGCGACCTGCATCATCGGGGGAGGTCTGATCGTTGCGTCGCGCCGCACTCCGATCATTCCGCTAGCAGTTGCCTTCGTCGTGGTCATCGTGTCGGTGTATGTCGCCAGCCGGCATGCGGCTCGCGCAGGGCGCTGTTGGAGACTGGCCACTTATCTGGTCTTTACCGCGCTGGTTATCGGCGCTCTCGCTGTTGGCGCTGGAGTTCTCCACCTGTTCTGGGCCATGACTTGCGACTGCTAAAGCGAGGCCAGAGACACATTTGGAACCCGGCGACGGTTTCGACGGCGAAGCCTCTTGCCATGAGGCCCGATCAGCTCTAGCGCCGACTTCGCGCGCGCCTCGACGCTCTCGGGTCGGCTCCCCGCGCCGAGCTGCTCCGCGTCTAGCGTCTCAAGCGCGCCCACGCAGCGTTCACGAGCAGCGCCAGCATCACTAGTCCCGAGACGACAGCGAGATTAACCGCAATAATCTGCCAGGTCCGCATTAGCTCGTATACCCGCACCGTCCGCCAGACGGCGATCACTCCCCAGACGACGAGTGACACGACGAAGGTCACCAGGCTGAGGCGCATGAGCCAGTTCACAGTGCCTCCTGATACCGACGACACTCCACGGCTTCGCCCATCAATCTAGTCTTCGACCGTGAAACCCGATGAGCTTGAGCGCCGACTTCGCGCGCGCCTGGATGCCCTCGGGCCGGCTCCGCGTGCCGAACTGCTCCACGTCCTGATGCTCCCCGACCTCGAGCGGGCCGAGCGTATCGGCGAGTTCTGGAGCTATCCGCAGAGCCGCGCTTTCGCCGAACTGCTGGTCGGACTGCGAGGAGGAGCGGGCAGGTCCTGATGAGGTATGTCATCGAGC
>JBKPKU010000122.1:0-2119 GCA_046731295.1 Actinomycetota bacterium
AGGAGTTCGCCCGGCGGGCCCCGGCCGTCAAGCCGACCGAGCTCGACGAGCTCACCGAACGCGAGCGCCAGGTGCTCGTCCTCATGGCAAAGGGCCTGTCGAATGCGGAGATCGCGCGTGCGCTGTTCGTCGCCGAGACCATGATCACGACGCACGTCGGCCGCGTGCTCCACAAGCTCCGGCTCCGCGACCGCGCGCAGGCGGTCGTGCTCGCCTACGAGTCCGGCCTCGTGCATCCGAGCGACTGACGCCCCACGTCGCTGCTCAGGCTTGCCTGATACGCTTGGCAGGCGATCGCATCCCCGAGAGGAGCGAGGGCTTGCGCGGTCGCGGGCATTTCGCCCAATGGCCCCGCCTGGTACCCCGTGCATCTGCCCGGTTCGGGCTGCGCCGAACATGATCCGCGGATCGACGATGCATCGGAGGACTGCATGAGGCAGATCGACGTAGGGACCCTGACAATCGAAGACCCGTTCGAGTACTACTGCCCGATCTGTGGGATCGAGCTGTCGAGCTCCAACTACGAGATTCCCGAGAAGGACTACTACTGTCCGTACTGCAGTACGCGACAGCGCGCCTCGCGCGTTCCGGCACGACGCTGGTGATCCGCGAGGAGCCGCTCCGTGAACGTCCTACGAGCCGCCGGCGTCGTGCTCATCGTCGCACCGCTTTGGTTCAACATCACCTTCGCCCTGCTCGGTAACCGGTTCGACTATCCCGGCATCCTGCGCCGACCCACGGCCGAGATCCTCGAACGGTTCCGGGCGGGAGGCTCGTCGCTCATCCTTCTGTGGTGGACGTTCATGTTGTCCGGACTGCTGCTCATCGCCGGGGCCGTTCTGCTCGGCCAGGTTCTCGGCTTCGACGGCATCGTCCCGCTGGCAACGACCATCGGGGTCCTGGCCGGTCTCGTCCAGATGCTCGGCCTCCTGCGGTGGGTGTATCTGGTCCCCGCCCTCGCCCGGGCCCATGCAGACCGGACCCTCGAGCCCGCGCAGCGCGATTTTCACGCCGCCATCTTCGGGGCCTTTCACCAGTATCTGGGCGTCGGGGTCGGCGAGCACCTCGGCTATCTCTTCACCGGCATCTGGTCCGTCCTGATCGGCGTCGGGGTCATCCAGGGAACCGCTCTGCCCACCTGGCTGGGGTGGCCCGGAATCGTCATCGGCGCGGGGCTGACGGTCGGCGCGGCGGAGTTCCTCGGGCCCAACGAAGAGCGGGGTTGGGCCCTCGGCGGGGCGGCGATCCCACTCCTCTACATCGCCTGGTCGGTCTGGCTGCTCGCGATGGGCGTCGCGTTGCTCGTTTGATAGAGAGGCCCAGGCCTCCTCCTGGAGGAGGACCTCGGGTTCACTCCACGGCACGACGCCGTCAGCACGGACGCTCCCTAGCGTGGCTCCCGACGGAACGCAACCGGAAGGAGCACGGCGATGGGTGCCAGCAGCACGACGGGCGGGCCGTTAGTCGAGCGGACGCCGCTCGGCTCGCCGGCGGTCTCGGTCCGCGGCCTGAGCAAGCGATTCGGGTCGGTCCGGGCGGTCGACGACCTCAGCCTCGAGGTGAACCCGGGCGTGGTCACGGGGTTCCTCGGGCCGAACGGTGCCGGCAAGAGCACGACGCTCCGGATGATCCTCGGCCTCGTCGCGCCCACCGAGGGCTCGGCGAGCGTGCTGGGGATGCCGTACCACAGCCTGCCCGAACCCACCCAGACCGTCGGCGCGGTGCTTGAGACCCAGAGCTTCAACCCGCTGCGGAGCGGCCGGAACCACCTTCGTGTCCTGGCCTCCGCGTCGGGGATCCCCGAGCGGCGCGTCGACGAGGTCCTGGAGCTGGTCGGCCTGGAGGCGGCGGCCCGGCGAGGCGCCGGGACGTACTCGCTCGGCATGCGCCAGCGGCTCGGGCTCGGCGCGGCGCTGCTGGGCGAGCCCCGGATTCTGATCCTGGACGAGCCGGCCAACGGCCTGGACCCGCAGGGGATCCGGTGGCTCCGCGACTTCCTGCGGGGCTTCGCCGCCCAGGGCAACGCCGTGCTCGTGTCGAGTCACGTGCTCACGGAGATGGCCCAGCTCTCAGACGAGGCGATCGTGATCAACCGCGGCCGGCTGATCCGGCAGGCGTC
>JBKPKU010000123.1:0-16534 GCA_046731295.1 Actinomycetota bacterium
TGCCCCTCGGACTCCTGGTTCTCGAACGAGCCGACGACCGAACGCTGACCGCCGTCATCGCCGGCGTCGTCATCGTCTTCGCCTTTCTGTTGTGGCACGGCCTGCGGCTGCCTCGGAGCCGGGTGACGGATGGGGTCGCCGGGTTCGTCGCGGGGACGCTGTCGACGAGTACGGGGACCAGCGGCCCGACCATCGTGATCGCGCTGTCGAGCAAACAGATGAGCCCGTCAGCGTTCCGGGGGACGATCTCGACGATCTTCCTCGTCCAGGGGGCCGCGGCGCTGATCGCGTTCGCGATCGGGCGCGAGATCACCTCGGGGGCGCTCGCGGTCGCGTTGGCGGGCCTCCCGGGCCTCATCGTGGGGTCCTACGTGGGGGAGCACGGGTTCCGGCGACTCGATGCCGACCGGTTCCGCCGCATCGTGCTCGGGATGCTGCTGCTGTCCGGCGTCCTGTCACTCAGCCAGGCGTTGCTGTCGTAGAACCTGCGACGTGGCAGACCCAGGAATGGTTCGAGCCCCGCGGGCCGGCGGACCCGGCGGCCGGAGGGGCTCGGACGTGGTGGATCAGGCGGCGCGAAGCTGCGACTGCTCCATGGTGGCCGCTTCGTCGGTGACCTTGCGCGACACGCCAGCGAACAGCGTCAGGATCACGTGCCAGGCGTAGGCGATCCCGCCGAGGATCACGCCGGTGAGCGTGGTGCCGAGCCAGCCGACCCTGGAGGAGATGCCCCACAGGGCCCACAGGTCGAAGCCCGTCGCCCACGCGCCGGCGATCCCCAGACCGACGAGGACCACGGCACGGAACTCGTTGATCCTGAGCAGATAGCGCTCGCCGATGCCGCCACGACCATGACGGCCAGACCAAGGAGGACCGCGATGCCGAAGGCGTACATGTCTCACCTCCTTCCATCGTGCCCTTCCTCCACTATCCGACCGACCGATGCTGTCGTGGGCTTCGCGTCGGCTGGTCGCCCGGCTTCCACATCATCGGGATCGGGGGCCTCGCACTCGTGGCGGGCGTCGTGGCGGTCATCCATGTGGCCGCCGCGGTGACCGCGGTCTTCCTCAGGCGCTGGTCCCGCGGGCGGGAGGCTCTCGCCGCGGCCTGAGCCCGCGTTTCGGCCGCGTCGGATGTCGCGCGTATACTCGCCTAGGTGGCCGTGCTAGGCGGGGAGCCAGCGGTGCCCTGTACCCGCAATCCGCTTCAGCGGGGCTGAATCCCCGCCCGAGGCCCATCGGGTCCGCCAGTCGCTCCCGGCACGGAGCGTCGAAGGTCGGGTCCCGCGCGACGCCAACCTGCGAACCCGGTCAGGTCCGGAAGGAAGCAGCCGTAAGCGGGCGCTGGCGGGTGCCGCGGGGACGCCTGGCCGGAGCTACCGGCCGGTGATGCGCTCGAGTCCGGTGCGGTCGACGGCGGGTGCGCGGCCACCACTACACTTGCCGAACCTCCCGCGCTTCCCCTCGCGGGTCGAAGGCGGGCGCGCGGCGCCCGGAGGTGAAGGTGGCCGAAGACAAGCCGTACCAGTCGCTGTACCGCAAGTACCGGCCGCAGGGTCCCGAAGAGGTCCTCGGTCAGGACCACGTGATCCTCGCGCTGTCCGGAGCGGTCCGCGAGGGCCGCCTGGCCCACGCGTTCCTGCTGTGCGGGCCCCGGGGGACCGGGAAGACCTCCACTGCGCGGATCCTGGCCAAGATGGTCAATTGCGAGCAGGGCCCCACCCCCGAACCCTGCGGCGTGTGCGAGCAGTGCGTGGCGATCCGGGAGGGCCAGCACCTGGACGTGGTCGAGATCGACGCGGCCTCGCACGGGGGCGTGGACGACGCGCGGGACCTGCGCGAGAAGGCGCCGACGGCGCCGGTCCAGGGCCGCGAGAAGGTCTACATCATCGACGAGGCGCAGCGGCTTTCCCGAGAGGCGTTCGACGCGCTGCTGAAGGTGTTCGAGGAGCCGCCGCCGGGCGTCCGGTTCGTCCTCGCGACCACCGAGCCGCACAAGATGCCCGCCACGATCGTCGGGCGGTGCCAGCGGTTCGACTTCCGGCGCGGGTCGATGGACGTGGTCTCCGAGTACCTCGAGCGCGTCGCGAAGGACGAAGGCATCGAGATGTCGGAGGGCGCCGCGCACGCGATGGCTCGCCAGTCCGAGGGTTCCTTCCGCGACGCGCTGTCGCTGCTCGATCAGGCCTCGGTGCTCGGCGCCGGAGAGATCGATCAGGACGTCGTCCTGTCGCTCATCGGGAGCGGGCGGACCGACGTCCAGGTGGCGCTCGGCGACGCCGTCGCGGTGGGGGACGCGAAGGCCGTGTTCGAGCTGGTGGCGCGGCTCGTACAGGAGGGGCAGGACATCCGCCACGTGACCAACGAGGTGCTCGCGCATTTCCGCAACCTGCTCCTCGTCAAGACCGCGCCCGGCCAGCACGACCTGCTCGACGTGACCGACCAGGAGGCCGAGCAGCTGGCGACGCAGGCGGCCAAGTTCTCGGCGCCCGAGCTCGGACGGGTGATCGCGCTGCTGATCGACGCGCAGACCGACATGCGATGGACCACCTCGCCGCGGCTGTCGCTCGAGCTCGCGCTGATCCGGGCCACGATCCCCGAAACCGACGCCACGCCCGAGGCCCTGGTCTCACGTCTCGAGCGCCTCGAGCGCGTCGCGGGGATCCAGGCCGCCGCGTCCGGATCCTCGGGCTCCGAGGGGGGCTCGGGGCGGCCCCCGATGGCCGGCTCCGACTCGCCGAAGCCCGCTCCCGCGAAGCAGGCGGATGCCGCGACCGAACCCGCGCCGCCGGCGGAGCCCAAGGCGACGAAGCGGCCGGCGAAAGCTTCCGAACCCAACCGCGCCGATGATCCCGAGCCCGAGCCTGGTCCGCCGGCGCCGGCGAGCGGGCCTGTGCTCGGTGCGGGCACCTCGGCGGTCGACGTGACGATGCTCCGCAACAACTGGCCGACCGTGATCGCGCACCTGCGGAGCTCGGGTAAGGCGGTGCTGCCGTCGTTCCTGGAGATCTCGACGCCGGCCGCGTTCGACGGGCAGACCCTCGAGCTCGTGTTCCCGCCCGAACGCCCCTACGGCGTCCAGAAGGTCATGGAGCGCGAGGGCGAGCTCCGGCAGGCGCTGCAGGACCTGTTCGGCATCTCGCCGGTGATCGCCTGCGCGATTCGCGAGCCCGTCGCCGGCCCGCCCGAACCCGTCGAGGACGACCCGCCGTCGGAGGAAGAGGCCCTCGCCCGGCTCACGGCCGAGCTCGGCGCCACCCCAGCGACCGAGGACGGCTCCTAGGTGTACGAGGGGCCGATCCAGGACCTGATCGACGAGCTGTCCCGGCTCCCGGGCATCGGGCCCAAGTCGGCGCAGCGGCTGGCCTTCCATCTGGTCAAGGCCCCGCCCGACGAGGCCAAGCGACTAGCCGAGACCATCCTGCAGGCCAAGGACCGCATCTCCTTCTGCAAGGAGTGCGGCAACGTTGCCGAGGGCGATCTGTGTCGTGTCTGCCGCGACGAGGGACGAGACCGAACCACGCTGTGCGTCGTCGAGGAGCCCAAGGACGTCGCCACGATCGAGAAGGCCGGCGTGATCAAGGGCCGGTACCACGTGCTTGGCGGCGCGATCAGCCCGCTCGACGGCGTCGGGCCCGAAGACCTTCGCGTGCAGGAGCTGCTCGATCGCGTCGAACGCGACGGCGTGACCGAGGTGATCCTGGCCACCAATCCGAACCTCGAGGGCAACGCCACCGCGATGTACGTCGCGGCGATGCTCAAGCCGGTCGGCGTGACGGTCACGCGCCTCGCGAGCGGGCTGCCGGTCGGCGGTGATCTCGAGTACGCGGATGAGGTCACGCTCTCCCAGGCCCTCGAGGGCCGGCGGGAGATGTGAACGGCGTTCGAAGGGAGTGACCTTCGTGGCAGCGCTGAAAGGAAGGGTCTCGCTCGTGACGGGAAGTTCTCGCGGGATCGGGGCGGCGATCGCGAAGGAGTTCGCGAAGGAAGGGGCGCTGGTGGCCGTCCATGGTCGTGACCGTTCGGCGCTCCGCGAGGTCGCGGCAGAGATCGAGGGAACCGGCGGTCGCGTTACGCAGGTCGTCGCCGAGCTGACGGCGTTCGAGGGGGTCGAGGCAGCCCGCGAACAGATCGAGCGCGAGCTCGGCCCCGTCGACATCCTGGTCGCGAACGCCGGCGCCAGCCTGACCAAGCCCGGTCTCCTCGAGGAGATCGACGTCAAGGCCTGGCGGGCATCCGTCGATGCCAACCTCACCCTCACGTTCCTGACGATCAAGAGCTTCCTCCCGGGGATGAAGGAGCGAAGGTCGGGGAACATCATCACGATCTCGTCCGCCGCCGCGCGACGACCGCACCCGCGATCGCCGATTCCCTACGCCGCGGCCAAGGCTGGGATCGAGCTCATGACGCAGGACGTCGCGGCGCAAGCCGGGCCGGACGGCGTCCGCGCTAACTGCATCGCGCCCGAGACGATCCTGACGGAGGAGAACGATCGGGTTATCCCCGACGACCTGAAGCCGTCCTTGATCGACGCGCACCCGCTGAAGCGGCTGGGAACGCCCGAGGACGTGGCTCGGGCCGCGCTGTTCCTCGCGTCGGACGATTCGAGCTGGATGACTGGGGTCGTCCTCGACGTCGCCGGCGGCGCCGTCATGGTGCGCTAGAGCGACCCGTTGATAGGCTCGCGGTTCTGATGCCCGAGCCCGTCGAGGAGTTCCCGAACCAACTTGCCCGAACGCGAGGATTCAGCCTCGGCGTGCCGCGGTCGTTCACGGTCTCGCCCGACGGCGAGCGCGTCGCCTACCTCCGGACCAAGTCCGGCGACGACCCGGTCAGCTGCCTTTGGGTGCTCGACGTGGCGGGGGCGAAGGAGCGGCTCGTGTTCGACCCCGGGGAGGAGGAGGCCGAGCGCGACCTCACCGAGGCCGAGCGCGCGCGCCGCGAGCGGGCCCGCGAGCGATCGTCCGGGGTCACCGCGTACGCCACCGACGAGGACGGGAGACAGGCCGTCTTCTCGGTGAGCGGCCGGCTCTTCCTGGCCGACCTCATCGAGGGCTCGGCGCGCGAGCTGACGGCGCCCGGCGCCGTCGACGACCCCAGGCTCGACCCCGCGGGCGAGCGCATCGCGTTCGTCGTGGACGGGGCGATGTACGTGCGCGAGATAGAGGGCGGCTACCGCGAGCTCGCGGCGCCCGACGAGCCCGACACGTTCTGGGGCCTGCCCGAGTTCGTCGCGGCCGAGGAGATGGACCGGAACCGCGGTCACTGGTGGTCGCCCGACGGCTCGAGGCTCGCGGCCGCGCACGTCGACGAGCGCGACGTGCTGGTCTGGCACATCGCCGATCCGACGGATCCCGCGGCCCCGCCGCGTGCCGTGCACTACCCGCAGGCCGGCACGAACGACGCCGTCGTGACGCTGTGGGTGTTCGACGCCGAGAGCGGCGAGGGCGTGGAGGTCCGCTGGGACCACGAGCGCTTCCCGTACCTCTCGCGTGTCCACTGGGACCACGGCCCGCTGACACTGCTCGTGCAGACCCGCGACCAGAAGACGGTGCAGCTGCTCGAGGCGTCCGAGACGACCGGCGAGACCACGCCGGTCGAGGAGCGTTCGGATCCGCAATGGATCGACCTGACCGAGGAGGCGCCGATCCGGCTGCTCGACGGGCGCGTGGTCGACGTCGTGGCAGACCGCGAGGCCGACACCTATCGCCTCACCGTGAGCGGCGAGCCCGTGACCCCCGCCGGCCTCCAGGTGCGGCAGGTGCTCTCGGCGCGCGAGGGCGTCCTGTTCCGAGCCTCGGACGGCGACCCCACCGAGATCCACCTCTGGCGCTGGGCCGACGGGGGCGGGGCGGTTCGGCTCACCGAGGAGCCGGGGATCCATTCGGGGGCCGAGGGCGGCGACGTGACCGTCCGGATCTCGGCGACCCCCCACGACATGCGTTCGGTCGCGGTCCTCACGCGCGGTGGCGAGGAGGTCGCCCCCATCGAGAACGTGTCCGAACCCAGCGTGATCGAGGCCCGGCCTCGCTTCCTCACGCTAGGCGAACGAGAGCTCCGGGCCGCCCTCCTCCTCCCCGGCGGGCGCGAACCCGACACGCCGCTCCCGGTGCTCCTGGACCCCTACGGCGGCCCCCACGGCGCCCGCGTGCTGAAGGCCGCCGGGGCGCACTCGACCTCGCAGTGGTTCGCCGACAACGGGTTCGCGGTGCTCGTCGTGGACGGACGCGGGATGGACGGGCGCGGGCCGGCGTGGGACCGGATGGTGTACCGGGACTTCGCGGTCACGCTCCAGGACCAGGTCGACGCGCTGCACGCGGCGGCCGAGCGGTTCGACTTCCTCGACCTGTCACGGGTGGGAATCCGCGGGTGGTCGTTCGGCGGCGAGCTGGCCGCGATGGCGCTGCTGTGGCGTCCGGACGTGTTCCGCGCCGGCGTCGTGGGCGCGCCGGTGACCGACCAGCTCCTGTACGACACCTTCTATACGGAGCGGTACATGGGCCTGCCGCAGGACGAGCCCGAGGCCTACCGGCGGAGCTCCCCGCTATACGACGCGGCCAACCTGTCCCGGCCGATGCTGCTGATCCACGGCCTGGCCGACGACAACGTGTTCGTGGCCAACACGCTCAGGTTCTCGGCGGCGCTGTTCGAGGCGGGCACGTGGCACGAGCTCGTGCTGATCCCGAACGCCACTCACCTCACGCGCTCGACCGCGGTGACCGAGAACATCCTGCGCGTGCAGCTCGACTTCCTGAACCGGATGGTGGCGAACCCGGACTAGGCCGCGGCCGACCAGCCCTCGACGGTCGGGTGGTCCTTCGGCTGCGGACCCACCTGCGCGGCGCCTGCCGGCGAGCCGAGACCGGTCTGCTGGAACCACTCGGCGTTGATCGCCTGGAACTGCTTCCAGTCTGCCGGCAGGTCGTCCTCGGTGAAGATCGCGGTCACCGGACACACCGGCACGCAGGCGTCGCAGTCCACGCACTCGTCGGGCTGGATGTAGAGCATCCGGGGGCCCTCGTAGATGCAGTCCACGGGGCACTCGTCCACGCACGACTTGTCCTTCACGTCGATGCACGGCTCTGCGATGACGTAGGCCATGCGTTTTCGGTTCCCCGCCGGCCCGATGACGAAACGTGCCTAGTGGTGGTTCGCGAGCTCGTGCTCTGGCTCGGGAGCCGGGGCACCCTCGGGCGGGCCCGGGCGCAGGTCCAGCCGCCGCAGCAGCATCGCGTTGAGGGCCACCACGATCGTCGACAGGCTCATCGCGAGCGCTCCCACGGCGGGAGCCAGGACCAGCCCGGCCCACGCGAAGACCCCGGCAGCGAGCGGGATCGCGACCACGTTGTAGCCAACCGCCCAGCCGAGGTTCTCGACCATCTTGCGGTAGCTGGCCTTGGAGAGCGTTCGGACCGAGACCACGGCGCGTGGGTCGTCGCTCGCGAGCACCACGCCGGCGGACTCGATCGCCACGTCGGTTCCTGCGCCGATCGCGATGCCGACGTCGGCCCCCGCCAGGGCGGGCGCGTCATTGACCCCGTCGCCCACCATGGCGACCTGGAGGCCCCGCTGTTGGAGCTCGGCCACGGCGCCGGCCTTGTCCTCGGGCAGGACCTCGGCCTTGACCTCGTCGACGCCGATCTCGGCCGCGACGGCCTCGGCGACCTCGCGCGCGTCGCCGGTGATCATCACGACGCGAACGCCCTCGCCGTGCAGGGCCTCGATGGCCTCGACCGACTCGGGGCGGATCTCGTCCTCGACGGCGATCGCGCCGACGACGGCGTCGTCACGCATCACGCTGAGCACGGTCGCGCCGCGGGCACGCCAGCCGGCGGTCTCTCGGGTGATCCCCGCCGGCTCCTCGGTCCCGAGGGAGCGGAGCAGCGCGGGCCCGCCGACCCGGACACGGTGGCCGTCCACGTCGGCCTCGACGCCGCGACCGGGGAGCGCCCGGAACCCGTTGGCGTTCGGCACGTCGTGAACCGCGGCTACGATGGCCTTCGCGAGAGGGTGCTCGCTGCTCGCCTCGGCCGCGGCCGCGAGCCGCAGCACCTCGTCCCTCGGCAGGGCGCCGGCCACGTCGTGCACGGCCGGCCTGCCCTTCGTGAGCGTCCCGGTCTTGTCGAACAGCACCGCGCCGACCGTACGCATCCGCTCGAGCGCCAGCCGGTCGCGCACCAGGATGCCGGCGCGGGCGGCGACCCCGGTCGAGATCGCGATCACCAGCGGGATCGCCAACCCGAGCGCGTGGGGGCACGAGATGACCAGGACGGTGATCGTCCGCTCGACCGCCTCGCTCGTCTCGCCGATCGCGGCCCAGACGACGAACGTGAGTGCGCCGGCCGCGAGGGCCACATAGAAGAGGAGCGCCGCGGCGCGGTCGGCGAGCGCCTGGGCGCGGGAGTTCGAGGCCTGCGCCTGCTCGACCAGCCGGCGGATACCGGCCAGGGCGGTGTCCTCGCCCACCGCCTCGACGCGGAGGCGCAGCGAACTGTCGGTTGCGACGGTACCCGCGACCACCCGGTCGCCGGGTCGGCGGTCCACGGTGCGCGACTCGCCGGTGATCATCGACTCGTCCATCGCCGCGTCGCCCTCGACTACGGTGCCGTCGGCCGGGACGCGTCCGCCCGGGCGAACGAGGACGAGGTCGCCGGGCCGTAGGTTCGCGGCCGGGACGGTTCGGGTGGTCGAGCCGTCGACGAGCTCGGCCTCGTCCGGCAGGAGCGCGGCGAGCGCCTCGAGCGCGCTCGAGGTCTGCCCGAGCGCCTTCATCTCCTGCCAGTGGCCCAGGAGCATCACGTCGATCAGGAGCGCGAGCTCCCACCAGAACTCGAGGTCGAGCCAGCCGAACTCGGAGGCCAGGCTCGCGACGTACGCAACCACGATCGCGAGCGAGATCAAGAGCATCATCCCCGGCCGGCGGTCCCGGACCTCGGCCAGGCCGCCCTTGAGAAACGGCAGGCCGCCGTAGACGAAGACGATCGTCCCGAGGAGGGCCGGGATGCGGTCGGACAGGGGGAAGCTTGGGGCCGCGTAGCCGAGCCAGTCCTGGATCATCTCGGACCAGAACAGGACCGGGATCGTGAGGGCGACGCTCAGCCAGAACTTGTCGCGGAACATCGCGACGCTGTGCCCGGCATGCTTGTCGTGGCCGGCATGGGCGTCGTGCCCGGCATGCTTGTCGTGGCCGGCATGGGCGTCGTGCCCGGCATGGGCGTCGTGCCCGGCATGGGCGTCGTGCGCGGCATGCCAGTCGTGCTCTGCGTCTTCGGTGCCTTGAGCTTCGGCCGCATGCCCGGCGTGATCCGCGTGCTCCGAGTGGTCGTGCTCCATCAGTCCTCCTCGACCGGCACTGTTCCCAACCTACGCGTATTCCCCGACCCACCCAATGCCCCGTGCGATTCGGGGCGTTCGGCCCGCTCGGAGTCCTATCGCGGCGGGCGGGCGAAGAAGTGGTCGCCGTTTCGCACGTCGACAATGTCCTCGTCGAGGATGGGCTCGTTCCCAGCTCTGGCGCGCCGGTAGAGCGCGAAGTCCACCGGAACCGCGGTCAGTTCCTTGAGGTGTCTGCCGGTCGCTGGACCGGTCTCGACGACGAACCGGCTCTCGATCATCACGGTGATGCGAGCGATGGAGCGAGCGTCCTCAGTCGGGGCAGCTCCCTCGGCGGGATGGGTGGCTCGATCGAAGCGATGATCCACGGTGTCCTTCGCCTACTCGACGTCGTGGCGCGACATGGCGATCGCGCCGATCAGCGCCGCGCCCACCGCATAGCCGACGAGCAGCATGAGACCCACACCCGGCGCCAGGAGCGTGTTCGGCTCCTGTCCGGTGATCGCGGCCGCGGCCATCCCCGGAAGGAAGCGGCCGACCGTTCCGAGGCCGAGGAGATCGCCGGCCAGCAGGCCCTCGACGAACAGGAGCCACGCGCAGATGCCGACGAGCGCCGGGACCTGGTTCC
Source organism: Actinomycetota bacterium (assembly GCA_046731295.1). Taxonomy (GTDB): domain Bacteria; phylum Actinomycetota; class UBA4738; order UBA4738; family HRBIN12; genus DASSJM01. Next base: position 9,961 of record JBKPKU010000123.1, read on the forward strand.
GAACGACACTGCCCACGCCGACGCCGATGGCGGCCCACAGCGCGGCCCCGGCCGCGCTCCCCACGACGAGCATGGCGAGGTCGCCGGCGTCGAGAAGGATCTCGACTCCCCGTGCCTCGAGGACGGCCGAGCCGACGGCGGCGGCGAGGCCGCCCGCCACGAGCCCGAACGCCGCCCCGACCAGGACGCTCACCGAAACCTTCGCGGCGACCACGCGGGTCCGTTGCGGGGTGACGATGAACGTGGGGCGGATCGTCCCGTGTCGGATCTCGGCCGTGACCGACATCGCGCCGAGCAGGCCCGCGAACAGCGCCGAGAGGAACTCCCCCCGACCCAGGATCATCGACTGGGTCGACGCACTCGAGAGGTCCTCAGCGGGTAGGAGCCCGTGCAGGACGACGGCAATCAGGACCAGGCCGACCAAGGCGCCGAACAGGCCGAGCGTCGTTCGGGTGGACCGCTGCTTCAGCAGCTCGGATCGGATGAGGGCTCTCACGACGCCTCTCCCGTGAGTCGGAGGAACGTGTCCTCGAGGGTGGTCCCGCGATCGGTGAGCTCCTCGAGGGTTCCGCCTGCCACCAGCCTGCCTCGGTCGATGATCACGACTCGGTCGACGGTCTGCGCCGCCTCGGCGAGCATGTGGCTCGAGACGAGCACCGTACGCCCGTCATCGGCGAACGTGCGAAGGAACCGGCGCAGCCATCGCACGCCGGCCGGGTCCAGGCCGTTCGCTGGCTCGTCGAGGACGAGGAGGTCGGGATCGCCGAGCAGGGCCGCGGCCAGCCCCAGCCGCTGACGCATCCCGAGGGAGTAGGTCTTCACCCGGCGACGGGCGGCCGGCGTGAGTTCGACGAGCTCGAGCACCTCGTCGACCCGATCGCTCGGGATCTGCGCCGCGAGCGCCAGGCTCCGAAGATGATCCCATCCCGAACGCCCGGGGTGCAGGTCGCTCGACTCGAGGACCGCGCCCACTCGACGGGCCGGGTCGTCGAGATCGCGGTATCGTCGGCCGAACACGAGGGCCTCGCCGGCGGTCGGCCCCGCGAGCCCGAGCAGCAGGCGCAGCGTGGTCGTCTTGCCGGCGCCGTTCGGGCCGAGGAAGCCCGTCACCGTGCCCGAGCGGATCGAGAACGACAGGTCGTCCACGGCCACGATGTCGCCGTACCGTTTGATGAGCCCGCCGATCGAGACCACCGGATCGATCCCGTCCGGGACGGGAGCGAGGGCCGGCCCCGTGAGGTCGTCGCGATCCTTCATCCGAGACCCCTTCGCCCTAGTGGAGTCCGGGGCCGAGCCCGCCGCTCAGGTGCAGCGCGATCATCAGGCCGAGGAAGGCCACCGCCACGACGATCCCGAGGACGATCGGCCATCGGGGTTTTCGGTCTCCCGTCTTCGGATCCACCGCTTGGCCTCCTCGAAGGCTTGTTCTTTCAAGGTATCGAGACAATGTGTCTTCGTCAATACAGACTGTATCCAGGCCGTCATCCCGTATACTTCCCTCGTGCCCAGTCTCTGGACCGACACGATCGAGGAGCACCGACGCGAGGTGCGCGACGCGATCGTGTCGACCACCGCGGCACTGGTCGCCGAGGAGGGGCTGCGATCGGTCACGATGTCTCAGATCGCCGAGGAGACAGGGATCGGTCGGGCGACGCTGTACAAGTACTTCCCCGGCGTGGAGTCGATCCTTCGCGTCTGGCACGAGGATCAGATCGCCGGTCACCTGCAGCGTCTGGCCGAGGTCCGCGATCGCGCCGCCGGCCCGGGCGAGGCACTGGAGGAGGTGCTCGAGACCTACGCGCTCTTGTCCCACGCGTCTCGACGGCACCACGACGCGGAGCTGGCCGCCTCCCTCCACGGCGACGAACAGGTCCGCCGAGCCGAGGACAAGGTCCACGCGATGGTCCGGGACCTGCTCGTCGAGGGCGTGCGGGCGGGCGAGGTGCGCGACGACGCGCCCCCCGACGAGCTGGCCGTTTTCTGCCTGAACGCACTCGCGGCCGCGGGCGGCCTCTCGTCGAAGGCGGCCGTGCAGCGCATCGTCCGGGTCACCCTGGACGGCATACGGGCTCGTGCCTAGCTGAGCCCCGCCCGCCGCCGCCTCCGCACCCTCACACTCCTCCCGGCCGGCCGAAACCCCACTGCTACCCTCACCACATGCCCATCGTGGTGCAGAAATACGGTGGAACCTCGGTTGGCGATCCCGAACGGATCCGACGGGTGGCCGACCGCATCGTGCGGGCCCGCGAGCAGGGTCACGACGTGGTCGCCGTGGTCAGCGCGATGGGCCACACCACCGACGAGCTGCTCGACATGGCGGCCGCGATCACGCCCGCCCCCGAACCCCGCGAGCTCGACATGCTCCTGACCGCCGGCGAGCGCGTCGCCATGTCGCTGCTCGCCATCGCCGTCAACGCCCGGGGCTGTCGGGCGGCCTCCTACACGGGCTCGCAGGCCGGCATCATCACGGACACCCACCACGGCAAGGCCAAGATCGTCGAGATCCGCCCCGCCCGCATCAAGGAGTCCCTCGACGCCGGCAACGTCGTCATCCTGGCCGGCTTCCAGGGCCTGTCCACCGAATACGACATCACCACGCTCGGGCGCGGGGGCTCGGACACCACCGCGGTCGCCATGGCGGCCTCCCTGGGCGCCGACGTGTGTGAGATCTACACCGACGTGGACGGCGTCTTCACTGCAGACCCGCAGATCAACGCGGACGCCCGCAAGATCGACCAGCTCTCCTACGAGGAGATGCTCGAGCTGGCCGCCGCCGGCGCCAGGGTCCTCCAACTTCGGTGCGTGGAGTACGCTCGACGGCACGGTGTCCGCATCCACGTGCGCAACGCCCACACCGACGAAGCATCCGGGACCTGGGTGATGGAGATCCAGCCGGGGGCGATGCTCGAGAGCGCCCTGATCCGCGGCGTCGCCCTGGACGACGAGGAGGCCAAGGTCACCCTCGACGAGGTGCCCGACCGGCCCGGGATCGCCGCCTCGATCTTCAAGGCCGTCGCCGCCGAGGGCATCCACGTCGACATGATCGTGCAGAACGTCTCCCACGACGGCCGCACCGACCTGTCCTTCACGATCCCGAGGGCCGACCTGACGCGGCTCGACGCCGTCCTTTCGAGCATCGTGGCCGACGTCGGCGCCCTGAATTACGAGACCGACGACGGGATCGCCAAGCTCTCGCTCGTCGGGGCCGGCATCAAGAGCAACCCCGGCGTGGCCGCCGACATGTTCGACGCGCTGGCCGCCGAGGGCATCAACATCGAGATGATCTCGACCTCCTCGATCCGGATCTCCTGTGTGATCCGGGCCGACGACGCCGAGCGGGCCGTCCGGGCCGTGCACCAGCGGTTCGGCCTCGAGGGGCGGACCCTGGCCGAGGAGGCCTAGCAGAACGTGGTCATCTGCCCCACCTGCCGCGAGGTCAACGAGGAGGACCGCGGCATCTGCCAGAAGTGCGGCAACTCCCTCGAGCCGGCCGCGACCGCACTCATGCCGCGGGTCGAACGCGGCGAGCGTCCGCCGATCCAGATCACCCCGCCGGCCCAGCCCTCCAAGTGGCGGCCGCTGATCGCGCTCGGGATCCTCGTGGGCGCGGCGCTCGGCGTGGGCGCGTTCTTCCTGTTCCGCCCCGACCCCTGCGGCGGCGCGAACTTCGAGTCAGAGAACTTCGGCTACTGCCTCACCGTGCCCGAGGGTTGGGAGGCGGGGCCGGCGCGGTTCGGTTCGAACGTGACGCTCGACCAGTTCGCGCCGCCCACGGGTTCGGCCACGGTGGTGGTGGAGGCGGTGGACCTCGAGACCGGGACCGCGCTCAACGCCTGGTCCGAGTTCGTCCGCCAGCGAGACGAGGACGCCGGCCTGACGCCCGGGCCGGCCAGTGAGTCCACCGTCGACGGCAGCGACGCGCTGCAGTGGGACGTCTCGGTCTCATCCGAGCGCGGCAACCGCTTCCTCATGCGCGAGGTCGTGACGGTCAAGGGCGATATCGGCTGGCGGGTCACGCTGAACGACCTGGTGTCGGGGTTCGACACCAGCGCCGTCGCGTTCCGCGACATGCTCGATTCCTGGGCGTTCCGCTAAGCCGAGACCGGACCGGCGTCGAGGCGGGTCGACTCCGCCCGCCTCCCGAGGATCAGGCGGGCGATTCGGCCGGGCGCGCGTGATCGTGGACATGCGCCTCGCGCCGGTGCTCCTTCTCCATGTCCTCGTGCGGGATGTGGACGTGCTCGACCGCCGGATGGTTGTGGTCGTGCGCGTGTGTCGACAGCAGGTGTCCCCAGTTCTCGCCGCGGTGCAGGTAGTGCGTCACGTGGAAGTGCTTGTGCCCGTGCATCGCGGCCTCGTGGTGATGGGCGCCCTTGTGCTCGAGCTCGTCCATCGCCATGTCGACGTCCTGCATCTCGATCGCCTCCCAGCGCTCGACACTCGTCTGGACCGTACCCCCGCCTCGTCGAGGCACACAAGGCAAGCCGCTAGCATGGGTGGACCATGCGTGTAGCCATCGTGGGTGCGACCGGAGCAGTCGGGCGCACGATGCTCTCGATCCTGGAGGAGCGCTCGTTCCCGCTCGACGAGCTCGTCCTGCTCGCCTCCGAGCGCACCGCGGGCACGCGCCTGCGCTTCCGGGGCCAGGAGCGGACGGTCGAGGCCCTCACGCCCGAGGCGCTCGAAGGGCTCGACCTCGCGCTCTCCAGCTGCGGGAGCGAGACCGCCAAGACCTGGGTGCCGCGGGCCGCCGAGGCCGGCACGGTCGTGGTCGACAACTCGAGCGCGTTCCGGATGGAGCCGTGGGCCGAGCTCGTGATCCCCGAGGTCAACCCCGAGGCGCTCGAGCGCGGGGCCAAGGTCTACAGCGTCCCGAACTGCACCATCATCACCGTCCTGATGGCGTTGGCACCGCTGCATCGAGAGGCGGGGCTGCGGTCGCTGTCCCTGTCGTCCTACCAGTCGGTCTCGGGTGCCGGGGCCAAGGGCGTGCGCGAGCTCGCCGAGCAGGTCGAGAAGCTCCACGGCATGGAGGAGGACCTTTCGAGGCCTGATCCCGACGCCCTGCCGGTCGGGGACGTGATCGGCAAGACGATCGCGTACAACGTCGTGGCCAAGATCGACGTGTTCGACGCCGAGAGCGGATTCACCTTCGAGGAGATCAAGGTCGCGCGCGAGGCCAAGCGGATCCTGTCGCTCGACGGCCTGGAGATCTCGGCGACCTGTGTGCGCGTCCCGGTGGCGGTGGGGCACAGCGTCAGCTTGGACGCGACGTTCGGGCGGCCGATCTCGCCGTCCGAGGCCCGCGAGGTGCTCTCGGGGGCTCCGGGCGTGCAGGTCCGCGACGACCCGAGCCGAGACCTCTACCCGAGCCCGCTCGAGGCGGCCGGGATCGACGACGTGCTCGTGGGTCGGATCCGGCAGCCCGAGGGCCGACCGGCCGCGCTCCTGCTGTTCGCCTGCGGGGACAACCTGCGCAAGGGCGCGGCGCTCAATGCGGTACAGATCGCGGAGCGTGTCGTCGCCCCTTGAACGGACTCCTCTAGAAGAAGTCGTGCATCCAGGGCGCCGGCCCTCCGAACACCGATGCCAGCACCGGCGCCAGGATCGCGTTCGATGAGCCCGAGCGCCGCCGCGTCCCACGACGAAAGGAACCCGGTGTACAGGGACGACAGCGTCCCGATCGCCATGGGTCGACCCGCCGACCGCGGAGCCGGCGACACCGAGGCCTCGCCCTCCGAGATCGTCACGCGCCACGGCCCCCGGTTCTCGGGGAACAGCCCGTCCTCGACCGTCAGGTCGAACTCGGCCGAGATCGGCATGTACCCGCGCGACGAGAGCGCGGACGGCACGTCGAGCAATCGCAGCATCCATCGGTACGTCCACACTGGCAGCACGCGCTGCTCCTCGACCAGGAGCGCGAGCGGCGCCGCCGGCGGTCCCGTGAAGCGAACCGACACGCCGAGCCCTCGGAACCCGCGCAGGTACGACAGGAGCGACGCCATCCCCTCCATCGTGGACGCCACCAGGTGCCTGCACACGACGCTGTAGTTGAAGTCGATCGCGCCCGAGGCCGGGCCGTAGGTGAACGACGCGTAGCCCTCGATGCCGTCGGGTCCGCGCGCCACGACGGCGCGCTGCACGTCGCTGCTGAACCATCGACCCAGTATCCGATCCGGCCACCAGTCGTCTTCGCCCGAATCGATCGGCCCGTTGTGACCCGACACGGACGCGCGGTAGCACGCGCGCACGCCGTCGAGGTCTCGCTCCGGATCGAGCTCATCCACCGGCAGGGGGACCAACGCCCTGCGCGGCAGGTCGTCGAGCGCGACCTCGTGCCGCGTCATCGTGCCCGCGAGCTCGTACCCGATTCCTCTATATGGGCGCTGCGTCGCGGGGTACAGGGCGCTCACGGACTGACCGCGGGCGCGCGCCTCCTCGAGCAGCGTCGTCACCGCGCGCGTTGCGAGGCCGCCGCCGCGATGTTCGGGCGAGGTGACCACGCCCCAGATGCCGCTCATCTCGAGCTCGCGTCCGCCGAACCACTGACGGAAGTCGCGCGCGCCCGCCGCCG
>JBKPKU010000124.1:0-3451 GCA_046731295.1 Actinomycetota bacterium
ATCTCCGAGCTCGAGATCGGCATGGGCCTGCGCGTGAGCGACTTGCATGCCCCTTCGGGCGTCACGTTCCTCACCAACGAGGAGGAATCGGTCGTGGCGGTGGCCCAGCCTCAGATGGCCGTCGAACTCGAGGAGGAGGGCGCCGAGGGCGAGGAGGCCGAGGGCGAGGCCGCCGAGGGCGAGGAGGGCGCCGAGGGCGGGGCCGCCGAGGGCGAGGGCGAAGGAGCCGGGTCCTCCGAATCGTCCGAGGGCTAGCCGCCCTCGCCGTCATGACCTGGCTCGTGGTTGGGCTCGGCAACCCCGGCGAGCGCTACGCGAAGACCCGGCACAACCTCGGCTACCGCGTGGTGGACGAGCTCGCCTCGCGCGAGCGCGAGCGGTTCCGCAAGACGCGGTTCGTCGCGGCGGACACCGCCGAGATCCGGTACGCGGGCGATCGCATCGTCCTGGCGAAGGCCCGCTCGTTCATGAACGAGAGCGGCCCGCCGATCGCCTCGCTGGCGCGCAAGCACGGCGTCGACCCCGAGTACGTGATCGCGGTGCACGACGAGATCGACCTCGCGTTCGGCGCGCTGCGGGTCAAGGCCGGCGGTTCGACGGCCGGCCACAACGGGCTGCGGTCGCTCGAACGCGCGCTCCGAACACCCGACTTCTACCGTGTGCGGCTCGGCGTCGGCAGGCCCCCCGGCCGTCAGGATCCGGGCGACTACGTCCTGAACCCCTTCCCCAAGCGGGACGAGGGCGAGGTGGCCGCGCTGGTGGACGAGGGGGCCGACGCGGTGCTGTCGCTCGTGAGCGAGGGTCTGCTGGTCACCCAGGACCGATACAATCGTTCGGCGCCGCGCGAACGCTGAGCGCGACGCACCGAATACGAAACCGAAGGTCAAGGCCTCGTTCGGCCGAACGGGGCCTGTTCGTGTTGTCCGGGGTCGAAAGAGCGAACGGAGGAGGGAGGCGGCCTGCTGGAGACGGCGCTCGACGCGCTGATCGGGTCCGAGGCGTTCGAACGCCTGCTGCTCGAACGTGCCCGGCCCGTCGTAGCCCGGGCGGACGCGGGCCAGGACTTCCTGGTCGCCGCGCTCTCGCGGGCGATCGACGCGCCGGTGCTGCTGGTCGCCTCCGGGCCGCGGGAGGCGGAGCAGCTCGCCCGCGGAGCGGAGGCGTGGCTCGGCCCGGAGGACTCGGCGCTGCTTCCGTCGTGGGAGGCGCTGCCGTACGAGGGCATCGGACCCTCGCCCGAGGTCTCGGCGCGGCGGGCGGATGCGGTTCGACGGCTCAAGGCGGCCAAGGGGCCGTTCGTCCTCGTTGCACCGGCGCTCGCCGCGATGCAGCCGCTCATCCCGACGCTTGGCGAGGTGCCGCCGGTCGAGCTCGTGAAGGGAACCGACCTGCCGCCCGACGCGCTCGCCGAGCGGCTGGTGGCGCTGGGGTACGCCCGCACCGACATCGTGCAGCACCGCGGAGAGTTTGCCGTCCGCGGCGGCGTGGTCGACGTGTTCCCCGGAATCGCGAGACGGCCCGCGCGTCTCGAGTACTGGGGCGACGAGATCGAGTCGCTTCGCGAGTTCGTCCCGTCGTCGCAGCTGTCCTCGGGGCCGCTGGTCCGCCTCGAGGTCCCCGCGGTGCGCGAGCTCGTCCCCGACGACACGTTGGCCGCGCGGGCCCGCGAGCTCGCTCCACGTCACCTCGACCGGTTCCGCGACGGGCTCGAGCGGGTGGGCGAGGGGCTGCACGCCGAGGGCATCGAGTCGCTCGCGCCGCTCCTGTTCGACCGGATGCCGCTCGCGGCGGAGCTGCTCCCCCAGGGCTCGTGGGTCGTGGTCGCCGATGCGCGGCGCACGTTCGACCGCGCGAACCGGACGTTCGAGGACGCGAACGCGCTCGCCGAGGCCTCGAACTGGCCCGGCCCGGTGGCGGTCCGATCGCTGGAGGAGGCGCTCGACGGGCCGGCCCGGCTGCACCTGACGGGGTTCACGGAGGGGACCGACCTCGGGATCGAGGGGTGGGGGACCGCGCAGGGCAATCCCGACGAGCTCGCGCGCCGGGCCTCCGAGCTGCGCGAGCGCGGGTACCGGATCCTGCTGACGGCGCGCGCCCACGGCTCGCTCGAACGCCTCCGCGAGTTCGTCGCGCTGCCGCACGTCGAGACCGCGGAGGTCGGGCTCGAGGCCGGGTTCGTGTTCCCGGCGGGCAGGCTCGCGGTCGCCACCGAGGAGGATCTGTTCGGCTCGCGGCGGCACACGCGCGAGGCGCCGCGGTTCACCAGGCGCACGACCGACGCCATCGCCGACGAGCTCGAGATCGGCGACTTCGCCGTGCACCGGGTCCACGGCGTTGGCCGCTACGTCGGCGTGCAGCGCCGCGCGATCGGCGGCTCCGAACGCGACTACATGGTGCTCGAGTACGCGGCGGGCGACCGGCTCTCGGTCCCGACCGACCAGGTCGGCATGGTGGCTCGCTACCTCGGCGGCGAATCGCCGCGCCTATCTCGGCTGGGGACCGGCGACTGGGTGAGGACCACCCGGCGCGTCAAGCGCGCCGTCAAGGACATGGCGGGCGAGCTCGTCCGGCTGTACTCGGTGCGCATGTCGGTGGAGCGGCCGGCGTACGGTCCCGACACGCCGTGGCAGATGGAGCTCGAGGACGCGTTCCCGCACGAGGAGACCGGCGACCAGCTCACCGCGATCGAGGAGGTCAAGGCCGACCTCGCGCGCCCGCGGCCGATGGACCGGCTGATCTGCGGCGACGTCGGGTTCGGCAAGACCGAGATCGCGGTGCGGGCGGCGTTCAAGGCGGTGATGGACGGCAAGCAGGTGGCCGTCCTGGTTCCCACGACGCTGCTGGCCGAACAGCACCTCATCACGTTCTCCGAGCGCTACGCGCCCTTCCCACTCAAGGTCGCGATGCTGTCGCGGTTCGTGTCGAAGCCCGAACAGGACCGCATCGTCGAGGACCTGCGCCGCGGCGCGGTCGACGTCGTGATCGGCACGCACCGCCTGCTGTCGAAGGACGTGGCGTTCAAGGACCTCGGGCTGGTCGTGGTGGACGAGGAGCAGCGATTCGGGGTCGCGCACAAGGAGCGGCTGAAGAGGCTCCGCGCACAGGTGGACGTGCTCACGATGTCGGCCACGCCGATCCCGAGGACCCTCGAGATGGCGCTCACCGGGATCCGCGACATGTCGACCGTGGACACGCCGCCCGAGGATCGCCAGCCGGTGCTCACGTACGTCGGCCAGTACGACGAGGGGCTGGCGCTCGGCGCGGTCCGGCGCGAGCTCCTGCGAGAGGGGCAGGTGTTCTGGGTCCACAACCGCGTCGCGACGATCGAGCGCCAGGCGGCGTGGCTCCAGGAGCAGGTGCCCGACGCGCGCCTCGTGGTCGCGCACGGCCAGATGGACGAGGACGTGCTCGAACGCCGGATGATGCGGTTCTGGGACCGCGAGGCCGACGT
>JBKPKU010000125.1:0-5952 GCA_046731295.1 Actinomycetota bacterium
CCCGGCCGGGGGGTACTCGACGCCCGGAGCAGACCTGTCGGGTCTGGGCCACGTGGCCGACGTCCTCAACCACCTCGCGTTGCCCTGGTTCGTCCTGGTCGTGGCCTACATGGGCGAGTACTCGCTGATCATGCGCAACTCGCTGATCGACGTGATGAACGACGACTTCGTCATGACGGCCCGCGCCAAGGGCGTGCGTGAAAAGCAGATCCTGTGGCGCCACGTGGTACCGAACGCGCTCCTGCCGACGTTCACGGTGGTCCTGCTCTCGCTCGGGTTCATCTTCGGCGGCGCGATCACGATCGAGTACGTGTTCTCGTACCCCGGGCTGGGCCTGCTGACGGTGCAGGCGATCGGCTCGAAGGACTTCCCGCTGCTGCAGGGGCTGTTCCTGCTGTTCTCGGCGGCGGTCATCATCGCCAACCTCATCGCCGACGTCCTGTACTCCCAGCTCGATCCCCGGGTGAGGGCCGCCTGATGCGCCCGCCCGAGGCCCTGCCCACGTTCGAGGAAGGACCGCCCATCGGGACGGAGCTCGAGCCGGGACCATCGCCCGAGATCCCCAGGAACCCGCGTCAGATCGCATGGACGCGGCGTCGCGCATCGGCCGGCAGGGTCTGGAAGACCTACCGGAAGAACACGCTCGGCATGATCGGCCTGGCCGTGCTGATCCTGTTCGCGCTGGTGGCGATCTTCGCTCCGCTCCTCGCCGACAAGGAAGGCCTCAAGGCGACGTGCCCGTGCAACGGGATCCCCTTCTCGCCCCCGTCGCTGAAGTACCCGCTCGGGACCGACAACTTCGGCCGGTCGGTGCTGACGCTGACGATCTGGGGCACGCGCGTCTCCCTGACGGTAGGACTGCTCGCCACCGCGATCTCGATCGTGATCGGGTCCTTCATCGGCATCCTGGCCGGCTATAAGGGCGGTCCCTCCGAGACCGTCCTGATGCGCCTGACCGACTGGTTCCTCGTGATCCCGTTCCTGCCACTCGCGATCGTGCTGGCCTCGGTGCTGAGCCCCTCGCTGGGCGTCATCATCATCGTGATCGGCATCACGTCGTGGCCGTCGACCGCCCGCATCGTCCGGGCACAGGTGCTCTCGGTGAAGACGCGGCCCTACGTGGAGCGGTCTCGGGCGCTGGGAGCAAGCGGCTGGCACCTGAACACGCGACATATCCTGCCGAACGTCGGACCACTGATCTTCGCCAACACGATCCTGACCGTCGCGATCGCGATCCTGTCGGAGAGCACGCTGGCGTTCCTCGGGCTCGGCGATCCGCTGTCGACGTCGTGGGGGACGACCCTGGAGAACGCGTTCGGCACCGGAGCCGCGTACGCCGGGCAGTGGTGGTGGATCGTGCCCCCCGGCCTCGCAATCGTGTTCGTCGTGTTGGGGTTCACGCTGTGCGGGTTCGCGCTCGACGAGATCCTCAACCCGAAGCTGCGACAACGATGAGCGTCCTATCCGTCCGCGACCTCGAGGTGACGTACGCGACCCAGGCTGGGCCGATCCCGGCCGTGCGCGGCGTGTCGCTGGACGTCGACAGGGGCGAGGTCCTCGGCCTGGCCGGCGAGTCCGGGTGCGGGAAGTCGACGATCGTCAACGCGATCCTGCGCCTGCTGCCGGCCGGCGCGAAGACCTCCGGGCAGGTGCTCCTGAACGGCGAGGACGTCCTCACGATGAAGGCCGGCCGCTTACGCGCGGTCCGTTGGACTGGTGCCTCGGTCGTATTCCAGGGCGCGATGCATGCGCTCAACCCCGTTCAGCGGATCGGCGATCAGCTGGCCGAGTCGATCGTGATCCATCGACTCTCGCGAGAAAAAGAAGCGATCGTGCGCTCCGGGGACCTGCTCGAGAAGGTGGGGCTGCCCCCCCGGCGCCTGCGCGACTACCCGCACGAGCTCTCGGGCGGACAAAGGCAGCGGGTGATGATCGCGATGGCGCTGACGTGCAGCCCGAGCCTGATCATCGCCGACGAGCCCACGACGGCGCTCGACGTGATGGTTCAGGCCCAGGTCCTCAGCCTCCTGAACAAGCTCCAGCACGAGATGGGCCTGGCGATGCTGTTCATCACCCACGACCTGTCGGTGCTGGTCGAGGTCTGCGACCGCCTGGCGATCATGTACGCGGGCAAGATCGTGGAGGAGGGGCCGTCGGGTCCGGTGTTCGAGAGCCCGGCGCACCCGTACACGAAGGCGCTTTCCGCCGCCTTCCCCGCGATCGGCGACGCGCGCTTCCGAAAGGCACCCTCGGGTCTCGGCGGCGACCCGCCGCAGCCCGACGCGATCCCCTCTGGATGCTCGTTCCACCCGCGCTGCCCGGTCGCGTTCGACGAGTGCCCCACGGTCATCCCGGATCTGTACGAGGCCGGGGAGCGGCGCCGGGCCGCCTGCCTGCTCGTGCCCGCCAAGGAGCGGGTGGGGACGTGAGCGAGGCGCTTGCAGAACCCGCGGCCGCCGCGCCCGGCACGGACCAGCCTGTCTTGGAGGTCCGCGACTTGCACGTCTCGTTCGCGGGACGCGTCGGCCTCGGCGCGGGTGTGGCCGGCAAGAAGGCCACCATCTCTCGCGCCGTCGACGGGGTCGACCTGACGCTTCGCCGCGGCGAGGTGCTTGCGCTCGCCGGGGAGTCCGGCTGCGGCAAGACGACGCTCGCCCGCACGATCATGGGGCTCGAGAGCCCGAACCAGGGCGAGATACGCTTCATGGGCGAGCCGCTCGGCCGGAGCACCAAGATCCTTCGCGAATACCGCCGGCGGGTGCAGATCGTGTTCCAGGACCCCACCGCCGCCCTGAACCCGAGGCAGACGATCTACGAGTCGGTGGCGGAGGGCCTTCGGATCCACGGGGTGACGGCGCACGACGGGATGAGCGAGGCGCAGCTCGTGTCGCGGGCGCTCGCGCGATCGGGCCTGCGTCCGCCCGAGCGGTTTTTCCTCAGATACCCCCACGAGCTGTCGGGCGGCCAGCGTCAGCGCGTCGTGATCGCGGGGGCCCTGGTGCTCGAGCCCGAGATCATCGTGGCCGACGAGCCCGTGTCGAGCCTCGACGCGTCGGTGCGCGGCGAGATCCTCAAGCTGTTGCTCGGCCTGCGGGACGACTTCGGGATCGCGATGCTGGTGGTGACCCACGACCTCGGCCTCGCGTGGACGATCGCCGACCGCGTGGCCGTCATGTACCTGGGGCGCATCGTCGAGATCGGACCGGCCGAGGACGTCCTGACGCGGCCGCTCCACCCCTACACCAAGGCACTGCTCGAGGTGGTGCCCGAGGCCGGCGGGCTGTCGAGGCCGTACCTGTCCGGCGAGCCGCCGGACCCCACACGTATCCCCGAGGGGTGCCGGTTCCACCCGCGCTGCCCCGAGGTGGCCTCGGGCGCGGTGGCGGCGGCCGGCGTCGAGCCGAAGTGCCTGGGCGAGGATCTCGGCCTGATCGAGCTGCGCCCGGGTCACTTCGCCGCCTGTCACCTCGCGGCCGCGAACCGGGAGGAAGCGGTTCCCGCCGGCTGAGCCGGCGGTCGTGGGAGACTTCGCGCGATGGCCCCAGCCGCGGACCCAGGGCACGTGTGACCGAACCCCACGACGTCGTGATCGTCGGCGGCGGCCACAACGGCCTGACGGCCGCCTTCTACCTCGCCCGCGCCGGACTTCGAACGCTGGTGCTCGAGCGGCGCGAGATCGTCGGCGGCGCCTGCGTCACCGAGGAGATCGCGCCGGGCATCCGCGCCTCGACCACGTCGTACATCGCCAGCATGTTGCGGCCGGAGGTCGTCGACGATCTCGGGCTGGCGCGTCACGGCCTCCGGATGCTGCCGTGCGAGCCGGGGCTGCAGGTGATGTTCGAGGACGGGCGGGTCCTCCCGTGGTGGTCGACGCACGAGCGCACGGCCGAGGAGATCCGGCGGATCTCGTCGCACGACGCCGAGGCGTTCGGACGAGTGACCGAGCGCCTGCACGAGCTCGCGTGGTACCTGCAGCCGTTCTTCCTCGAGAAGCCGCCGAACCTGTACGCGCGCGGCTGGGGGCGGGTGCGCGAGGGCCGGCGCCTGTTCCGTCGGTTCCGGCACCTGAACGGCGACCAGCTCTCGGACCTGATCCGGTTCGCCACCGGGTCGCTCGGCGACTTCGTCGACCGGTCGTTCGAGTCCGACGAGGTGCGACGCCTCTACCTGGCCAACAACGTCTACGGCATGCACGCGCCGCCGTACCGGCCCGGGACGGCGATCGGGCTGCTGTTCCACATGCTGTCGGGCGGAGAGCACCACATCCAGGGGTTCAACGGGCACGTGATCGGGGGGATGGGCTCGATCACGCGGGCGATGGAGGCCGCGGTCCGACGGGCCGGGGCCGAGATCCGGACGTCGGCGCCGGTTGCACGCGTCGACGTTCGCGACGGGCGGGCGGTCGGCGTGACCCTCGAGGACGGGACCGAGTTCCCGGCTCGCGTCGTCGTCTCGAACGCCGACCCCAAGCGCACCTTCCTCGGCCTGGTGGACAAGGCAGAGCTGCCCGAGGACTTCCGCGCCGACGTCGAGGCCATCACGATGGCCGGCCCCTGCGCGAAGGTGAACATGGCGCTTGACGAGGAGCCGAGGTGGAACGGGATGCCGGAGGACGCCGACCCCAACCGCCGGTCGCTCGCGACGCTGGTGCCGACGCTCGAGGGCGCCCAGCGGATGTACGACCAGCACCGCTGGGGCGAGATCCCGGACGAGCTCTGGGTCGACTGCGTCACGGCGTCCAACGTGGACGACACGCTCGCGCCGCCCGGGACCCACGTGATGACCGCGTTCGTGCAATACGTGCCGTACGCGTTGCGTTCGGGCACGTGGGACGAGCGCCGCGACGAGCTGGGACGCAAGGTCGTCGAGACGATCGCGCGGTACTCGGACAACGTAGCCGGATCGATCCGCGCGATGCAGGTCTTGACGCCGTTCGACCTCGAGCGGACGTACGGGCTGACCGAGGGCAACATCTTCCACGGCGATCTCAACGTGGACCAGCTGTTCTTCATGCGGCCGCTCCCCGCGTGGTCGCGATACCGGACCCCGATCGGTGGCCTGTACCTGTGCGGCGCCGGCACGCACCCGGGAGGCGGCGTGACCGGCGCGCCGGGCTATGTCGCGTCGCGGGCCGTGCTGCGGGACCGGAAGCGGCGGCGCGCGTGACGCTTCGGATCCCCTGCCCGAACTGCGGGGCTCGTCCGCACACCGAGTTCACGTTCGGCGGGCAGGGGCGGCCGCACGTCGCCGAGGACACCGAGGCCGACTTCGCGCGGGTCTTCCTGCCCGACAACGATCCGGGGCCCGCCACCGAGCGCTGGTTCCACGCGCTCGGCTGCCGGACCTGGTTCGAGCTCACGCGCGACGCCACGACGAACAGGATCGGATGACGCCGGGCTCCCTGCGGTTCGAAGGGCGCGAGATCCCGATCGAGGATGGCGACTCGGTCGCGTCCGCGCTGTTCCGGGCCGGCGTGCGCACGTTCTCGCGATCGCTGAAGTCCCGCCGCCGACGCGGCCTGTACTGCGGGACCGGCGAGTGCCCGAACTGCATGGTCACTGTCGACGACGTTCCGGGCGTGCGTTCCTGCATCACCCCCGCCGAGGCCGGCGTGCGGGTCGAACGCGGCCGCGGCTGGCCCTCGGCCGAGCACGACCTCCTGCACGTCACCGACCTGATGCGCCCGCTGATGCCGGTGGGCTTCTACATGAAGACGTTCGTCCGGCCCCGGTTCGCCTGGCCGGTCGCCGAACGCCTGATCCGGCACGCGACGGGCTCGGGGCGGCTGCCGGAAGGCCGCCCACAGAGGAGAACGACCTCCAGACACCTCCACGTCGACACGATCGTGGTCGGCGCGGGCGCATCCGGCCTGACCGCTGCGCTCGAGGCCTCGCGGGCCGGCGAGCGCGTCCTGCTGTGCGACGCGTTCCCGATCGGCTCGCAGGTCCCGCC